>JAWOBP010000100.1:0-15816 GCA_046484285.1 Polyangia bacterium
CATGTGCCCGGGCGCCAAGGCCCGACGAAGAGCACGTATCGATGACTGAGGAGACGGCCCGCACGGCGAACCGGAGAACCGCGAAGAGCAACAAGGAGAGCGTCATCGGGTGAATGTAGAGCGACATCGGCTATCACGAACGGCGAGGGAGCATTTCTCCCTTGACCGTGACGGCCGCTTTATCGATGACACCTGGAATTGGAGCTTGACCGTTCTTTCCGTTATTTGTCCAATCGCGTCCGACCGTGCAATATTCTGTACAAAGGAAGGGAGGAAGCTCGCATGTCCGCCGTTCATCCCCTGGATTCGATCGCGATCAACGTCAAGTCCCACCGGCTGCTCAAGAAGCTGCTCAGGGAGAACCCGACGCTCGAGGAGATCATGCGCAACGCGCGCAACGAGGTCGAGGCGCTGGTGGGAGTCAAAAACTGGGCGCGGGGAATCCTGGAGCAGAACCCGGCCGCGGTGCAGTACTACGAGGGCTCGCACAAGGGCCGGGACATCTTCGAGAAGCTCAGCTGGCGCGACTTCGCCGCGATCAGGCTCCTCGACTACGTGGACAACGCGGGCAGGGAGTTCGTCGACACCAACCTGCGCGGCGCCAAGGCGGTCAGCAACCCGATCATGCTGATCTGGCTGGCGGTCCACCGCGGCACCGGCGGCGCCAAGCCGTTCTTCTTCGAGGACATGCTGCACCTGTTCAGGCAACTGGCCGGCAGCGAGGAGCGCGAGCCCCCCTCGACCAAGCGGCTGCGCAAGTGGATGGAGCGCTATCCCTCGGGGCTCGACCCCAGGATCGTCAAGCTCAGGGAGGAGAACCGCGACCGGATCATCGACGTGATCATCTCGCGGATCGACTCGGGAGAGGTGAATCCGGGCAAGTACCGCTTCGATCCGAAAATGACGCACGAGCAGAAGCGCGCCCGCGTGCTGGAGTGGTGGGACGATCACCTTTTTCACCTCAAGTTCGCCGTGCGCGACCCGGACTCGCTCAACGAGATGCTGGGCAACTCGCTCGACCCGGACACCATGCAGGTGCTCTACGACGCACGCGACGCCGGGATCCCGTTCTTCGTCAACCCCTACTACCTCTCGCTGCTGCACGTGCGGGTCCCCTACTTCGCGATCGGGGCCGACCTGGCGATCAGGGACTACGTGGTCTACAGCCGCCAGCTGGTCGAGGAGTTCGGCCACATCGTCGGCTGGGAGAAGGAGGACGAGGTGCAGCCGGGCAAGCCCAACGCCGCTGGCTGGATCCTGCCCTCCCACCACAACGTCCACCGCCGCTACCCCGAAGTCGCGATCCTGATCCCCGACACGATGGGACGCGCCTGCGGCGGGCTGTGCTCTTCGTGCCAGCGGATGTACGAGTTCCAGCGGGGCAACCTCAACTTCGATCTGGATCGCCTCGCGCCCAAGGAAAGCTGGAAGGACAAGCTGCAGCGGCTGATGGAGTACTTCGAGAACGACTCCCAGCTGCGCGACATCCTGATCACCGGCGGCGACGCCCTGATGAGCTCGAACCGCTCGTTGAAGAAGCTGCTCGACTCCGTCTACGAGATGGCGCGGCGCAAGGCGGAGGCCAACCGGGCGCGCCCCGAGGGCGAGAAGTACGCCGAGCTGGTACGCGTACGGCTCGGCACGCGGCTGCCGATCTACCTGCCGCAGCGCGTGACGCCCGGGTTGGTCGAGGTGCTGTCCGACTTTCGAGAGAAGGCCGCGCGGCTGGGAGTCCGCCAGTTCGTGATCCAGACCCACTTCGAATCTCCGATGGAGGTCACCCCCGAGGCCGAGCGCGCGGTCTCGAGGCTGCTGGAGGCGGGCTGGGTGGTGACCAACCAGCACGTCTTCACCACCTCCTCCTCGCGCCGCGGACACACGATCAAGCTGCGCAAGGTGCTCAACGACGTGGGCGTGCTCAACTACTACACCTTCAGCGTCAAGGGCTACATGGAGAACTTCCACGCCTTTGCCACCAACGCCCGAGCCGTGCAGGAGCAGGTCGAGGAGAAGACGCTGGGAGCGATCCCCTCCGAGCGAATGGACGAGCTGGACGAGCTGACCGCCGCGCCAAGGGAGATCGTGGAGCGGATCGACGCTTTGCGCCGGCGGGCGGAGATCCCGTTTTTGGCCACGGATCGCAACGTGCTCAACCTGCCGGGCGTGGGCAAGAGCCTCACCTACCGCGTGATCGGAATCACCAGGTACGGCAGGCGCATCCTGGAGTTCGACCACGACGCGACGCGCAACCACAGCCCGATCATCCACCAGATGGGCAAGGTGGTGATCATCGAGTCCAAGTCGATCGCCGAGTACCTCGAGCAGCTCTCGGCGATGGGAGAGGACGCCGACGAGTACCGCAGCATCTGGGGCTACTCGCTGGGCGAGACCGAGCCCCGCATGTCGCTCTACGAGTACCCCGGCTACGACTACGAGGTCACCGAGGAGCTGACCAACCTGGCGCTCGAGTAGGATTCGATTGCCAGGCGGCCCCGGCGGCCCGGGTCGACCTGCTCTCGGACTGCCGGGTGATGGGCGCGGTGGCCGCGATCGTGCTGCCCACGGACGCGCTGCGCCACGCCGAGCGCAAGGGGCTGTTCGTGATCGGTCAGCAGGGTGAGGACGCCGCGATCCTCAGGAGCTCCAGACTACCCAAAGGCGTTCTATAAAACCGACGCCAGGGAAGAACCTCGAGACCGTCCACGATTCGAGGTCGGTCGACGAAGCAGACGAGCAGATGGCACTCGAGCAGCTGCTCTTCTCTCAACGCGGCCAGCCCGCGGAGATCCCGAGGCGTGACACCACCTCCTTTGCAATCCCGATTGTAACCGATGACCCACCGGGCAAACAAAGGTCGTGAAAACCGAAAAGAAGCCGAAGACAGAAAACGACTCACCCGCGAATCACGCGGGTGCCGGTCGCCCGGCCCAGGGCGGCGGCGCGGATCGCGCCCGGCTCGTTCATGTCGTAGACGAGCAGCTCCACCCGGTTCTCGCGGCAGAGGGTCGCTGCGGTCAGGTCGATCACGCCCAGGCGCCGCTCGAGCAGCTCGTCGAAGGTCAGCCGCTCGAAGCGCTCGGCATCGGAGTGCTGGGCCGGATCCCGATCGTAGACGCCGTCGACCTTGGTGCCCTTGAGCAGCAGCGCGCAGCCCAGCTCGGCGGCGCGCAGCGCCGCGGCCGAGTCGGTGGAGAAAAAAGGATTGCCCGTGCCGCCGGCCGCGATCGCCAGCCCGCCCTCGTCGATCAGGCGGGCCGCGTCGTCGCGGACGTACGGCCGGCCGACCGGTCCCAGCGGACGCGCGGTGAACAGCTCGGCGCGACCCCCGGCGCGCCGCACGGCGTCGCGCAGCGCCAGGCCGTTGATCGCCGTGGCCAGCATGCCCATCTCGTCGGCGGTGACGCGGTCGAAGCCGGCCGCGGCGGCGCCCAGGCCGCGAAAGACGTTGCCCCCGCCCGGAACGACCGCGGCGCGCGCGCCGTCCTCGAGCGCGCCGGCCAGCTCGCCGGCCACCCGCGCCAGCACGTCGGGAGCGATCCCGCCGCCGGCCTTTCCGGCCAGCGCCTCCCCGGAGATCTTGAGCACGACCCGCCGCGATCCCCCGCAGCTCATCTCAGTCCTTGCCGCCGGCCATCTCGGCGACCTCGGAGGCGATGTCGGACTCGCGCTTCTCGAGCCCCTCGCCCACCTCGTAGCGAACGAAACGGCGGATCGTGGTCTTCTCGCCGGTCTTGGCGGTGAACTCGGCGATCAGCTGTCCCACGCTCTTGTCGCCGTCCTTGACGAACGCCTGCTCCTCGAGACTGCTTTCCTTCTTCCACTTGGCCAGCTTGCCGTCCACTATGCGCGGGACCACCTTCTCGGGCTTGCCCTCGGCCTTGACCTGCTCGGCGAAGATCTCGCGCTGCTTTTCGACGTCCGCCTCGGGGATGTCGTCCGGGCGCACGTAGAGCGGGCTCATCGCGGCGATCTGCATCGCCACGTCCTCGCAAAGCCGGCCGAAGTCCTCGCCTCGCGCCACGAAATCGGTCTCGCAGTTGATCTCGACCAGCACGGCGATCCGGCCTCCGGCGTGCACGTAGTTGCCGATCAGGCCCTCGGCCGCGATGCGGCCCTGCTTCTTGGCGGCCTTGGCGATCCCCTTTTTCTGCAGCTCCTCGACCGCCTTGTCCACGTCGCCGCCGGTCTCGGCCAGCACGTTCTTGCAATCCACGACGCCGGCGCCGGTGCGCTCGCGCAGCTCCTTGATCATGGTCATGGTGATCTGGGCCATAACGGCACTCTCCTTTCTCACCCGGATTTCTTCGAGCTCGACTTGGGCCTGCGCCCGCCGCCGGTCCGCGGCCTGCGCGCCACCTCGACGCGCGGTCCGCCGCCCGAGGCGGCCGCGGCCGCCTCGCCGGCACCCTTTGTCATCTCGCGGCGACGCTTGACCCCGGCCAGGCAGGCGTCGGCGATCGTCGACGTGACCAGCTTGATCGAGCGAATCGCGTCGTCGTTGCCCGGGATCGGCAGGTCGACCGCGTCGGGATCGCAGTTGGTGTCGGTCAGCGCGACCAGGGTGATGCCGAGCTTGCGCGCTTCGGCCACCGCGATCGCCTCCTTGTTGGGGTCGATCACGAACACCACGGCCGGAAGCTGATTCATATCGCGAATGCCGCCGACGAACTTGGTCAGGCGGGTGTGCTCCTTCTCCAGCTTGAGCCCCTCCTTCTTGGTCAGCGCCTCGAAGGTGCCGTCGGTGCGCATGTTCTCGATGGAGCGCATCCGCTCGATGGTGTTCTTGATCGTGCGGAAGTTGGTCAGCGTGCCGCCCAGCCAGCGATTGGTGGCGTAGTGCATCTTGACGCGCTGCGCCTCCTCGGAGATCACGTCCGTCGCCTGTCGCTTGGTGCCGACGAACAGCACCTGCCCGCCGCGCGCGACCAGGTTGGCCACCGCCTCGTAGGCCTCGTCGAGCAGCTTCTTGGTCAGCCGCAGGTCGATGATGTGCACGCCGTTGCGAGTCCCGTAGATGTAGCGGCGCATCTTGGGGTTCCAGCGCTTGGTGTGGTGGCCGAGGTGCACGCCCGCCTCTAGCAGCTCGCGCAGGGTGACCACCTCGTCGCTCTCGCCGGCGCCGCCCTTCTGCGCGGGCTCGGGCTGCTTGCGATCCTGTGGCACGGGTGTCTCTGCGGCCGGCTCGGCCGTCTTGGGGGTCTCTTCCATTTTCTCCTCCGGGTTCAACGGACGACCGCGCAAAACAAAGCGGCCGTCCTCCTCCGCCCCTCTCTCCGAGCCCGACCCGGCGGAGCTCTCGTCCCGCCGCAGCACCCGGGGCCCGGCCGCGGCCGTGCCGCGGATGGGGCGTGTGTGCTCGCTCCGGCCCCATTGCCGGAGGGCGACTCCATATCACGCCGCCCGCCCCGTGTCCACGTCGCCCGACAGAGTCGCGAGCCGATCACTGCAACGCGGTCTTTCCCGATCCGTTGGGGTCTGCTAGCTTCGCTCCATGATCGTCGCATTGATTCGCCTGCTGTCCAGGATTCCTCTCCGTCACCCCAGGGCCGTGATCGTCGCGGCGATCGTCCTGACCGCGGCGGCGTCCGTCTTTCTTCCGCGCCTGCACGTCTCCACCGATCGCAACCTGCTGTCCGGAAGCGAGAGCGATGTGTTCGCGCGCCGCGAGGAGGTCAACCGCATGTTCGGCACCTCGCTGGCGCTCGTCGTCGTGCTGCGCGGATCTTCGCTGGAAGAGCTGAAGTCGGCGGCGGACGAGGTGGCGGCCGAGCTGGGCGAGCACCCGGGCGATATCCGCGACGTCTTCTACCAAGTCGATCTGGGCTTTTTCGAAAAGCACGGCCTTTTGTTTGCGCCGGAACAGACGCTGGCCAGGGCCGTGGAGCTGGTCAACCAGGACGGCGAGCGGATCGGCGAGCTGAAGCGGGCCGAGACGCTGGCCGAGATGATCGAGCTGGCCGCCTCGCAGCTGGAGCGCCAGACCGTGCCCGAGGGGACCGAGCCCGAGCAGGCGAAGCAGGCCTTCGGCCTCTTCGGAGACCTGCTGGCCGACATCGAGCGCTGGTTCGAGCGGCCCGAGCTGGAGTCGCTGGAGATCTTCGAGGCCTTCTGGAAACGGGGCCCCTCGATGACCGGCAGCGCCATGGACGCGGGCGGCTACCTGGTCGACGCCGACGGCGATCCACCGCGGCTGGTGTTGATGTACGTGCAGCCGGCCAATGACTCCCAGGCGATGGAGGTGGTGTCCCCCGTCACCGACAAGGTGCGGCGCATCGCCCACGCCACCGCCTCCCGGCACGACGACGTCGAGGCGCTCGTGACCGGAATGCCCGTGCTGGCGACCGACGAGCTGCGGCTGGTGACCCGGGACTGCATCGTCGCCGGCTCTGCGGCCGGGATCGGCGTGCTGCTGGTCTTCGTGCTGGCCTTCCGCTCCTTCCGCGTCTCGACCTTCGTCGCCCTGCCGCTGGGCGTGGGGTTGATCTGGTCCGCCGGGCTGACCGGCGCGCTCTACGGCCACCTGACCATGATCACCTCCTACTTCGCCGCGGTGCTGTTCGGCCTGGGCGTGGCCTTCACCATCCACGTGGTGCAACGCTTCCACGAGGCGCTGCGCCGCGGCAGCGACAAGAGAGAGGCGGTCGAGATCGCGCTGCTGCGCGCAGGTCCCGGGGTGATGGTCGGCGGAATCACGACCTCGGTTGCGTTTTTCGCGATTGCGTTTAGCGACTTCCAGGGCTTTTCCGAGTTCGGTGTGATCGCCGGGGCCGGCACCGCGCTGATCCTGGCGGCCAACCTGACCCTGCTGCCCGCGGCGCTGCTGCTGTGGCACCCGGGACTGTCCGTGGTCGAGCGCGTCCGCGAGCGGCGGCGGGTCTTCTGGGTCAGCATCGCTCGCTCGCGGATCGTGCTGCCGGTCCTGACCGCCTTGGTGCTGATCGCCGGCGCCGCGGTCACTCCGCGGGTGGGCTTCGACTACGCGGTGGAGAGCATGCTGCCCGAGGAGACCGAGGCCACCCGCGGGATCCGCCTGCTCGACGAGCAGACCGACTTCTCGATGACCTACTCCACCGCGGTCGCCGACTCGCTGGCCGAGGCGGAGCGGATTCGCCGCGGCTTCGAGAAGCTGCCGTCGGTCTCGCGGGCCGAGGCGGTCTCGCAGTTCATTCCCGACGACCAGGAGCGCAAGCTCGATATTCTGGCGCGGGTGGACGACGATGCGCGCCGGCGCGTCGAGCTGGCTGCCGATCACATCGGAAAACTGGCCGGCGGAGACGGTCGCGCTCCGAGCGCCGAGCGGCTGGCCGAGGCCCTCCAGGAACTGGCCGACACGCTCGCGGATCTGGAGTTCGACGCCAAGCGCGCGAAACGGGCCGAGGCTCCCCTGCTCGGCGAGCTTTCCGCCAAAGCGTCGGCGGCGGTCGAGGCGGTGCGCGAGAGCGGAGACGATGACCGCGCCCGTGAGCTGCAAGAGGAGATCTTCGCCGCGCTGGATCGCGGGTTGTCTATCCTGGGCTCCGGGCTGAGCGACAGCGGCTTCGGCGTCGCGGATCTGCCCGGGGCGATCCGCAGCCGCTACGTGAGCCGCGATGGCGAGCGTTTCTGTGTGATCGCCTACCCGGCCGGCGACCTGGGTGAGCGCGAATCGCTGTACACCCACGCCGACGAGCTGCTCTCGGTCGATCCCAAAGCCACCGGCCACGCGGTGACCCATCGCGTCTTCACCGAGATGGTGCACGAGGGCTTCGTCCAGGCGGTGCTGCTGGCCGGCGTGGCCGTCCTGTTGCTGATCCTGCTCGATCTGCGCAATCCGCTCGGGATCTTCCTGGCCGTGGTGCCGGTCGTGGTCGGCGCGGGCTGCACCGTCCTGGTGATGTACCTGGCGGGCATCAAGTGGAACTACGCCAACCTGATGGGGCTACCGATCCTGATCGGGACCGGGGTGGACTACGGGGTCCACCTCGCGCACCGCGCCGAGCAGGAGGGCAGCATCCGCCGCTCGGCGGCGACCACCGGCAAGGCGATCGCGCTGGCCGGCGCGACCACGCTGATCGGCTTCGGCAGCCTGCTGCTCGGCAATCACTGGGGCGTGCGCAGCCTCGGCCTGGTGCTGGTGATCGGCATCTTCGCCTCGCTGCTGGCCGCGCTGGTGGTGCTGCCCGGTCTGCTGCGACGCCGCGAGAAGGCGGAGCGAGGGCCCGGAGGCGAGAGATGAGCGCGCTGCGGATCGCCGGCGTCCAGCTCGACGTCGCCTGGGAAGACCGGCGCGCCAACCGCGAGCGGGTCTCCTCCCTGGCCGCCGAGGCCCGGCGGCGCGGAGCCCGGGTGCTGGTCCTGCCCGAGATGTTCGCGACCGGCTTCTCGCTCGATCCCGAGCTCACCGCCGAGCCTCCCGACGGAGAAACTCCCGAGTTCCTGCGCGAGCTGGCGCGGCGGCTGCGGATGGTCGTGGTGGGCGGCTACGTGCGACGGGAGGAGGACGGCCGCGGCTCCAACCTGGCGCTGGCGGTCGACGAGGCCGGAGAGACGCTCGCCGAGTACGCCAAGAGCCACCTGTTCGGCTTCATGGGCGAGCAGCGCGTGCACCGGGCCGGCGACGGCCCGCGTCCGTTCGCGATCGACGGCGTCGGCGCGGCCTGCTTCGTCTGCTACGACCTGCGCTTCTGCGAGCTGTTCCGCCTGGTCGCCGAGCGGACCGCGCTGGTGCTGGTGATCGCCTCCTGGCCGTCCGAGCGGCAGGCGCACTGGGACCTGCTGCTGCGCGCCCGCGCCGTGGAGAACCAGCAGTACGTGGTCGGAGTCAACCGCGTCGGCTCCGGAGGCGGGCTGGAGTACGGAGGCGGCAGCGCCGTGATCGATCCGCTCGGCCGGGTCGCGGCGCACGGCGGCGAGCGCGAGGGGCTGGTCGTCGCGGACGTCGACCCCGAGCTGGTGGCCGAGGTGCGAAAGAAGATGCCATTCCTCGCCGACCGCAGGTTCTGAGGCCTACCTTTTCTCGATCCGCACCAGCAGGTAGTCGACCTGCCCGCAGTTCTTGATCCAGACCTCGCCGGTGTGCTGATCCTTCATCGGCTCGGTCTTGCACTCTCCGATCAGGTCGTTCTGAGCGGCGTCCTTGTCCCAGACCATGAAGTTGATGTGATCGTCGGGCTCCAGCGAGACCGAGCCGCCCTCCTCCCACTTGGGCCAGAAGTTCTCCTTGAGCACCGAGGTCTCCATGAAGGGCGAGCTGCTCTTGTAGCCGTTGATCCAGGCGCTGACGAACACGTCGGGCTTCTCGCCGCCCAGCATCGGGATCTTCTTGTCCCACTTGTTGCCGTCCGACTTGGTCTTCTTCACCTGCGCCTTGACGATCTCGATGCTGTAGCTGGTAGCTCCTCCGCCGCTCGAGCCCCCGCCGGAACCGCCGCTCGAAGCTCCGCCGCCCGAAGCTCCGCCGCCCGAGCCCTCGTCGAGCGGCTTGATGCCCAGCTCCAGCGAGTAGACCAGGCCGAACCCGGCCTCGGCTCCGTAGATCACGGCCGTGCCCCCGCCGCCGGCCATCTTGACGGGCCTGACCGTGGTGCGGCCGATCTCCTCGTCCCCGTCCGGGTCGGCGTCCCAGACGCTGATCGCGCACTGGTCGCGCTCGTCGAGGATCAGCTTCTTGTTCTCGTACTTCCAGCTGGCGTCGATCGCGTTCTTGGCCGAGTTCTTCTTTGTCTGGTGACCCTGCCCGTGACCGCAGCGGATGTTGATGAACACGTCGGGGAAGGCGTCCTTGCCTCCGGCCAGACCGACCCCGGTCGAAAGCGCCTTGGCCGCCAGGCCGAACTTGCCCTGGTCGGCCGGCGGCAGCACCTCGATCTTGGACATCGCCGCGCCGATCGCGGTGGCCGTGTGACCGCTGCACTCGTCCCAGCACTCGCCGCCGGCCTTGGCCGGCACGACCTGGATCCTGCGCACCGACAGCAGGTAGGGGCTCGGGCTGCGCCCCGAGAAGCTGTTGGACGGATGCGGTGGGAACTGGGCCGGCCCCTTCTCGGGCTCCGGCTCCGGCTCGGGCTCCGGCTCCGGCTCGGGCTCCGGCTCCGGCTCGGGCTCCGGCTCCGGCTCGGCGCCGGTGTCCTTCTCGGGGGTCACCTCCTCCTCGGCGGCAGTGTCCACCTCCTCGAGCTCGCCCGCGTCCGGTCCGGCGTCCTGGTCGGCCGCGCTCCTGGCTTTCTGCTTCTTGCCACCGCAGCCCGCGACCGCGAGCGACGCGGCCACCACGGCGAGGATGACGAGTTCATGGCGCATTCGATTCTCTCCTGGTTGCAGACAGCTATCTATCTTTCATCCTTGTCGACCTTCGAGTCTATTGTCGCGGCGCGGGCGATTCAAGTGCAGTCCGCCGCGTCCCAGTCGCAACCCTCGCAGTCGCAGTAACCGTCGTCCGCCCAGCCGCACGGATCGTCGGGGATGCAGCAGGGGTCGTCGCCCTGGTAGCCCTCGCAGTAGGCCGGTCCGCCGTCCGGGTCGCTGCCCGTGTCGGTGTCGCCGCCGTCCGGTCCGCCGGCGCAGTCGTCGGCGTCCCAGGGGCAGGTCCCCTGGCAGTCGCACTGGCCGTCGCCGGCCCAGCCGCAGGGATCGTCGAGCGAGCAGCACGGATCCTCGCCCTCGTATCCGGGGCAGCTCTCGTCCGCGGCGACCTCGGGGCCGCGGGAGGTATTGTCGAGAAACAGGTCGCAGCCCGCCAGCGCCGGCGCGGCGAGCAGGACAACGGCCAGGCGCGACGAGATCATCTCCTAGAACCTCCACCGCAGCGAATCGCCGCTCCACTCGGGCAGCAGGCGCGCCGCCGCCACCTCTCCGTCCTCCCGCTCCGGCGGCCGCTCGATCTCGGGCGCGAAGACCGTCAGCACCAGCAGGCCCACGATCGAGGCCGCCGCCCCGGAGATGAGCAGCACCGTGGACGACTTGGAAAGGTAGTCGATCCGATCGAGATCGCCGTGGCGCGCTGGCGGGCAGGAGCCTGCGGAGCAATCGCGGGAAAGCTCGGCGTCGAAGTGCAGCGCCAGCCCGCCGGTGACTCCTCCCGCCGCCAGCATCGCGCCGCCGATCCCGAGCGCGACCCAGCCGTGGGTGCGCAGCGCCGGGTCTCTCTCCAACTCGTAGGGATTGGGCGGTGAGAGATCCGTATTCCGCTCGGCGCTCGCCGCCGAGGGCGCCGCGACCGCCGCCAGCATCGCGGCGGCGATCGCCATCGCAAGGCGCCTGGTTCGAGCTCGGACCCCCATCGCGATCTCCTCGCAAAAGCCGACCCGGCAACAATAACCGATCCAGAAGGGCGCGTCAGCCGCTCGCTTCGTCCAGCCATTCGGTACTGTACTCGACACCGGCGGGCACCGCGCACAAGAAGCGCGCCTCGCCCTCGCCGGCGTTCTCGTAGGAGTGGGCGCACCTCGGCGGAATGTAGATCGCGTCGCCGCTGCGCACCAGGTGCTCCCGGCCGTCCAGCACCAACCGCATCCGACCGGCGAGCATCAGCTGCTGGTGCTCGATGTTGTCGTGCGAGTGCAGCGGAATCCGGCCGCCCCGCTCCAGGGTGAAGACTCTCAGAAACAGGTTGGGCATGCCCTGCTCGGCCCCGAGCAGCACCTGGATCGTCGCCCCGCTGGAGCGGGCCACCTCCTGGGCCGGCACCGAGCCCGCCTCGCGAATCAGAAAATCGCCTCTGGTCCCGCCGTCGCGCATCACTCGCCTCCGCCCCCGGATCCTCCCATCTTCAGCTCCAGCCCGCCGCCCAGACCTCCGCCGCCCAGACCTCCGCCCAGTCCACCGCCCAATCCACCGCCCAGACCTCCGACGCCGAGTCCGGGCTTCTTTCTCTCGCGATCCTTGCCCAGCTCCAGCTTCATATCTCCGACTCCGGCGTCCGGCAGCGGTCCGAGCGCCAGCTCGCCGGCTCCGGCGTCGCCCGCGCTCTCGGCCGGCTCCCCGCCCTCGCCCGGCGAGTAGCCGAACATCCGCTCGATCTCCTCGGCCATCTCCTCGGAGCCGACCGCCTCGCCGAGGCGATCCAGCACCTCGCGCATCTCGTCGAAACGAGCGGTCTGCTTGTAGACGCCGGCCAGCGCGATCAGGCTGTCGACGCCTCCGCCGGAGAGGCGCACCGCCTGCTCGGCCCGCTCGATCGCCTGCTCGCTGTCGCCCTGGAGCAGGTGGTACATCGCCCACGACATCGAGATCTCGGGCGAGCGCGGGTCGAGCTTCTCGGCCAGGGACAGCTCCGACTCGGCCGTCTCGAGCTCGCCGCGCATCGCGTAGATCTGTCCCAGCACGGCGTGGGCCTGGGCGTAGCCGGACATCTTCTCGATCGCGGCTCGCACCTCGCCCTCGGCCCGCCCGGCTCCCGGATCGCCGAGCTTGATCAGCAGATCGGCGAGCAGCACGCGCCGCACCGCGTCGTCGCGCCGCTTGATCGCCTTTTCGTACTCGGCCAGCGCCTCGTCCGGCGCTCCGCTGATCACGAAGATCATCCCCCTGCCCACGCGGTAGGCAGCGCAGTCGTGATCGAGCCTGATCGCCGCGTCGTTGGCCCTGAAGGCCGCGGCCGTGTCGCGCTCGACCAGCAAGGAGAGCGCCTTTTCGTGGTAGTAGGGAGCCGCCGCCTCCACGTCGGAGAGCACCCGCACCTCGCCCGCGGCGGACTTGCCCGAGCGCAGCTCGTAGGGCTCGAACAGCCGCGGAGAGGACTCGCCGCCGCCGCCCAGCGCCACGGCGAACCTGCCGTAGCGGCCGGTCGGATCCGCGGGCCGATCCTCGCCCTCGAAGGAGTAGATGCGCGCCATCCGGGCCTCGGAGACTCCGGCCGCGCGCGCGGCGGCCAGCAGCAGGCAGGTCGCCTCGTAGCTGGTCGCCTCGGGCGGCTGCTCGTCCGACTCGGACTCGATCGCGGCCAGCAGCTCGTCGGCGGTCAGCGGCGCCCTGGTCGACAGGGAGCGCTGGTGGAACGGCTTCCAGCTCTCGTTTTTCCGCAAGCGGCCCAGCTCGTCGAGCAGCTTCTGCACGGCGTCCGCCCCTTCGGCGTCGCCCGCCGCCCGCTCGGCGAGCAGCTCGATCCGCCCTGTGACCTCGAACGGCAGCACCACGTCGTCGGCCGGAACGCCGCGCTCCTCCAGCGCCTCGGCCAGGCTCTCGGGCTCGAGCGCCTCCTCGGCCTCCCTTTCGCCCTGGTCGGGCTCGCGCAGCAGGTAGTAGGCGACCGCCGCGGCCGCGGCCAGCACCAGCAGCACGGCCACGCTCCGGCCGGCGCGCCCTCCCTTTGCGCCGCGCTTGTCGCCGCCGCCGCCGGATTTCAGCGGCTCCACGTCGTGGATCCCCATGCAGCGCGGGCAGCGCGGACGCTTTGCGGAGTCATCGGCTTCGAACACGTGATCACAGGCCAGGCAACGGTACTTCATGACTGCAAATTACTATTTCGCCGCCGCGCCGTTGTCAACGCAAGGGCTGCCGGATCGCACGAAGACGACCACGGCCCCGCGCCGCGCTCCCAGACCCGGCACCCCCGCCGCGCGGCTTTGAGACAAAAACAGACGCATCTCGGATGCACGATATCAAAGCGGGTCGAGAATCCCCGCAAGGAGGTGGAGATGATACGGATCGATGACGACAGGCTGATCTTCGACTTTTCGCAGGTGCATCCCTGCGCGGTGCTGAGAGTCCGGTTCCAGCGCACGCTGCGGATTCCCGACGACGGGCGAGACCACTTCCTGCCGCCCGGGCTGGGAGATTTTCCGCTGCGCAACGTCGACGACCCGGCGCTGCGGGCTCCGACCCGCTGGCTGGAGCGCGGCGGCGTGGCTCTGCCGATGTACCGCTCCGAGGCGATGTGGATCGATTTCGAATCGGAATGGGTGTCGAGTCGCGCGACGAGCTACCCGTTCGCGGTCAAGATCGCGGCGGGCAGAATCAACGCGGTCAGCGGCGCCCGCTGGCGCAGGGGCTTGCAGCGCAAGCCGCGGCAGGGCTACGTCGTGGTTCCCGACCAGCCGTGGCTGGACGGCTACTGCGTCGAGGAGGGTCTGATCCGCCAGTTCGTGGCCATGCCGCTCGGCTCGGGCTACAGCGCCGAGGAGCAGCTCACCGGCGAGGCCGAGCACGGCGGGCTGCAGATCGAGGCCTACCCGATGAAGCGCGAGCAGTTCGAAAGGCGCTTTGCGGAGCATGACCCGCGCGACAGCGACCCGTGGCGGGTCACGGAAGAAGAGCCGACGTTCTGTTACTCGGCTCCGAACGACATGGGCCTGGCCGCGGGAGGCCGCATGCGACAGGAGATCTACGAAGACGCATACGGTCACCGGGTCTGGAATCGCGAGCGGCGCTCCGCCTGCTTCGTGCACCTGGCCGACTCGCTGGTCTGGAGCCGGATCGCCGGCGAGCAGCCCCCCACCGCGCCGCCGACCGCCAGGGACTATTCCGAGGCGGGCCTGCCGTGGTTCGATTACTACGACGAGAGCTCGAGCGCCGTGAAGGGCTCGGACGAGCTGAAGAAGCTGAAGTCCGTGGTCGAGCTCGACGCCGAGAAGAACAACGTCTCCTTGCCCGAGAACCAGAGCGTGGACCCGCGGCGAATCGTCCAGCTGCGCCGCGGGATGCGGTCCGACCAGGTGCGGGAGGGCGTCGGGTAGAGGCGGATCCCGCCGCCGGGCGAGGAGAGCGACCGATCGAGGAGGTACTCGCGAAGCAGGTTCGCGCGGGCGGACGGCTCGGCCGCGGAGCGTGCGATCGCCAGCGCTTCCTCTCTCACAGCTCGATCTCCCCTTTTCGCGTCTCGGCGGCGACCGATTCGAACGCCCGGCGGGCCCGCTCGAGCCTGGGCTTTCCCACCCGCTCGCAGATTCTCTTCAGACAGTCGCGATCCAGCTCCTCGATACCAAAAAAGCGCATCTGACGCATCCGTCGTGGCTCAGTAGGCGCACTCCCAGCTCTGGCAGGTGCACATGCAGACCGTCATCATTCCAAAGCTGCACATCAATCCGGGATGATCGCAGGACTGGCCCGGTGTCGGCTCGCCGACCGGGCACAGGGACTCGTCCGGCAGCGGCCAGGGCAGGCAGACGTCGTCGCCCCAGCTCGACTGGCACTGCATGCCCGCGCAGCAGGGATCCGGCCCTGTCTGGTCGCACGCCGCGCAGAGATCCAGGCACGCCGTGTCGGTGTCCGTGTCGGTATCCGTGTCCGAATCAGAGTCGCTGTCCGCATCGGTATCGGTATCCGAGTCCGAGTCCGTATCCGCGTCCCCGCCGCCGGAAGAGCCGTCCCCGCCGCACCCGGCCGCGCCGAGCGCCAGCGCCGCCAACAGGACCACCAGGATTCTCGCCGTTCCGTTCATCGCCATCCTCCCCGGGCAGATGTCTTGCTCCAGTTCTCGATGGTAACACGGGCCGGGCTCTGTCGGCGCAGGAGATCACGATCTCCGATCTCGCGTCGAGCGGGGATTGTTTCCTTCTGCTCGACCAAGACAAGACGTGCCACGTAGCCGCTCGCGCTGCGACTGGGGCTGCCTGCCGGTCGCCGTGATGCGCTCGGCGATCACCCCTTCATCCGCAGCATCTCCAGCCCGAAGCTCCATTTCCGGCCCTGCTCGGAGCCCGGGGCGGGCCAGATCTCGCTGCATTCGGGCGAGAGCGGCTCCAGGCGGGTGTCGCGCTCGTTCGCTTCACCGAACGCCACCTCTCCGGGGCCGATGACCAGGTGGAGCAGCAGCGCGTAGCCGTGCAGCAGCCCGGCGCCGAGTATCTTGTCGACGTCTCTGGACACGGAGCACAGGCCGTACGAGAGCTTGTCGCTGCG
>JAWOBP010000103.1:0-15533 GCA_046484285.1 Polyangia bacterium
AGCTCTTCTTCGAGGTCAGCTCCAGGATCGTGGAGTGGTGGACCACCCGGTCGATCGCGGCGGCGGTGGTCATGGGGTCTTTGAAGATCCGGTCCCACTGGGAGAAGACCAGGTTGCTCGTGATCATCACCGAGCGCCGCTCGTACCGCTCGCCGAGGAAGGTGAAGAGCACCTCCATCTCGTCTCGGTCCTGCTGGATGTAGCCGATGTCGTCGACGATCACGGCGTCGAAGCGATCGAGCCTGCGCAGCTCAGCCTCGAGGGTGAGCTCGCGCTTGGCGACGAGGAGGCTCTGCACCAGCTTGAAGGCCGGGACGAAGAGCACCTTGTAGCCGCGCGCGACCAGCTCGTGCCCGACGGCGCACACGAGGTGGGTCTTGCCCCTCCCCGGCAGGCCGAAGGCGAGGACGTTCTCGGCGCGCTCCACGAAGCCGCCCTCGCAGAGCGTCGGGAGCTGGCGGCGGACCTTGTCCGGGAGGCGCTCGAGGTCGAGCGCGTCGAGGGTCTTGTCCGCGGGCAGCCTGGAGCGCTTGAGCAGACGCTCGGTGCGGCGGCGCTCCCGGTCGGCCAGCTCGAGCTCGGCCAGGTGCCGGAGGTAGCGCTCGAAGCCCCAGCCCTCCTTCTCGGCGCGGCGCGCCGTCCCCTCGGAGCACTCGACGAAGCTCGGCAGCCGGAGCGCCCGCAGGAGCATGTCGAGACCCTCGCTGGTGGTCGTGGCCCGGCTCATGACGTCACCTCCGTCGCCGTGCTCAGCAGCTCGTCGTACTCGACGAGGTCGGCCTCGTAGGGCTCCATCTCGGGCAGCTCGGGCTCCCGGGGCCGCACCAGCTCCTTGACGCGGTCGGCCAGCGGCGTCTCGCCCCCGGCGAGCAGCAGCTCGAGCGCGGTCTCCACTTCCGACTCGCTCACCGCCGCGGCCTGGTGCAGGACGCGCAGGTAGTGCAGGTCGGCCTCGTGTCCGGCGCCGAGCGCGTCGTTCAGCGCGTCGTACGCGCGGCGGAAGACGGCACTCGGAAACAGCTCCTCCCGGTAGCGGTACCGCGGAAACGCGCCGGGCTTTCGCACCAGCGACCAGATGATGTGGCGGTAGTCCACGCGGTGGTTACAGCGACCGAGAAGACGCTCGACCGTGAGCTGTCGCTTGCCGCCGTAGAGCACCTCGAGGCGGTCGTCGAAGATGCGCACCTTGACCCGCTCGCCCGCCAGCCGCGAAGGCACGGAGTAGGTGTTGTGCATCACGCGCAGCGTGCTCTCGCGGCTCACGCGCACCGTCTCCTCCTTGTGCTCGCGCAGGCGCGAGACCGCGAGCTCCTTCATCGCCGCGAACTCCTCGCCGACCTTCTTCGTCCGCAGCTCGTTGGTCTTCGAGAGTACGCCCTGGACCCACGCCTCGTACGCCTCCACGCTCTCGAAGTCGCGGCTGCCGCGCAGGAGCAGGTGCTGCTCGAGCCGCCGCTTCAGCGCGCCGTTCGACGACTCCACGTCGCCGTTCTGGTGGCTCTGGCCCACCGCGATCGTCCGCGGCGTCATCCCGAAGTGCCGGACGAAGCTCTCGTAGTCCTCGTTGAATCCACGCTTGCCCGTCCCGCTCAGGTCGTGCGTCGCCGCCGACGAGTTGTCCGTCTGCAGGTACTCGGGCACCCGCCCCAAGCGAAACAGCGCCGACTGCACCCCGCGCCAAATCGCCATCAGCGACTCCGACAGGCACACCGTCGCCCACTCCCAGTTGCTGTACGGCAGCACCGCGTGCAGCAACATGTGCTCGAACGGCTCGCCGCAGATCGTCACGCCCAGGCTCGTCGCCCACGTGCCGTCCACTTGCAGCGCCTCACCGGGGCGGTGGTCCTGCGCGAAGAACACCTCCTTGTCCGGACCCTCGGTCGCGCGCCACTCCTTGACCCGCCGCTGGAACGTCCGCACCTGGCCCGGCTCGTACCTCCCCGGTCGCTGCTCCAGCAGCCACTCGAACAGCGCCTTGCCCTCCAGCGCCGGCGCGTCCTTCAGCATCGCGCGGACCGTCGGCCAGTCCTCCGCGAACGGGTCCTCCCGCGTGCGGTAGTCCCGCTCCCCGCTCCCCGACTCCGACGGCAGCCGCCCCGACCGGACGTACTTCCGCCCCGTCTTGCGGTCCATCCCGGACATCATCGACGCCCGGCCGACCTTCCCGTGCTTGCTCATCTCCTCCATCAGCTTCCTCACCTGAGCGTCCGTGACTGGCACCCGAAGACCTCCTTGCTCTCCCCGAGCGAGGTCTATCGAATCCCTGCCGCTTCTGCTCCCGCTGAATGGGGAATTCTAATTGTCGTCAGCGGGGTGAACTAATTGTCGCACGCCAGATCGCGGTAGATCTCGGCGAACCGCTGCTGGCAGTGGGCCTCGTGCAGGTAGTCGCACTCCTCGAGGAACCGCTGCCTGGCCTCGGCGACGAAGGCGTCGATCCTGGCGTGCGGGTAGAACAGCGAGGCCAGCCTGGTGCCCACCGCGGCGGGACCGAAGTCGGCGGCGATCGCGTCGGCGATCTCCGGGTACTGGATCTTGACCGCCACCGCTCTTCCGTCCGGCAGCTCGCAGCGGTGCACCTGCCCGATCGAGGCCGACGAAATCGGCTTTGGCTCCATCCCGGCCAGCAGACGCTCGCCCAGCTCGCCCAGCTCGCCGAGCAGCAGCTCGCGCACGGTCTCGCCGTCCATCGGCTGCGCGTGGGTCTGCAACGCCGCCAGCGCGTCGCGCAGCTCCTCGGGCATCGCCACGTCGATGTAGCTCATGATCTGGCCCAGCTTCATCGCCACGCCCTTGAGCCTGCCCACCGAGGTGACCACCTCGACCACCTTCTCCATGTCCGGCTCGGCTTGCCCGCCCCGGGCGCGGGGTGTTCCTTCACGATCATGCGGCCCGAGCGCAGCGCCGACGCGCCCATCCGCGCGATACGCCCCAACGACGAGGTGGGCAGACGCACCCCGTCCCGCCCGCTGAGCTCCGCAATCATACGTGCTTTGATCGATGAACGGTCGTCACTCATCTCTCCGCCGCCTTTCGAGGTGGCACAAACCGCAACTTAATTCTTGCTCCGCTCCGATTTCGGTACAAGTTTCCTACGCAAGAGCAAAAACGACCACTCCGAAGAGGAAGGGGGTAAACATATGAGCGAAAAGAAACCGACCAATGCCGAAAGCAAGTGCCCGGTCACGGGCAGGACGGCCGAGACGAAGGCCATGCGGGGAGCTTCGGACCGGGACTGGTGGCCCAACCAGCCCAACTTGAAGATCCTCCACCAGCACTCGTCGCTGTCGAACCCGATGGAGGAAGGGTTCGACTACGCCGCCGAGTTCTCCGAGCTCGACTACGAGGCGCTCAAAAAGGACCTGCACGCGCTGATGACCGACTCGCAGGACTGGTGGCCCGCGGACTGGGGCCACTACGGTCCGCTGTGGATCCGCATGGCGTGGCACAGCGCCGGCACCTACCGCGTCGGGGACGGGCGCGGCGGCGGAGGTAGCGGAGCCCAGCGCCTGGCACCGCTGAACAGCTGGCCGGACAACGCCAACCTCGACAAGGCGCGCCGCCTCCTTTGGCCGATCAAGAAAAAGTACGGCAAGCGGATCTCGTGGGCCGACCTGATGATCCTGGCCGGCAACTGCGCGCTCGAGTCGATGGGCCTGAAAACTTTCGGCTTCGGCGGCGGGCGCGAGGACATCTGGGAGCCCGAGGAGGACGTCTACTGGGGCACCGAGACCGAGTGGCTCGGCGACGAGCGCTACTCGGGCGACCGGGAGCTCGAGAATCCGCTCGCCGCGGTGCAGATGGGCCTGATCTACGTCAACCCGGAGGGGCCGGACGGCGAGCCGGATCCGGTCGCGTCGGGCCGCGACATCCGCGAGACGTTCGCGCGCATGGCGATGAACGACGAGGAGACCGTCGCGCTGGTCGCGGGCGGGCACACCTTCGGCAAGTGCCACGGCGCGGGCGATCCGAAGCACGTGGGCCCCGAGCCCGAGGCCGCGCCCCTCGAGGAGATGGGGCTGGGCTGGAAGAGCGGCTTCAAAAGCGGCAAGGGCGGCGACGCGATCACCAGCGGGATCGAGGGCGCCTGGAAGCCCAACCCGACCAAGTGGGACATGGGCTACCTGAAGGTGCTGCTCGAGTACGAGTGGGAGCTGGTCGAGAGCCCGGCCGGCGCGCACCAGTGGCAGGCCGTGGACGTGGACGACGAGGACATGGTCGTCGATGCGCACGACCCCTCGAAGAAGCACCGGCCGATGATGACCACCGCGGACCTGGCGCTCAAGCTCGACCCTGTCTACGCGCCGATCGCCAGGCGCTTCCGCGACAACCCGGCCGAGTTCGAGGACGCCTTCGCGCGGGCGTGGTTCAAGCTGACCCACCGCGACATGGGGCCGAGGTCGCGCTACCTGGGCCCCGAGGTGCCCGAGGAGGAGCTGATCTGGCAGGACCCGATCCCGGCGGTCGACCACGAGCTCGTCGGCGAGAAGGAGATCGCGGCCTTGAAGTCCGAGATCCTGGGCTCGAAGCTGTCGGTCGCCGAGCTGCTCGCCACCGCCTGGGCCTCGGCGTCCACCTTCCGCGGGTCCGACAAGCGCGGCGGGGCCAACGGCGCGCGGATCCGCCTCGCGCCCCAGAAGGACTGGGAGGTCAACCAGCCCGAGCAGCTGGCCGAGGCGCTCGGCGCCCTGGAAAAGATCCGAAAGGAGTTCAACGCGGCGCAGACCGGCGGCGTCGAGATCTCGCTGGCCGACCTGATCGTGCTCGGCGGAGCGGCGGCGATCGAGAAGGCGGCCGAGCAGGCCGGGCTCGACATCGAGGTGCCGTTCACGCCCGGACGGACGGACGCGACCGAGGAGCAGACCGACGCGGAGTCGTTCGCGGCGCTCGAGCCCTGCGCCGACGGGTTCCGCAACTACCTGAAAACCACCTACGCCGTGCCGGCCGAGCACCTGCTCGTCGACCGCGCGCAGCTGCTCGGCTTGACCGCGCCCGAAATGACCGCGCTCGTCGGCGGCCTGCGCGTGCTGGGCGCCAACCACGCCCAGTCGAAGCACGGCGTCTTCACCGATCGGCCCGGCGTGCTGACGAACGACTTCTTCGTCAACCTGCTCGAGATGGGCACCGAGTGGAAGCCGAGCAAGAACGACGCCAACGTCTACGAAGGCCGCGACCGCGAGAGCGGCGAGCTCGGGTGGACCGCCACCCGCGCAGACCTGGTCTTCGGCGCCAGCTCCCAGCTGAGAGCGCTGGCAGAGGTCTACGCCTGCGACGACGCCGGGGAGACCTTCGCCAAGGACTTCGTGGCGGCCTGGAACAAGGTGATGAACGCCGACCGCTTCGACCTGGCCTGAGCCCACCGCGCATCCCCCTCCTCGAGTCACGTCAGCTCCCGCGAAGTCGGAGAGCACTGGGAGAGCACGGGCAGCCGACGTGGACACGCTCGCCGACTCGGCGGTACTTCGACCTCGAGGCCACCCGCGTCCTGGACCGGACGCGCAAAAACCTGACGAGCGGCGATCTCGGTGGCTACAAGAGCGTCGGGCAGCTCTTTGTCGACGCTGGCGGGTGAGCGAGTCTGATATCTCGTCGAAAATCGCTGCCAGGTTGTTGGGAAACTCGAGCGGACCTCAAACCCCCGCGAAGCGGGTTGGTTCAACACCGGGTTCGCCGTCTGGAAGAACCTCCGGCTCGGCAGGCGCAAGTGTCCGGTTTTCGCCGAACGCTACAAGGCCATTCTCGTCGACAGCGACCAGTTTCTGCTCGAGCTTTTCGCCCATGTGCACAACAACCCCGTGCGTGCGGCGGTCGTCTCGACCGCGGGCGCGAGCGACTGGAGCAGTCACCGGGCGCACGTCGGTCGGGAACCGGCGCCGAGATGGCTGAACACCGGACTCGCGCTCCAGCGCTTCGATCAGCTCGGTCAGAATCGGATCGATGCCGCTCAGCGTCCCTGCTCCCCGCCGCCCGCCTCTTTCGCCCGCGGCGGAAAGTGGTGTATTTTCCCCTCGTGGGTGCTGTCAAACAACAAGGCTTTCTCTACAAGCCGAGCCACGAGTGGGCCCTGGAGCTGCTGCTGGACGGCCTGCCCTCCGGCCTGCCGGCCGAGGAGGTGCCGCTGCGCGAGGCGGTGGGACGCGTCGCCGCCGCCGAGGTGCGCGCTTTGCGACCGTTTCCCGCGATCGACCTGTCGATGATGGACGGCGTCGCGCTCCGGCCGGGCGAGACGCCCGAGCAAGGCAGCCCGGTGCGCACCGGCGAGCCGATTCCGGCCGGGGCCGAGGCGGTGATTCCCGCCGAGGCGCTGGACGGAGATGATCCGCTGAGCAACGCTTCGGCGCAGCACGTGGTTCGCAGCGGCTCCGAATACGCCGCCGGGGACGAGGTGGTGCCGGCCGGCGCGGTGATCTCCCACCGCGACGTCTCGCAGCTGGCCCTGTTCGGCATCGAGAGCGTGCGCGTGCTGCGCAAGCCGCGAATCCGGGTGGCGATCTTCGAGGGTCGTCCCTTCTTCGAGGCGGTCGAGTCCTGGCTGCGCGGGCTACTCGGCTTCTACCACGCGGTCGAGCTGAACGTGGAGCCGCTCGGCGCGATCGGCGAGCTGTCCTTTCCCGAGGGCGGGACCGACCTGGGGATCGTGGTCTCGGACGGACGGCCCGGACGCTACGACGAGATCAAGGGGCTGACCGGCGGCGCGCTGCCCGGGTTCGAGACGCTCTTTTGGAAGCTCGACCTGCAGCCGTGCAAGCACGTCGGTCTCGGTCGCCTGCGCGGGGCTCCGGTGCTGGTGCTGCCCGACGTCTTCTTCAAGACCGCGCTGGCCGCGCTGGCCTTTCTGCCGCGAGCGCTGGCGGAGTGGGCCGGGCGCGAGCTGAGCGCGCGACCCGCCTACTGGGCCGAGCTGCCCGAGATCCGCTATCCCTACCCCTGTCTGGTGCCGCTCGGGTTCGGCGAGCGACGGCGCGGGCTCTCGGCTTCCGCCACCCCGCTGCGCAGCACCTTCTCGGCGCGCTGGGTCTCGGCCGCCCGGGGCTGGACCGTTCTCGACCGGCCGCCGCGCGCCGGCGACGAGATCGCCGCGCACGTGCTGGGCGAGCTGCGCTGAGAGCCCTGCTCCGGGTCCGCCGCCGGGTCGGGGACATCCACATCGGGCGGTTCGGGAATCTCCGGCTCCGAGCGCGAGGGCGCGGCCCCTCCGCAACCTGCCGCCAACGCCGCCGCCAGCGCCGCGCCGAGAAGAAGCCTCGTTGCGATGGTCATCTTCACCTCCGTCGAGCCTCCTCAATCGGCCTGCCGCTCGAAGGCGCCGATGTCGGAGCCGTCGCAGCTCCCGCCGTCCGGGCAGTCCGCGCCGCCGATATCCACCGGTCGATCCGCGCCGAGCAGGTCGTGCTCCATCCAGCTCGGAGTCTGCGGGAACTCGATCGGGATATCACCCATGTCGCCCGAGTCCACGCAGAAGGAGCCGGCCGCCGGCGTGTAGTCGTAGACAGACGGATCGACGAACTCGCAGCTCGCGTACCAGTTGTCCTGCGAGGCCCACAGGCCGTCGTCCACGTCGGCGAACTCGGTGGCGATGCAGCCGTCGCAGTCGGGCGGCTCGCAGTCGATGCCAGCAAAGTTCATGTAGGCGCAGTGATCCACGTCGAAAAAGACGTTGTTGCCCAGGTAGGGGCGGTAGTAGTTGGCATACATCCCGTGCTCGAAGCCCTCGATGTAGTTGCCGACCACCGCGATATCCGCGCTGCCGTGGTGGCTCTCGTAGAGCCTGATCGCTGTGGAGTGCCCGGTGCCGACGAAGGTGTTGCCCAACAGCAGGGTGTGGGGGTGGTACTGAGAATCGTTCAGCTCGTTGCTGACCAGGTAGACCGGCGCGTAGGTCTCGCACGAACCCTCGGCGGCGAACAGGTTGTTGGTCACGAACATCTCGCCGAACAGGTGGGAGTCGGCGGCCTCCTCGCTGTGGATCGCGCGGCAGTTCTGCCCGGCGTTGCCGCTCAGGACGAAGATGTTGCCGTCGACGATCATCCGCTCGTCGCCGTAGTCCTCGAAGTCCAGGTGCAAGAAGTCGTACCTTTCCACGTAGGGATCGTCGCTGGCGTCGTCGGCGAAGAAATCGTTCTCGCGCACGATCACGTCGCCCAGGTTGCGCAGCGATATCCCGCGGGCCCGCTTGGTGTAGCCCACGTGGATCCGGTTGCGCTCCACGCGCACCGGGTAGCTCAGAGAGCTGCTGACCAGGATCGCGGCCGAGCGATCCGAGCCGTCGCCGGCGATCTCGCGGCGCGCCGCCTGCGCCTCGCGGATCTCGCAGTCCTCGATCGCAACAGCGCAGCCGTCGCAGTAGATCACGGAGCCGAAGTCCTGGTGGGGGCTGGGCAGATCGGACTGCACCGGGCCCGTCTGTCCGTGGATGGTGAACCCGCCGATCACGTTCTCGTCGCCGGGCTGGAACATCTGCACCGCCCCGTCGATTCCGAACACGTACGAGTCGCGGCATTCGGGTCGCGCCCGGTCGTACAGCCCGCCCGCCTCGGGATCGTGCCCATCCTCGCGCAGCGCCGCGATCAGCTCGTACCCGGCCGGGTTGCCGTAATAGCCCCCGTAGCTCGGAGCGCTGACCGCCAGGTAGTAGGTCCCGGTCTGCGCCGCGCTGGCCGCAACGTCGATTTCGATCGGGTAGTGGGTTCCGCTGCCGTAGACCGTCTCTTCGCTGTAGAGCAGATCGGCCGGATCGGTGCCGCCCAGGTAGACCTCGAGCCGGATCTGCTCCGCGGCGTCGGTCGGGCAGTAGTCGGTGCAGGCAAGGTAGATCTCCAGCTCCCAGCCTGCGCCGCTCGAGGGCAGCTCCGCGAGGTCGAAGGTAAACCAGTCGGCGGTGTCGGTATCTACTATCTCCATCCCTTCGTAGAGCACTCCGAAATCGATCGCGGCCGCTTCGCCCGCGGCGTCGTTGGGCTCCAGCTCGTCTCCGCACTCGCCGACGATCACGTCGTCGATCACTCCGTTGCAATCGTCGTCGCGGTTGTTGCAGATCTCCTCCTCGACCACGCACTCGGGCTCGTCGACCAGCGCGTCGCAGTCGTTGTCCAGGCCGTCTCCGATCAGCGCCCCGCTCTCCTCGAAGTGTCCGCCCGGGCGCACGACGGTCTCGAACTGGGTCACGTCGCGCTCCCAGCTGTCCGGATCGTAGCCGCCCAGCAGGTGCAGGCCCGGCGGCAGCTCGAGGGAGCGGTCGCTCAGCTGGTACTCGCCGGCCGAGACGATCACGTCCTTGCCCTCGGCGTCGGCGAGCTGGACCGCGGTTCCGATCGTGGCGCACGGCGCGGCCTTGCTGCCGCAGGAGCCGCCCGCGTCGTCGCCTTCCACCGCGACGAAGACGTGCTCCTCCTCGGCGGGCAGGGTGTAGAAGTCGACCGTGACCTCGTCCCAGTCCGAGGCCAGCTCGCCGTCGGTGACGGTCAGCCGCAGCGTGTAGCGCCCCAGCGAGTCGGCGGTAAGCTCGGGCGCCTCGGCGCTCGCGTCGGAGAAGCTGCCGCCAAGGCCGTCGGGATCGGTGGAGACGATCTCCCAAAAATAGTCCAGCGTCTCTCCGTCCGGGTCCAGGACCGCGGGCGCCAGCTGGGCCGGGGCCAGCTCGGCCACCGAGAAGTCGTCGCCGGCGTCCACCTGGGGAGGATTGTTGGTCGCGGTCAGCGTCAGCGTGTCCGGCGCGCTGTCGTCCTCGCCGTCGTCGACGATCAGCTGCACGGTGTAGATCCCCTTGGTGTAGGGCGTCAGCCGCGGGTGATCCGTGTCGCCGTCGACCAGATCCCAGGCGGCGTCCTGCGGGGCGCCGGCCACCGACCACTGGTAGGCGAGATCGTCGCCGTCGTAGTCGCTGCCCGAGCCGGCCAGCACCGCGGTCTGGGTGTTGACCAGGGTGACGTCCTGGCCGGCCTCGGCCGTGGGCGGGTTGTTCTCGGAGTGGACCGTGACCAGGTCCGGAGCACCGAAGCCCTCGGCGTCGGCCGCCGCCAGCGAGAGGGTGTACTCTCCCTTCACGAACGGAGTGAAGTGGGCGGTCGGCGAATTCTGGCCGGTCAGCTGGTAGTCGTCTCCGCCCGGCGGAGTTCCGGTCACCTCCCACTGGTAAGCCACGATATCATCGCCGTCCGGGTCGCTGGCCGAGCCCTCCAGGATCGCGGTCTGGCCGTTGAGCGTGCCCGTGTCGGGGCCGGCGTCGGCCTCGGGCGGGCGGTTGTGCAGAACCTGGACCGCGACCGCGTCGGCGTAGCTCTCGGAGTAGGAGTCCGCAACCACCAGCTGGAAGACGAGGCTGACGTCCTCGTCCGGAGCGGTGAACGAAGGCTGCGCCGCGAACGGATCGTCCAGCGCGACCGGAGAACCGGCGATCTGCGACCACTCATAGCTCAGCGCGTCCCCGTCCGGGTCGAGGCTGCCGCTCCCGTCGAGCTGCACCGCCTGGCCCGACTCGACGATCTGCAGCTCGCCGGCATCGGCGATCGGCCGCTGGTCGACCGCGATCGTGACCTGGTCGGGATCGCTGCTGTGCACGTCGTTGGAGACGGTCAGCTCGAAGACCAGCTCCCCGCCGGTCTGGGGTGCGGTGAAGGTCGGATCGGGGATGTCGTTCGCCGAGAGCGCGACAGTCTCGCCCGAGAGCTGGCTCCAGGAGTAGTCGAGCGGCGCTCCGTCCGGGTCGACCCCGGAGCCGTCGAGCACCACGTTCTGGCCGGGCTCGACCACCTGGTCCGGGCCGGCGTCGGCGTAGGGCGCGCCGCTCCACAGCACGGTGACCAGCACCAGGTCCGGCTCGGAGGTGTGCAGCCCGTCGGAGACGGTCAGCTCGAAGGCCAGCACCGTGTTGCTCTCCGGAGCGACGAACGAGCACTCGGCGCTGTCGGAGCCGTCCAGCTCCACGTAGTCGCCGCTGACCTGCGCCCACTGGTAGCTCAGCGCGTCCCCGTCGGAATCGCTGCCCGAGCCGGAAAGCGTCACGGTCTCGCCGCCCGGCGTCGCCTGGTCCTCGCCCGCGTCGGCGACCGGCGCCGCGTTGTCGTCGACCACGTCGAATTCTATGTAGGCCGGCAACGACTCCTCGAGCCCGTCGTTGACCACCAGCTGGAACCCGAGCGTCGCCTCCTCGAGCGGAGCTGTGAACGAGAGCGTCTCCTCCAGCGGGCTGGAGCCGTCCACTGCGGGACCGAAGACCTGTTGCCAGAGGTAGGCGATCTCGTCGCCGTCGGGATCGCTGCTGCCCGAGCCGTCGAGCGTGACCGCGCCCCCGATCGAGACCTGGGTCGGACCGTCCGCCACTGCCAGCGGACGCTGGTTCTGCTCGCTCTCCTCCACTTCGTCGTCCTTCTCGCCGCAGGCGGACAGGAGCATCCCGGCCGCCAACCAGCAGAACATCGCTTTGGAAACGAAGCACCTCATCCCGAATCACCTCCGTACAGCTAGACGCCAATTTTGCGTTTCGAATGTTTTCAATCCGTACCACGAATTCGACATCGACCCAAAGTGATCTCGCCTCGCGGGTCTCGGAAGTTGCGAGAGCTACCCAAATCCGCGATACGTGCTATGTTTCGGCTTCCCGCCGCGGGGCTGTGCCCCGGCGGGGCGAGGTGGAACGGCAAGACGAGCGATTGCCGTTCGATAGTCAATAGAGGTTCGTTTTCATGATCGATTACAAGGATACGATCTGCCTGCCGCGCACCGATTTCCCGATGAAGGCCTCGCTTTCCAGGCGGGAGCCGGAGTTCCTCGATCTGTGGGAGGGAAAGCGGGTCTACGAGCGTTTGCTGGACAAGACTTCCGGCGGCGAGAGCTTCGTCTTCCACGACGGCCCGCCCTACGCCAACGGCGGAATCCACCACGGGCACGTGCTGAACAAGGTGCTCAAGGACATCGTGACCAAGTACCGCTCGCTCAAGGGCCGGCACGTGCGCTACATCCCGGGCTGGGACTGCCACGGCCTGCCGATCGAGCTCAACGTGGAGCGCGAGCTGGGCAAGCCCGCGGACGAGGCGGATCGACTCTCGATCCGCAAGCGCTGCGAGCAGTTCGCGCTGAAGTGGTCGAACCACCAGCTCGCCGAGCTGCGGCGCCTGGGCGTCTTCTCGCTGTGGGACGAGGCCTACCGCACGATCGACCGCGACTACGAGCAGGTGATCGTCGAGGAGCTGGCGAACATCGTGGAGCGCGGCCTGGTCTACCGCGGTCACAAGCCGGTCTACTGGTGCGCCAGCTGTCGCACCGCGCTGGCCGAGGCCGAGGTCGAGTACGGCGAGCACACCTCGCCGTCGATCTACGTGAAATACCCGGCGCTCGACACCGAGAAGCTGGCCGAGGCGCTCGGCCTGGAGCGGGACGGCGCTCCGCTCTCGATCATGATCTGGACGACCACTCCCTGGACACTGCCCGCCTCGCTGGTCGTCGCGGTCCACCCCTCTCACCGCTACCGGGCCTACGCCGTCGGCGAGCAGCGGGTGGTAGTGGCCGAGGAGATGGCCGAAAGCTCGTTCAAAGACTGCAGGGTCGAGGCCGAACCGCTCGGCGAGGCCGTCCCGGGCGAGCGGCTGGCCGGGCTGCGCGTGCGGCACCCGTTCATCGAGCGCGAGGTGCCGATCCTGGTCGCGGACTACGTGACGCTGGAGGCGGGCACCGGCTGCGTGCACACCGCGCCCGGTCACGGGCAGGAGGACTACGTGCTGTGCGCCGGGCACGGGATCGACGCCTACGCGCCGGTCGACGAGAACGGCAGGTTCACCGGCGAGGTCGAGCGCTGGGCCGGCAAGGGCGTGTTCGAGGCCAACCCGGAGATCGTCGAGCTTCTCGCTCGAAGCGGCGCGCTGCTCAACCCGCCCGACCAGACGATCGATCACCAGTACCCGGCCTGCTGGCGCTGCAAGCAGCCGGTGATCTTCCGCGCCACTCCGCAGTGGTTCGTCTCGATGGACCGCACCGGCCTGCGCGACGAGGCGCTGGCCGAGATCGATCGCACGCGCTGGATTCCGCCCTGGGGTCGCGACCGCATCCACGGAATGGTGGAGAACCGCCCGGACTGGTGCATCTCGCGCCAGCGGATCTGGGGCGTGCCGCTGCCGTTCTTCTTCTGCGAGCAGTGCGGCGAGCCACTGGTCGACGCCGGGGTGATCCGCCACGTCGCCGAGATCTTCGGCGAGCACGGCAGCGACGAGTGGTGGAAGCGCGAGGCCGCAGAGCTGCTGCCGGACGGCGTGGAATGCGCGGCCTGCGGCGGGAGCTCGTTCGGCAAGGAGGCCAACATCGTCGATGTCTGGTTCGAGTCCGGCGTCAGCTGGGCCGCGGTCGCGGAGCGGCGCGAGGGGATGTCGGTGCCGGTCGACCTCTACCTCGAGGGCTCGGACCAGCACCGCGGCTGGTTCCACACCGCGCTGCTGACCGCGACCGCGACGCGCGGCCACGCGCCCTACCGCGCGGTGCTGACCCACGGCTTCATCACCAACGAAAAAGGCGAGATCCTCTCCAAGAGCCAGCGCAACTTCGTGCCGCCGCAGAAGATCGTCGACCAGCAGGGAGCCGAGATCCTGAGGCTGTGGGTCGGCTACGAGGACTACCGCTCGGACATCGCGTTCTCGCAGGGAATCCTCAAGAGCCTGGTCGAGTCGTACCGCAAGATCCGCAACACCTTCCGCTTCATGCTGGGGAACCTGCACGGTTTCGACCCGGTCGGGCACGCCGTGCCGCTCGAAGAGATGCCCGAGCTGGACCGCTGGATGCTGGTGCGCTTCGGTCGCTACCTGGATCGCATCGATCGCGCCTACGACGAGTACAACTTCCATCACGTCTTCCACGGCACGATCGAGCTGGCCACCGTGGAGCTGTCCTCGTTCTATCTCGACGTGATCAAGGATCGTCTCTACTGCGACGCGCCCGACGGCCTCTCGCGGCGCTCGGCGCAGACCGTGCTGTACGTGCTTGCCCGCGACACCGCCCGCGCGCTGGCCCCGGTGTTGAGCTTCACCGCCGAGGACGTCTGGCAGAACCTGCCGGCCGGCGCCGGAGAGCCCGACTCGGTCTTTCTGGCCGGCTTCCCCGAGGTTCCCGAGAAGTGGCGCGACGAGGCTTTGCTCGATCGAATGGAAGCGCTGCGCGAGGTGCGGCGGCAGGTGACCAGGCTGCTCGAGGAGCGGCGCGCGGCCAAGCAGATCGGCAACTCGCTGGAGGCCGAGATCGGAATTCGCGCCTCGGGCGCGACCCTGGAGCTGCTGCGCGAGGTGGGCGAGCGGGCGCTGGCCGACCTGTTCATCGTCTCGGGTGTCGAGCTCGACCAGGGCGAAGGTCTGCTCGAGGTGACCACCTCCAGGAGCGAGGCCGCCAAGTGCCCGCGCTGCTGGCGCTACGGGCACGGAATCGGACAGGACGAACGCCGCCTCGAGTTGTGCGCGCGCTGCGCCGAGGTCGTCGAGGATCTCGTCGCGGGTGGCGAGGCGGAGGTCTGAGTCGCCGTGGCCGATCGAACGAAAAAGCCGCTGATCAGCCTGGTCGTGCTTTTCATCCTGAGCGTGGCGGCGGACCAGGCCAGCAAGCAGTGGGCCCTGCACGCGCTGGTCGACGAGACCTTCCACGCCCGTGGCGAGGAATACCCGGTCTGCGCCACCGGCGCCGAGGAGGTCGCGCGCGAGCGATTCGTGCGGCGGCACCGGGAGTCGATCGAGGTGATCGACGGGCTGTTCAACTTCAAGTACGTGGAGAACTGCGCCAGCGCCTTCGGCCTGATGAGCCGCGTGCCCGAGTCGTTCCGCTACCCCTTTTTCATCCTGATCTCGCTGCTGGCCGCGGCCTTCATCCCCTACCTGTACCGCAAGACGCCGGCCGAGCAGCGGATGATGCTCTACGCGCTGCCGTTCGTGCTGGGCGGCGCGGTGGGCAACCTGATCGACCGGCTGGTCTACCGCTACGTGATCGATTTCGTCGACTGGTACGTGACCGTGGGCGGAGTCGAGCGCCACTGGCCGACCTTCAACGTGGCCGACGCCGCGATCGTGGTCGGAATCGGCCTGATGATCCTCCAGATGCTGCCCGGCAAGAAGGACGACCGGGCAAAGAAGCCCGCCCCGGACGAGGCGGGCCAAGCGCGATAGTCGCGAACGCTCGCCGGGCACGACTCCGCGCTGTGAGGAAACCTGCGCGGGCCGGGGGGCAGGGGGCGGCGCCTGATCGCGATACCCCGCCTCGAAGCGGGTGAGCTGGCCTTTGATCCCAAGAGCTCGGTGTTTCGGTCCGGGGAGCGTAGCCTCGAATCGCCGACTACTTCACTCCGCCATCAGCGGGCTGCTCCTCGGCGGGGCGTACGCACGCGTTGCCGTACATTCCGACGACTCCGAACGGGCTGTCGCAGTCGCCGATGTTGTCGGTGTGGAGGGGAATGCAGCACTCCAGAGGGTAGGCAACACCAGGAGCAAGCGGCTCCCAGGGGATCCGGGCAGCAGTCGTAGACGCCGTACCAGCAGTCGGGCAGATCGCTTCCGCAGGGGTACTCGTCGAGC
>JAWOBP010000114.1:0-21563 GCA_046484285.1 Polyangia bacterium
CGCCCTTTGGCCGCGCGCCCCGGCCTCCCACTCGGCCTCGGTCGGCAGCCGCCCCCCGCGCCAGGCGCAGAGCAGCTCGGCCCCGTGCCAGGTCAGACCACCGACCGCGGCCTCGACAGTCTTGTCGCAGGCCTCCGGGTAGACGCCCCACTGCCACTGACCGTCGGAGTTCAGCCCGACCTGGCCGTTCACGTGTAGGAGGTGTCCATCTCACCGACCCGACCGGCCGCGCCGTTCCCCTCGTCGCAGGACGTGCAGCCCCCCAGCGACAAAAGCAGCGCCGAGAGCAGCGGGCCGGCCGAGATGGTCGCCTTGCCGATCACGGATCCCATGGTACCAACTCCTCGCCCCGGCTGCATGTCGCGAACGGACAGGAATCCCCGAAATCGCCGAGCCGGCCGCTGTCAGGGCACCGTTGCACCTGTCTGCGTGCCTTTCGAGACGCTGCGCCGAGCAAACCCTCGAAAGCAATGATCCGCCGCGGATTGGCCTCGAAGCCGACAGATGTCGCCCGCCGATGCGAATCGGTGGCTCTCAGAAAACCCTACAGCGCGGATTGCTCAGTGGTAGGGCGGCTCGAACTCGTTGCCCACCTGCTGACCCACGAGGCAGCCCTCGTCGCCGTCTGTCGGATCGCAGCCCCTGAAGCCGTCGGAAGGATTGTTGGCGCAGGGCTCGTCAGCGCGAGCGACGCGCAGACAACAACCCCGGCGATTCTCGAAAAAATACCAGGCATGACCCCACCTCCCTTGCGTGTTTCGAGCCGAATACGATGAGCATACCGATAGAAAAAGACGATGGTCACGCGAAAGATTGCTGAGTGTCTTCGGGAGGCCCGTGGCGAGCAGACCGACGTTCAAGGCATGTCCGCGGCTCCGGCGTCGGCTGGGGCTTTTTCGGTTTCGGTCAGCTCCAGCAGCTCCTCGGCGATTCGGTCGGGGTAGACGAAGGTGGCGTCGATTCCGGACCTGCGCGCCAGGCGTCCTTCCTCGGCGGGGTCGTCGCTGCGTTTTCCGAAGACGAGCACGGTCGGCTCTCCGTCCGGCAGGTCGCCGCGCGTCCAGAGGCGCAGCTCCAGCCGGGGCTCTCCGAGCTCCTCTGCGCTTCTTTTTCCGATCGCCGCGGTTCGGATCGCCTTGGCCGAGCCGACGTCGGTCACCGCCCGCTCCAGCGCCTCGGCGTCGAGCGGCGGGCCGCCTTCGGCCGCCTTCCAGGAGTCGCCGGCGCGGGTCGCGGCCAGGGTCCGGTCGCCGCGCGCCAGCTCGATTCTCTCCACCTCGGCGGCCTCCACCTGCACCAGGTCGCGGGCCAGCGGCGGGGAGAGCAGCGTCTCGATCGTCTCGGCGGCCAGCACGAACACGGCGCCGTCTCCGCCGGCCAGGCGGGCGTAACGCGCGCCTCCCTCGCCCGCCGGAGCGCCGATCTCCAGCGTCCGCGCGCTCTCCTCGGTGCGGTCCAGCTGCTCCTCGTCACGCTGCTCCTCGACGAAGGTCGCGGTCGCCGTCAGGTACGGGTCGTCCAGGCCGTGCTCCGGCGCGGCCGAGGCGGCGGCGAAGCGCTCGGCCTCCAGGCGCGCCAGCTTGCGCGCCGCCGAGCGCACCGCCGCGGAGTCGGCGTCGAGCTCGATCGGAGCGACGACGCGCCACTGGCCGTCCTTCTTCTCGGCGCTCCACTCGGCCGAGCCGACGACCTCGATCCGGGTCGCGTCCGAAGCCGAGCCCAGCTCCAGCTCGCGCTCGCGGTAGCGCAGCGGGTCGGGGCGCAGGCGCTCGACCAGGCCGCCGGCTACGAGCAGCACGGCCTTCTCCTCGCCGCGCCGCACGCGCTGGGCCTGGCCCTCCTCGCCGCGGTACACCTCCAGCTCCAGGGAGCCTTGGCCTGCGGCCAGCTCCAGGGTCGCGCGCGCTTCCGGCTCGCCCAGCTCGGCGAGCCGCTCCTCGCCGACCAGCACAGCGTCGGCGCGCGTCTCTCCCAGCGCGTCGAGCAGCGACTCCACCGCCTCGGCGTCCAGGCCGGTCTCCTCCGCGTCGCCTTCCCGGTGCCAGCCCTCGCCCTCCTCGTCGTGGACGATCGCCAGCGAGCGATCGCCGGCGGCCAGCTCGATGCGCCGCACCTCCTCCTTGTCGAAGACGGCGATTCGTTTTTCGGCCAGCCGGCCGGCGGGCCTGTCGATCACGTCGATCGCTTCGCTTGCGGCGCAGGCCACGGTCCGGGTGCCCTCGAGGTAGACATGCACGCTCCCGGTCGGCTCCTCGCAAGGAGATCCGAAACGGACCGCGACGCTCTTCTCCCCGGAAAGCTCGAGCGCGACCCTGCGAGCCGAATCGCCCAGGCCCCACTCGCCCAGCTCGGCCTCGTCCGCGCCGTCGGCGACGAAGCTCTCGGCGCGCAGCCCGTCCAGCTTGCGCAGCAGCTCGCCGGCCTGGCCCGCGTCGGCCAGCACCGGCGTTCCGTCCAGCCTCACGCGCCAGGGAGAGTCGCGATCCGCGCGCCGCAAAGAGGTCTTCCCCTCGGCGCGCTCGACCTCGATCGCCAGCGCGTCGGAGAGGTCCGGCTCGACCAGGTCCTTGTCGCGCAGCTCGTCGAAGGTCTTGTCCATCGACTCGAGGAACTCGGCCTCCACCGCGTAGATCTCGTCGTCGCGGCCCTCCAGCGCCAGGTAGACGTCTCCGCCCTCGGCCTCGCCGCCGATGCGAAACGAGGTGGTCTCGCCGCGCGCGGTGAACTCGGCGTCGAGCCGCGGCTGTTCCAGACCGAAGCGCGTGCTGCGCGCCGCGCCCGGCTCCCGCACGGTGCGGTCCACGAGCAAAAAGTCGATCGCCGACAGCAGCGAGCGCACCGCGGTGGTGTCGGCGTCGAGCCGCCTCTCACCGGAGCTCAGCGTCCAGCGTTCCTCGCCCTCTTCGGCGCGCGAGACGCGTTCCAGTTCGAGGGTCCGGCCGGACGAGCTCTTCAGCTCGATCCGATCGACCTGCTCGCGGCGGAACTCCACGAAGGCCCGGTCGCTGCGGCTCTCGCGCTCGTCGGTGGTCATCGTGTCGCGCTCGAACAGCAGGATGTAGGCGGCCAGCGCGGCGGCCACGGCCAGAATCGCGATCACTGTGCGGTTCTTCATGGCGTCAGCTCCTGCGCCTGATCCAGACCACAACGCCGGCGGCGATCCCGAGCAGCACCTCGCCGATCAGCAGCGCGACGATCGTCAGAAAATCGTCCCAGCTCAGGGTCAGCTTGATGTGCTCGGTGTCCTTGGGCGCGATCGAGATCAGGTCCTCCCGGCTGGTCAGCCAGCCGACCAGTCCCGACCAGAAGTCGCGGTTGTAGAAGCCCGCGTGGGCGATCAGCTCCTCGCCGATCACGTCGCTGTCTCCCACGACGACCAGCCGCCCTCCCTCCTCGTCCTCGCTCCTGGCCGGCAGGGCGGCGGCCATCGCCAGCACGGCGGGCCCGGGCACGTCGTACTGGTCCTTTTCGGGCGGCGCGCCGCGCGGGTCGACGAACGACAGGTCGGTCTCGCCCCAGGAGGACTCGGAGCTCCTGGCCAGCGGCTCGGCGACCGTCTCCGACTCCTCGTCCGCCTCCAGCGAGCGCGCGCTGGCGAACACGACCGGGTAGGCTCCCAGCTGCTGGCTCGCGTCGGCCCCGGCCGAAACCGGCACCGAGAGCTGCTCGACGGCCTCGTGGCTGGTGAACTCGCTGGCGGTGAACAGGTCGTTGGACATCGAGACCAGCCGCGAGGCCTCGACCTCGACCACCAGGTCGTTGTGCAGCACGATGCCGCGGTCGGCGCAGAGGCGCTCCAGCCCGGTGGGCGCGAAGCGATCGCCCTCGAAGAGCGGATCGAGCAGCAGCAGCAGGCGGCCGCCCTCGTCCACGTATTCGCCGAGCAGCTCGGCCTCCTTCTCGGTGAAGGCGCGCTGCGGGCCGGCGACCACGACCAGGTCGCAGTGCGCGGGAACGCGCTCCGTCCCGGCGGTGATCAGTCCCTCCACGCGGTAGCTGTCCTGCTCCAGCTCGTCCTTGACCCGCGCCAGCGAGCGCCTGCCGAAGCCCTCCAGCTCGCGCTCGCCGTGACCCTGGACGAAGCAGACGCCGGCCTGCTCCTCGGCGGTGACGCGCAGCAGAGCCGAGGTGATCTCCTGCTCGGCGCGGTAGCCGGAGACCGCCTCCTCGTCGCCGCTTGCCCTGCCCATCGGATCCGCGGGCTGGGCCTCGAACTTCTCGGCCCCGACGAACTTGACGTTCTCGCCGCTGACGACGAACACGCCCGCCTGCCAGCCGACGTTGACCCCGTCGGTCAGCACCTTTCCGCCGTAGCGCTGGGTCAGCATCTGCACCTTCTCGGGGGCCAGGTCCGGGTCGACCACCTCCAGCGAGAGGTGGGGCGAGAGCGCCGCGTAGTTGTCGAGCAGCTCCTTGACGTCGGCGAACCTGAGGTCGGCCTGGCTCCACATCATGTACAGCGAGATGTTCTTTTCCAGGCCGCCTACCACCTCCTCGGACTTGTCCGAGAGGGTGTAGATCCCGCCGCCGGTCCAGTCGCCGCGCACGTAGTGCCGCGAGACCAGGTAGTTGGCCATCACCAGGATCGCCGCGGCTCCGATCACCGAGACCGCGGTGTTGCCGCCCATTCCGATCTGCCTGCCGCGCTTCATCCCCGCCACCTCCTGGCTTGCAGCACCTGGACCGTGCAGAAAAGGGCGAAAGCGGTCACGCTCGCGTAGTAGACCAGCGGCCTGATATCGACGATTCCGCGGCCGAAGTCCTCCATGTGCGCCCAGAGGTTCATGTGCGAGAGCAGCGAGCCTTCTCCGGCCGAGGGGCTGACGTAGACGAAGATCGGCAACAGGAACAGGGAGAAGTTGAGCGCCAGCGAGAGCAGCGCGGCGACGATCTGGCTGCGCGTCACCGCCGAGAAGAACAGCCCGTTGGCCAGGAACATCGCCCCGATTCCGAGCGTGCCCAGGTAGCCCGACAAGATCGGCCCCGGGTCCGGGTCGGAGTAGCCGGCCAGGATCGCCGGGTAGATCGCGGTCGGCAGCCACAGCACCACGTAGAACGCCAGCGCGGCCAGGTACTTGGACAGCACGACCTGAGTCTCGTCGACCGGCGCGGTCAGCAGCGACTCCAGCGTGCCGGCGTGCCTTTCTTCGGCCAGCGAGCGCATCGTGATCATCGAGGCCGCGGCCAGGATGAAGATGTAGTAGAAGACCGTCTCGCCGAACAGCATCTGCATCGCGGCTCCGTGCGGCGCGCGCGGGTCGGAGAGGAAATCGATGATCAGAACGAAGGTGATTCCGTTGACCAGCATCGAGACCGCCAGCAGCACGTAGGCGATCGGCGAGAGGAAGAACGCGACGAGCTCGCGTCTGAGCTGGGCGAAAACAGCGGTCATGGCCGCTCCTCCTTCTCGTCTGCGGCCGGCGGCTCGTCTGCGGCCGGCGGCTCCTCCTCGCGGGTCGTGATCTGGACGAAGATATCCTCCAGCGAGGCGGCTCGCGACGACAGCTTCAGCAGCTTGAAGCCGGACTCGACCGCGGCGTCGAAGATCCGTTCGCGAACCGCCGCGTCGCTCGAGGTCTCCAGCGCGAAGCCGGCGGTCCCCTCGCCGGTCGGCTGGGGACCCTCGACCGAGCGCACGCCCTCGATCGCGGCCAGCGCCTCGGCGGCGCGCCCCCGCTCGTCGCGGACCTCGACGTCGATCGTGGCGCCGCCGCCCCGCAGGCCGGCGCGCAGCTCGTCAGGGCGGCCGCGGCCCACGATCCGGCCGCGATCGATGATCAGCACCCGCGAGCAGACCGCCTCCACCTCGGGCAGGATGTGGCTGGAGAGGATCACGGTCCGCTCGCGGCCCAGCTCCCGCACCAGCTCGCGCACGTCGCGGATCTGGTTGGGATCGAGCCCGATCGTCGGCTCGTCCAGAACCAGGATCCCGGGATCGCCGACCAGCGTGTCGGCCAGCCCCAGCCGCTGGCGGTAGCCCTTGGAGAGCTGTCCCACGATCCGCCGCCGCACGTCTCCGATCCGGCAGCGCTCGATCGCCTCGCCGACGGCGCGCTCGCGGCGCTGGCGGGGAACGCGCTTGATCGCGGCCCGGTACCGCAGGTACTCCACGACGCGCATCTCGGGGTAGAGCGGGACGTTCTCGGGCAGGTAGCCGATCGCCCGCTTGACCAGATCGGGGCGCTCCTCCACGTCGTTGCCGCCGACCGCGACACGGCCGGAGCTGGGCGCCAGGTAGCCGGTCAGCATGCGCAAGGTGGTCGTCTTGCCCGCGCCGTTCGGTCCCAAAAAGCCGACGATCTCCTTGGGCTGCACCTCGAAGGAGATGTCGTCGACCGCAGTGGTCGCCGCGTAGCGCTTGGTGAGGTGTTCGACGTCGATCACGTTCCGTCCTCCTCGCATCCGAGCCGCGGCCCGGTCGGCCCCTTCTAGTCAATCGCGGGGCAAAAGTGAACCCGCCCCGGACGTCCCGCCGCGCGATCGCGAAAAAAAACGATCCAGCCGCCCGATTATTCCACTGCTCCGCCCCGACCAGCGATGGGTTTTCAATGAACACGTGGGAAGAGATCGACGGGGACGTCTCGGTGAAGGGACTGCTCTCGGGGGTGGGAGATCGGACGAGCCGCGGGCCGGGAGAGAGCCGCGCCGCTTCATGATCCTCGACCGCTAAGGGTGGCAGTCGCCGCAGCTGGTGGGGCCGCCGTTTTCGCGGTGACAGGTGATGCACAGCTCGTGGTAGATATCCTTGGCCTGCCCGGGCTCGTGGCAGCCGCTGCACTTGGGATCCTCCAGCCCCTCGTGGTGGCAGGTCTTGCAGCTCTCGGCGTACTCGAAGTGCGCCTCGTGGGTGAAGGTCGCCGTCTCCTTGCCCCGCTCGCCCAGCTCTATCTTCAGCGTCGCGGGCGGCTCTCCGCTCTCTTCCTGCTCCGCGTCCGACGGCTCGGGCTCCGGCTCCGGTTCGGGCTCGGGTTTCTCCTCGGGCAAAGGTTGGTACGGCTCGCCCGAGTATCCGCCCTCGTGGCAGTCGGCGCACTCGCGCGTCGGCGCGCTCGCCCCGGGGCGCGCGGTCTCGACCTTCTCGTGGCAGCCCACGCACATCAGGTGCAGCGCCCGATCCAGGGTCAGGTGTCCGCCCAGCGGATCCGGACCGTGCTCGGTGTGGCACTCATCGCACGAGGTGGGGGCCGGCGTGTCCGGGTCGTTGTCGGCCGTCGCCTCGTGGCAGCCCGCGCACTGCAGGTGGAAGGCGCGCTTGGCCTTGGGCACGATCACGCCCTCGCCCTGCTGTTTTGCGATCTCTCCGTGGCACTCGGTGCAGGCCACCATGTCGCCGCTGTGGTGGCAGCGGTCGCAGGCGATCTTGTAGCCCGAGCTCGAGGCGTGCGTGTAGTGGTTGAACGGCACCGGCCCGATCAGGTCCAGGTTCTGCTCGTCCCCGACCAGCACCAGCGCGTCGCTCGGCCCGCGGTGGGCGGGGTCCGTGTCGCGCGGCACCTCGTGGCACCCGGCGCAGCCCTCGGCCGGATCCTCGCCGGCCGGGGTGGCGTGGTGGCACTCGCGGCAGGGCACGCCGTAGCCGCTCTCGGCGTTGGAGGCGTGGGTGAAGTGGGAGAACTTCACCTCGCCGTAGCCCTTGGGCATCGCCGCGAGCACGGTCGAGTCGTCCGGACCCATCTCGGCCGGGTCGTCCCCCTCCGAGGAGATGCGCTCGAAAGGCAGCGGGGCCTGCTCGGCCGCGTCCTCGTCCCCGGCCTGCCTCTCGGCCTGGCCGCCGCAGGCGATCAGCAACCCGCAGGCGGCGCTCGCGATTGCGGTCGCGCTCGTTTTTCTCATGACGCTTTACCCCGAAAGCCGCGGTAACAGACGAGGCCGCACTGGAGGCACCGCGCGGCCTCCTTGCGGGCCATCTCCTCGCTCAGACCGAGCTCCACCTGCTCGAAGTTCAACCTGCGCTCGTCGATGCTCAGCTCCGGCATCTCGACCCGATCCGAGCGCTCGAGCTCCACGCCCTCGTCCACGCCGGGCAGCTCGGGCGGCTCGCGGTGCCAGTTGAACGGCACCTCGACCGCCTCGCCGGTCAGGTGCGCGTGGATCGAGCGAGCCGCGAAGCGGCCGTCGCGGATCGCCTCCACCGCCGTGGCCGCGCCGCGCCAGCAGTCGCCGCCGGAGAAGAGCTTGTCGATATCGGTCTGCATCGTGCCCTCGGCGGCCACCACCGAGTTCCAGCGCGTGCGCTCCAGCTTCTTGCCGACCTCGTCCTCGTCCAGGCAGGCCAGCTCGGGGGACTGCCCGATCGCGCTGAAGACGTCGCTGGCGTCGAGGGTCTCCTCCGAGCCCTCGACCGGCACCGGGCGCCTGCGGCCGGAGGCGTCCGGCTCGCCCAGCTCCATCCGCTGGTACTCCAGCTTCTCCAGCCGGTCCCCCTTGCCGATCAACTTGGTCGGCGCGGCCAGGAACTTGTATTTCACTTCCTCGCGCTCGCCCTCCTCGACCTCGATGTCGTTGGCCGGCATCTCCTTGCGCGAGCGGCGGTAGAGCAGGTAGACGTTCTCGGCGCCCAGCCGCCAGCTGGTCCGCGCGCAGTCCATCGCCGTGTTGCCGCCGCCGACGACGATCACGTTCTTGCCCACCGGCGTCTCCTCGCGCAGGCCGCGCCTGATCAGGAACTCGGTGCCGCTCTGGACCTGGGGATAGTCGTTCTCCCCCGGGACTCCCAGCCGCCGCGAGCCCCAGGCGCCGAGCGCCAAATAGATCGCCTCGAACCCTTCCTGCTCCAGGTCGCTCAGGGTGAAGTCCTCGCCCAGCCTGCGGTTGCACTCCAGCTCGACTCCCAGCTCCAGGATTCCCTGGATCTCCCAGGCCAGGATCTTCTTGGGCAGCCTGTACTCGGGAATGCCGTACAGCAGCATTCCGCCCGGCTCGGGCATCGCCTCGATCAGCTCGACCCGGTGGCCGAGCCGGGCCAGGTAGTAGGCGCAGCTCAGACCCGAGGGGCCGGCGCCCACGATCGCGACGCGCCTGCCGGTGTCGGGCAGCCTGGCCGGCAGGACGCGCTCGCCGGAGTGCATTTCGTAGTCGGCCGCGAAGCGTTTGAGGTGGTTGATGTCGACCGGCTCGTCCACGTCGTTGCGGCGGCAGGCCGCCTCGCAGGGGTGCGGGCAGACGCGGCCGCAGACCAGCGGCAGCGGGTTGCTCTCCTTGATGATCTCCACCGCGCGCCGGTACTCGCCGCGGTCGATCGCCGCGATGTAGCCCGGGATGTCGATCTGGGCCGGACAGGTCGCCTGGCAGGGCGCCACGCAGTCGTCGGCGGTCTGGACGTGGGTGAACTTGCGGCTCGGCGTCTGCACGCGGATGATCCCCTTGGGGCAGACCCGCTCGCAGGTGCCGCAGGCCGTGCAGCGATCGAGATCGACGTGGGGCAGACCGTCGTCGCCGATCTGCAGCGCGTCGAACGGGCAGGCCCGCACGCAGGTCCCCAGCCCCAGGCAGCCCATCGAGCAGACCTTGCCGCCGCCCGCGGCCAGCGCCGCGGCCCGGCAGTCATCCACGCCCTGGTAGTCGAACAGCACGTGGGCGGTGTCCATCCCGTACTTGCATCCCAGCTCGGCGAGACCGACCTCGCCCTTCTCCACGCTGAGCCCCAGGACCCGCGCCACGGCCTCGGCCGTCTCGAACCCGCCGGCAACGCAGAAGTCGGGCGGGACCTTGCCCTTGACCACCGCCCGGGCCGCCGCCGCGCATCCGGTGTAACCGCATCCGCCGCAGTTGGCGCCGGGGAGCACGTCCTCGACCTCGAGGACCTTCGGATCGACGTAGACGGCGAAAATCCGCGCCGCCACACCGAGCCCCAGCGCCGCGACAACGCCGATGCCTCCGATGACCAGTGCTGCTTCGACCATGCCTGCAAACCTCCGCGGGCTCGCGCCCGTCGCGCTAGATCAGCCCCTTGAACCCCTCGAACGCCAACGCCATCAGCCCGGCGGTGATCAGACCCGAGGCGGTGCCTTGCAGGACCTTGGGCATCCGCGTCAGCGCGAACCGCTCGCGCAGGCCGGCCAGCAGCACCAGCGCGAGGCCGAACCCGATCGCCGAGGCGAAGGAGTGAATCAAGGTGTTCATGAAGTCGAACTCCTTTTGGATGTTGATGATGGCCACCCCCAGCACCGCGCAGTTGGTGGTGATCAGCGGCAGGAAGATGCCCAGCGCCTGGTAGAGCCCGGGCGAGGTCTTCTGCAGCACGATCTCGACGAACTGCACGAGCGTGGCGATCACCAAGATGAAGGCGATCGTCTGCAAGTATCCCAGCTCCAGCGGAATCAGCAGGTAGCGCTGCACCACCCAGGTGATCGCGCCGGCGCAGGTCATCACGAACACCACGGCCATCGCCATCCCGGTGGCGGTGCTCATCTTCTGCGAGGTTCCCAAAAACGGGCAGTTGCCCAGGAACTGCTGGAGCAGGATGTTGTTGACCAGGATCGCCGAGACGAACAGCAACAGGTAATCCATCGTCGTCCTCCCTCAGGCGGCCTTTGCCGAGCGCTCGCTGATGATGTTCATCAGCATCAACATTCCAGCCAGGCAGACGAACGCGCCGGGCGGGTCCACCATGAACTTGAACAGGTACTCCTGCCCCTCGGCCAGCGGAATCAGCGTCACGTCCAGCTCGGCCTGCGAGAAGACCGTCAGCTTGCCGGTGCCGAACAGCTCGCGGATGCCGCCCAGCACGCTCAGCGCCAGGGTGAAGCCCAGTCCGATCCCCAGCCCGTCGAGCAGCGAGCGGCCCACGTTGTTCTTCGAGGCGAACGCCTCGGCGCGCCCCAGAATGATGCAGTTGACCACGATCAACGGAATGAACACGCCCAGCGTCTTGGAGAGCAGCGGGGTGTAGGCCGCCATCACCAGCTCGGTGATCACCACGAAGGTGGCGATGATCACGATGAAGGTCGGGACCCGCACCTTGGGCGGTATCGCGCGCCTCAGGATCGAGATCAGCAGATTCGAGCAGACCAGCACGAACGTCGTGGCCAGGCCCATCCCCCAGCCGCCCTCGAGCGACTTGGTCACGGCGAGCGTGGGGCAGAGGCCCAGCACCAGCCGAAACGGCGGTATCTGCTCCCACAATCCCTTGGTGAATTCTCCGGCAAGCGATCTCATCGCTGCTACCTCCCGCTACTTCTCGATCTCGGCGGCTCGCTCGTCGAGCAGCCGCGCCGCCTTGTCCACGGCGGAGGCGAACGCCGCCGAGGTGATGGTCGACCCCGAGAGGGCGTCCACCTGGCCGCCCTGGGCGGTCAGCGCCACTCCCTGTTCGTAGCCCATGCCCTGGAACTGCTTTATGAAGGGGTTGCCGTCGTCCGCCACGCGGGCGCCGAGCCCCTTGGTCTCTTTCTGGCTGAGCGTCTTGACGCCCAGGATCTTCTGTTCGGCCAGGTCGAAAGCGGTCAGGACGTCGATGTCTCCGCCGTAGCCGCTGGCCGAGGTCTGGAGCGCCGCGGCCACCACCTCGCCGCCCTTCTTGCCCTTGAAGACGGTCAGGCGGATCTTGCGTCCCAGCTGATCCTTGCCCAGCTCGAGCACCGTGCGATCGGAAATGTAATCGTTCTCCACGTTCAGCTCGCCGAAGAAACCGTCGAGGGTGGGCTTGATCTTCTCTTCGAGAATGCGCTTTTCGATCACCGGCGCCGTCAGGTCGTGCACCGCGGAGAGAGCCAGCCCGGCCGCGCCCGCGACCAGGCCCAGCACCAGCACCATGAACCAGATCTTGTTACGCATGATGCACCACCTTTCCGAACGGGACCGACGCGATCCGGTCGAACAGCGGCGTGGCCAGCGACATGGCGAAGATCGCCCACGGCACGCGCCCGTAATGGAGCCCGGTCATGCGCAGAATCACGGTCAGCACACCGGCCAGCAGGCCGAAGAGGAACATCCCCCACGGCGTGACCGGGGTCGACGTCCAGTCGGTGCCGAGGAAGAACGCGCCGAGCATCGTCAGGCCGGTCAGCGTGTGGAACCAGACCGGGGGCTGCGCCTGCGGGTCCAGGGCGTGGGCCAGCCCCGCCGAGACGACGATCCCGAGCAGGAACCCCAGCGGAGCATGCCAGCGGATTGTGCGCCGTTGCAGGAGGAACAGGCCGCCGAGCAGCAGCAGCAGCGGCGAGATGCCGCCGATCGGTCCGACCTGGTGCCCGAGGAACAGGTCGGAGGGATCGTACTCGGCCACGTCGCTGGGATCGATCAGCACCGCCGAGAGCGGGTGCTCGGCCGGGGCGGCGTCCGGGGCGCGCAGAGCCTCGGGCGCGGTGGCCGGCTGGGAGTAGCTGTTGATCATTGCCGGCCACGAGATGGCCACGATCAGCAGCCCGACCAGCGCCGGGTTGAGCGGAGCGCCGCCCAGCGGTCCGAACGGCATCTTGCCCACCAGGATCCCGGTCGCCGCCGCCACCAGGGCCATCCACCAGGGGACCCCGGCCGGCAGCATCAGCGCCAGCAGCAGGCCCACCAGCACGGCGTGCCCGTCTCCGGCGCTCTGCGGCTTGCGCGCCAGCGCGTTGACCAGCGCCTCGGTGCCCACCGCTCCGGCCACGGCGACCGCGATCAGCACCGCCGCCGGCAGGCCGAACTGGTAGATGCCCCAGGCCGCCGCCGGCGCCAGCGCCACGATCGTCCAGACCATCATCGAGCGGATCGTGCGGCCGTGGCGCACGTGAGGCGAAATAGAGACGACATAGCGCGTTTTTTCCATCAGCTCGCCCTCCGCGCGGACAGAATCTCGCTTTTGCCGTAGATCATCAGCTGCACCATCGAGCGACCGGCCGGGCAGACGTAGGCGCAGCAGCCGCATTCCACGCAGTTGAACAGGTGCGCCTCCTCGGCTCTCTCCAGCTCATTGAACTCGCAGTACCGCGAGAGCAGCCCGGGGCTGAGCCGAGCCGGGCAGACCTGGACGCAGAGACCGCATCCGATGCAGGGCCGGTTGTCGAACGGCTCGACCTGTTCGGAAGAAAACAGCGTGATCGCCCTGACCGACTTGGTCAGAGGGTGATCGAGAGTGTGATGGGCGATTCCGTCCAGCGGACCTCCCAGCACGACCTTGCGGTGACTGCCGCCCATCCCCGCCGCCTCGACGATATCGCTCAGCGGCGTGCCGAGCGCGGCGCGCACCACCTTGCGTCCGGCCGGTCCGATCACCGTGACCAGGCGCTCGGTGACCGGCTTGCCGAGCCGCACCGCGCGGGCGCTGTCCAGCACCGTCTCCGCGTCGACGATCAGCGTCCCCGATTCGTGCACCTGGCGGAACGCCACCGGCGGCTCGCGGCCGGAGACCAGCTTGGCCACGAACGGCTCGGCGGCGTTGGGGTAGCGCAGCGAGTCGATGCGGTGCACCTGCCAGTCCTCCTCGTCGGCCAGCTTCTCGGCCGCGGGTATGTGCTGGCGGCGGTCGATGACCAGGTGCACGTTCTCGGCGCCGGTGATGCGGGACAGCGCCGCGATCCCGGCCGCCAGCTCGGAGCCGCTCTCGCCGATCCCGGCCGCGGCGGCGGAGGCGGTCGCAAGGTGGGGATCCGCGTCGCAGAACAGCACCGCCAGGTGCTCGACCGGCCTGACCACCGGCTTCCCGGTGGGGGGGATCACTCCGTGGGAGGAGAGGCTCTCGTCGATCACCGTCGCCAGGGCCTTGGCCTCCCGGGACCCGCGAACCACGCCCGCCCGAGCCAGTCGATCGCGCAGTTCCTCGAAAGATGCGCGGGATGGATCGCCCCGCGCCGGCGCGTCCGCCGTTCCGGCGCTCGGATCGGCCTCCAGCACCAGGGCCCGCGACTCGGCTCCGTCCGGCATCCGCACCTGCTCGAAACCGGCGACGGTCGCGCCGAAGGGCGCGTGGAGATCCGCGTTTGCGGCGCCGGCGCCCTCGGCCAGCGTCTGGCCCGCCTTGACCTGCTCGCCCTTCTCGACGACGACCGTGCAGTCGCCGCCGACGCACTGGCGAAGCGGCATGAGCACGCGGGCGGGCGGGTCCACGTCCAGCGGCTCCTCCGCCGGCCCGCTCGATTCGACCTTGATTCCGCGTTTGAAAAAGGAGATGTCCATTTCCGCGCTCGTTTCCAACAGTCGGTTGTGACGAAAAAACCAAGCCTTCGATCAACCGGCCCCGCGCCCGAGCCGAGCGCTTCGCGCGGGGCTCGGACGAGCGGCGGTTACGTTCTTCACAAAACTTTTCGGCCTAGACCATAGCCTTGTTGCGCCCGGATTTCGAGCAGAAATTTTCGACTACATCTTGTCTTCTGATTCCAGCTTGAGACGACTGTCGAGACGCAACTTGTGACAATATTCACAATGATTTCACCCCAGCAGCTTCTTGAAAAATCCCTTCTTGGCCTTTTGCTTTTCGCGCCGCATCTCCATGATTCTCAGCTCGCGCATCGCCTCGATATTGCGCGGATTGATCTCGACCACCTTCTCCAGGTGGCTCCGCGCCTCGGCGAGGTGATCGATCCGCTTGAGCGCCTGGGCCAGGTAGAGGTGGACGCGCTCGGAGTTGGGGGCCAGCTCCCTGGCCCTGCGCAGCTCGGCCACCAGGTCCTCGAGGCTTTCGTCCGGGCCGCGCCGCAGGGTGCCGAGATGAGCCCAGAGGGCCAGGTACTCTCCCTGCTGGGGGTTGAGCTCCCGGGCGCGGTCCACCAGCTCCAGCGCCTGGTCCAGCTGGTTGCGGCGCAGCAGCACCAGCGCCTTTTGGAACAGCTTCTCGGCCTCCAGCACGTCGCGGACTTGCTCCTCGTCTCGGCTCTCCTTCGAGCCGGGAGGTACCGATGTGCGCCGTCCGCTCTCGGCCAGCGCCCGGTCGTACTCCTCGCGGAGATCCGGGTCGATCAGGGTGGCCTGCGCCTCGGAGAGGTTGAAGAAGACGTGCTCGAGCGTTTCGCGCAGGTCCTCCAGCCCGGGCTTGTTGCAGCGGTCCGGGTGGAGCTCCCTGGCCAGCTTGAAAAACGCCTTGCGCACGTCCTCGGTGCTCGCCTCGGGTGCGAGACCGAGCATCTCGTAGTAGTTCTGGGATCCGATCGCGGCGGTCGCCGCCTGGATCCGCTCGCGCTGCGAGAGGATCTCGGGGTCGTCGGTCTCGATCTTGTCGGGCGGCTCGGGGATGTACGATCGAAGCGTTCCGCTCCCTTCGATCTGCGGATCCCGGCGGACCCGGTCCGAGACGCTCAGCACCTTGGTGATCAGCAGCGCGTAGACGGTGGCGCGCAGGACGTTGAGATCGAACCGCCCGGACTCGGCCAGCTCTTCCCAGGAAACCTGCTCCTCCAGCAGGCGCCGGCAGATTTCGCGTCCCTTCTTGTCGAAGTCGAAGCGCTCGACCGCTTCTACGTCTTCGAGCGAGATCCACTTGCCCCGCAGGGAGGCGAGCACCGGCTCCAGCTTCAGCTCGCCGGCGTGGGCGCGCAGCCCGGCCGCGATCACCGGCCGGGGATCGATCGGAAACAGCTCGTCGGCTCCGTAGCCGGCGATCAGGTTCACCTTCTGGTAGAACTCGTAGCGCGCCTCGCTCAGGCCGAACACGTCGACCAGCTTGCGCAGCATCTGCTCCCGCAGCCCGCGCACCTGGCCGGAGGCCTCTAGCGCGCCCTGGCCGACCAGGATCTCTCCGGCCAGCAGGCCGGTGCGGGCCATCTCCTGCTGGCAGGCCCGCAGCTGCTTGCCGGTGATCATGCCCAAGTCCTCGAGCACCGTGCCCAGTCCGGCGCCCTTGATCGTCGAGCGGACCTTGGCCGGAGCCCCGTTGCGAAAATAGATGCTCGCCACGTCGTGCGTCGCGCGCACTTCGAGCGTTCCGCTCAGGGAGCGGTTGTGGAGGTAGACCAGGATGTGGGCGAACGGCGTCTTGGAAAAATGCCCTTCGGCCAGCGGACGGGGCCGTGAATCCTCGGCCATCGTTTTCCCCTCCGACCAATCAACGACAAACGTTTCTCACTCGAAAAACAATTTCACAACAACGGGCGCGGATCAATATCGTCGAACCCGAGACAGGTGATCGATTTCATGCATATTTCATGCATTTTGCCCGACAAGCACAATCTGGCCCTCCGTCACGGCTCGATGATCGCAACACTGGACAACAAGCTGCTGACGCTCGCCCGCGAGCATGGAATCGAAACGGCCTGAGCATCCGACAGAAACGCCAGGATCGGCTGGGCGTCTCCTCAGCTCCGGTAGTGGACCAGTCCCAGCTCGTCTAGCTCGCGGCCGGCCAGCAGCAGCTCGCCGCGCTGGGGGCGCTCGAGGTGATCGGCCAGTGCGGCCAGCGCTCCGGCCTGTGACGATCCTCGTCCCGGCCCGTCCAGCGTCGCGGCTCGCCCCAGCGCTTCCTCCAGCTCCGCGGCCAGCGCGGCTCCCCCGGCGCCGTGCCGGGCGCGCAGCTCGGCTTCCCCGAGAGCGCTGCCCGCGACGCTTTCGACCAATCGGGCAATCTGGGCGCCGCCGGCCGGGACGCGCCGCAGCGCCGCAGTCACTCCGCCCAGCCTTCGTCCGCCCGGCTCGCTTCCCAGCACCAGCGCCGCCGCTCCCTCCTGGAAGGCCTCGTCGCGCAGCGAGCCGGCCAGCCGCCCGGCGTCCAGCTCGGAGAGGCGCTGCTCCCAGCGCGGGTCGACCTCGTCCCCCGCGACCAGCAGGACCCGCTCGGCCGCGCCGGCCGCGACCAGGTCCGCGGCCGCGCACAGCCCGGCCTCGAAAGAGAGCCAGCCCTGGCTGACGGTCAGGCAGGGACCGCGGCACTCGAGGCCGATCGTCAGGTGTCCCGCGGGCGCGTTGTGCACGGCGTTGGGCACCAGCTTGGGGCTGGCGTTGACGCCTCCCCGACTCTGAATCTGCTCGAGCAGGTCGAGACCGACCTGCACCTCGCCCATCGCCGTGGCCGAGACCACCGCCCACCGGTCGTCGATCTCGGCCCCGGCGTCGGCCAGCGCGCGGGCGGCGGCGACGTACATCAGGCGCGCCACCCGGCCGAACCTGCGGCGCGCGGCCGGCGGAGCGTAGTCCTTGATCGGGACCGACTCCAGCCGGCCCAGCCCCTCGACGAATGGCTCGTCCGCGCCCAGCGCGCAGCGGCCGATTCCGTGTATCTCCAGCCTCACCTCGGTTTCTCCCGTTGCGCGGCGAAGACAAGCGCGCAGTTGTTGCCGCCGAAGGCGAACGAGTCGGAGAGCACCAGCGGCGACTCCGGCAGCTTTCGTCCTCCGGGTCCGACCAGCGAGAGCGGGCAGTCCTCGCCGGCCCGCTCGGCTCCCAGGTTCTCGAAGGCGAGCCGCTCGACCACCGACAGCACCGCGGCGACCGCCTCCAGCCCGCCGGCCCCGCCGAGCGTGTGACCCAAGAGGCCCTTGCAGGACGAGACCGGCACTTCGTCGCCGAAGACGCGCGCGATCGCGGCGGCCTCGGCCGCGTCGTTGAGCAAAGTGCCGGTTCCGTGCGCGTTGACGTGATCCACCCGGGCCGGCTCGAGCCCGGCGTCGGCCAGCGCGCGGCGGATCGCGAGCTCGGCTCCGGCTCCGTCGGCCGGCGGAGCGGTCATGTGGTGGGCGTCGCTGCTCATCCCCACGCCGGCCAGCACGGCCAGCGGCCGCCGGCCCGCGGCCAGCACCGCTTCGAGCGGCTCGAGCATCAAGAACCCCGCGCCTTCGCCGAGCGTCAGGCCCGGTCGCTCGGGACCGAACGGGCGGCACATTTCCGGGCCGGTCAGCCCCAGCGCGGAGAAGCTGGTGATCGTGGTGTGGCAAAGGGCGTCTCCGCCGCCGGCCAGGGCGCGCCGGCAGCGGCCGGAGCGGATCCAGGCCGCGCCCAGCGCGATCGCGTTGGCCGAGGAGGTGCAGGCCGTCGAGATCGTCTGCAGCGGGCCGCGGACGTCGAGCTCGCGCGCGACGAGGCGGGTCGGCGAGCTCATCGCTCCGCGAGCGCGGTAGTCGAAACGCTGCGGCGCGTTTCCTCCCAGCAGGTCGAAGACCACGCTCTCGTTGTTGCTCTGCCCGCCGGTGCTGGTGCCGAGCGCCAGGCCGTCGGGCGGCTCGGCTCCGCGCGCCAGGGCGTCGGACACACACTCGCGGGCCGCGGCCAGGCACAGCCGGCCGGTCGGGCTCTCCAGCTCGGTGTGCTCGCACTCGGCGAGCCACTCGTCGCGCGCCTCGCCGACCGTCACCTCCAGCTCGAGAGCCGGCGTGCGGCTGCTGCGGCCGAAGACCCGCTCGGGTCGGCGCAGCGCGCTCAGCAGCGCCTCGGCGTCCGGGCCCGCCGCGCTGACCGCTCCCAGCCCGCTGACTGCTACTCCTGCTCGCCGCACGGTCTGCTCTCCTTCCCGCCTGTAAAAAGTGTGAACGCGATCGCCCTATTCGTCCACCGCCGACTGGCTCTCGGCCGCCGCGCGCGCCAGGCGGTCGACCAGCTCGTTTTGCGGCACGCCGGCGTGCCCCCGGACCTTGCGCAGCTCGAGCAGGGGAAAGCGCGCCACTCGCCGGCGGATCCTCTCGATCAGCTCGCGGTTGGCCTTGGCCTTCCAGCCGCGCGTCAGCAAGCCGATCGCGTACTCGCTGTCGGTGTGGAGCAGCACGCGCGCGTCGCGGCGGTCGTCGATCAGCTCCAGCGCGCGCGAAATAGCGGTCAGCTCGGCGATGTTGTTGGTCGCCCGGCCCAGCGGCTCGCCGCGCTGAAGCCGGTTTCCGTCCGGGAGCTCCAGGTAGTAGCCCAGCCCGGCCGGTCCGGGATTGCCCAGGCAGGCCCCGTCCGTGTAGACGACAATCGTCGCGGAGGGATCCGGGTGATCCGAGGCGTTCGGCGAGCCTTCTTGTTTCGTCTCGACCGGGCCGTCCTCCAGCGGCTCGAGGTTGGAGGGCCAGGGACGGTAGACCCGCCGGTCGTCGGCCCGGTAGCGCATCCTGGCGCGACCGTCCTCCAGCACCAGCTCGCCGCGCTCGTCCACCTCGACGAATACGCGATCTCCGCGAAACGACATCTCCTGCAAAGGCACATCCGGCTCCTGACTTCGAAAAGAGCGGCAGCGGCCGCTCCAGCGCGCAATATAGACCGCAACGTCGGGGTTGGACAAACCTTACTTCCCAGCGAGCGCTCCGCGCTGTTGAGGCTCCGGGCCTGGCGGCTGCCCGGCGTGGTCGGGATCAGTAGGCCGAGCCCGCCGCCTCGTTCGTGTCGGTATCGGTGGACGAGTCGGTGTCGGTGTAAGGATCGGGCGGCTCGTCGATTATCAAAAAAACAGTCGCCGTGTAGTAATTTTTATGACAATACTTCGGTCCAGGCTGATGCGATTCCCATTCCGGGTGTACATCGGTATCGGCAAGCACATCACCGCCGGATCTCACTTTCACGTGCAATTCGTACAGTGCGGAGGTGATTTTAGAGGAATGTGCTGAGGCCAAAGTTACTTCGAGGTACCCGTTTTCGTTGACAGACAAAGAATATGAATCCGGGGATTCACCCGCTTTTATAAGTTCCGATTTTACGTCTCCGGCGTGAAGGTCGGCCATAATCTCTATTTCATAAATTCCTTCGGCACGCAGCTCGATTTCGTACAACGCTTCGGTCGTGGGCTCTCCCTGCTCCTGTGCCACATGCAAAACTAGAACATCTGAATAATACTCAAGAGTGCATCCACGCTCGTTACAGGACAACACTAGTGTAGAGAATATCACAATCGACAGCGTACCCAAGATTGTAGTAGCAATCCTCATCACAACCCCAGCGCCGAGAGCTCCTGCACGAAAAAGGCGAATATCGGCTCTTCGGGGACACGCATCCAGAAAAACACCTTGTCTCCGGCAATCAACACCTCGGTCTCGCCTCCTTCGAAGCTCGTGATCTGGTGCTCCTGGCCGGTCGCCAGATCGTGCATCCAGACGTCCACCTGTGAAAAATCCCCTGGATTGTTCGGGTAGGGGCAGGCCCGGTAGTCCTGCCACACTATGCGGTCGCCCGAGATGTCCGGGTAGCACTGAACCCACTCGCCGTCTGTTATTCGGGTCAACGACTCGTCGGCGAAGTCGTACATGTAGATGTCGGCGTTCTCGTAGCTGTCCCATTCGCTGCTGTTGCGAAGATCCGTCCACACGACGCGGGTCCCGTCCATCTGAGGACAGAACTGATTGGAGGGGTGGTCGGTCAGGTTCCAGGTGGTGGAGGTGGATATCTGGTGGGTATAGATCTCTTTGCTTGCATTGCCCTGCTGCCAGACGATGTAGTCGCCGTCCATCCGCGTGCGAAAAGGCACTATATCGTCGTCGGAAATGGGTGTCGTTTCTTCGGTACCCCGGTCCATCAAGAATACCTGTCCCCTGCTGTCGAAGTGCATTATTTCATACGCCACGTAATTATCGTTGAATCCCATCTGCTTGTAATATCTGCCGCCGGCCTCGGGATTTTCCTCCATTTTTTGCAACACCTGACCAGTGCCGTCTCCGATGTCGAAAAATGTGAGCGTGTTTATTGACAAGTATTCGTGAGGATGATAGACTGTTTTGAAAATCGCCTCTCCTTCCACGACGCACGAACACGACCATAGGGTTTCTGCCAGATCTGGATCCGGGTGGGATACATATGTCCAGCATTCCTTCTCTGTATCGACTATTATCCCATTGGTATTGGGGTTCGGTTCCGTCGAGCAGGTGAAGTAACGCCCATCAGTGGACATGTCGGCCACTACATTGATGCTCTCGAAAGTGATCTGCCTGCATCCCGGGCCGCAGTCGTAGCCTTCCGGCAGTGGTTGCCAGCTCAGCAGGTCACCGGAATCGTTACAATCGTTCTCGTCGCTGTCAGTGTCCGCGTCGCTGTCGGCGTCCGCGTCCGCGTCGCTGTCGGTGCCGCCGTCCGTGCCGGCGTCGCTCGCTTTGCCGCTGTCGCCGCAGCCCGAGCATCAGGCGAGCGTTGTCAGGGACGATAGCGCCACCAGGATCCACGCCGCGATACCAGGTTTCATCTCGCTTTTTACTCCTCCCCGGTCGGCAACACGGTAAACCCGACCGAGTCGATCAGCAAGCTCCGCTGCCAGCCGCTGATCCGGTTCACCAGCTCGAGCTGCACCCACTGCTCGGCCTGCGACTCCGCCAGCAGCGTCTGCCACTCGCTGTCGAAGCCGTTCCCGAGCACGGCCACGGCGCGCTCCTGCCCGTCCTCCACCAGCACCACGTCCACCTCCAGGTCCTGGAACAACGCCTCCATGCGGCGCTTGTAGACGAGCTCCAGGTGCAGCTCGCCGTACTCGGGCGGCAGCTCGACCAGCCCGGAGACGTCCACGACCGGGCCAGAGACCACGTTGGGGTTGCACTCGCCGAATCGCAGCTCCACCCTTACCCCCTGAACGGATCGCGTGGACCGAGACGAGATGGAGGTGCTCTTCACCTTCCTCGGCGAGCGGTACGAGCGGCGCTCGGTGATGATCACGAGCAACCTGGTCTTCTCCCAGTGGGACCGGATCTTCAAAGACCCCATGACCACCGCCGCCGCGATCGACCGGGTGGTCCACCACTCCACGATCCTGGAGCTGACCTCGAAGAAGAGCT
>JAWOBP010000174.1:0-14296 GCA_046484285.1 Polyangia bacterium
TCTTGGCCAGCCAGGCGCCGATCAGCTTCAGCACTCTTGGGCGGGGTAGCAGGAAGAGGCGCTCCTGCTCGCAGCGGTTGGTGACGAAGTAGGCTTTGTCGGGGCTCCAGAATCTCATCGCGGTCCTCCCGGCTTGCGGCGCGCCGTCCCATTTCGGCGCTGCTCACAGTAGATATCGGCCGCTCGGCCCCGCCGGTTGCATTTTTTTGAAAACCCCAACGATTACGGTTTGATCCGTTTACCCCCAAAGGAGGCTTGAGATGCTCCTGATGCGTCGAATTGTGCGGATCACCGGCCGGAATTCCCATTGAAACGCCTTTTGTTCTCGGAGCGAGCCCTGCGTCGGATAGCACGGTCGTCCGGGTCGACAGGAGGCCGCGGTTCGGACATACTCCTGGATTGTGATGGCTGAGCACGAAAAGACAACGGGCCGGACGACCGTTTCGCCGAGCCGCGCGACGCTTCTCGCCGTCTGCCAGCTAGCCGTGCTGGCTCTGGGAGCGTGTGGAGACGACCGGCCGCGTGAAAAAGAAATCGAGAAGGAGCGGGCCGCAGCGGCCGAGGCCGAGCAGGTCGAGCCCGACGCCGCGGACGACGGAGGCACCCGCGCCGCGAGCCCCGAGCCAGCGGAGCCGCAGGCGCCCGAGGGCCGGCGGGTGGTGTTGATCGTGATCGACACCCTGCGCGCGGATCGCCTCGGGTGCTACGGCTACGAGGAGCAGGAGGTGACGCCGGCGATAGATCGGCTCGCCGAGGAGGGCGTGCTGTTCGAGAAGTTCCACTCCGCCTCGCCGTGGACCGGAGCGTCGTTCGCCTCGATTCTGACCGGAGTGGCGCCGACCGTACACCGCGCCGGCAAGCGCCTGCCGTCCAAGTCCAAAGAGGGCGAGAGCTTCCTGGGCGTGCGAGTCACCCCGATCGGCAAGAAGGTCGCGACGTTGCCCGAGCTGCTGGGCGAGACCACCTCGGCCGCGATCGTGACCAACGCCTTTTTGCACCCCTCGCTGGGCTTTGCGCGCGGCTTCAATCACTACGATCACGAGGTGGCCGGGCTGTACAAGGCGCGGCGGGCCGACGAGGTGACCGACGCCGCGATCGAGTGGCTGCGCGGGCACGAGGACGATTCGTTCTTCCTGATGGTCCACTACTTCGATCCGCACATCTCCTATGACCCGCCGCCCGAGTACCGCAAGCGCTTCGCCAAGCCGCCCAGCGGCAGGATCGGCGTACCGTTCGCGGACCACGCCGCGGCGCGCAGCGGCGAGCTGGATCCCAGCGAGAACGAAGAGCGCTTCATCCGCGGGCTTTACAACGGCGAGGTACGCTTCGTCGACGACCAGATCGGGCGCATGCTCGAGGAGATGGACGGGCTGGGGATGCTCGACGACAGCTGGATCGCGCTGACCGCCGACCACGGCGAGGAGCAGTTCGACCACGGCAGCTTCGACCACGGGCATCGCTACGAGGACGAGGTGACGCGCGTGCCGCTCGTGATCCGGGCTCCCGGCGGAAAATGGAAGGCCGGCGAGCGCGTCGGCTGGTCGGCCCGCCACGTGGACATCGCGCCGACAGTCCTGGACTGGCTGGGCGTCGAGCCGCACCCGCAGTTCTCCGGCGAGAGCCTGATGCCGTTGATCAGCGGCGAGGAGGAGCAGCACCGGCCCGCCTACATGGAGTGCAACATCTACTGGAAAGCGCGGCGCGCGCTGTTCGACGGCCGCTACAAGCTGATCCGCGACGTGGAGGGGGAACGCGGTTACATGTACGATTTGGACGAGGATCCGGGAGAGCAAAACCGCTTCGGAAAGGACCATCCCCGCTACGCCGAGCTGGAAGAGCGGCTGTCTGTGCTGGTCACCGCCCTCGAGAAGCGGGCGCGCGAGCTGAGGACCGGCGACGCCGGCCAGGAGGCGGTCGAGCTGTCCGAAGACGTTTCCGGAGCGCTGCGCGCTTTGGGGTACCTGGAGGAAAACGAGCAATGAAGCGAGCCACCGTTCTGCTCGCTTTCGCGGCCGCCCTGCTGGTCGGGCACCGTGAGGCGAACGCCTGCACCAACTTTCTGATCACTCGCGACGCGTCGGCCGACGGGTCGACGATGATCACCTACGCCGCAGATTCGCACGTGCTCTATGGCGAGCTGTACTACACCCCGGCCGGCAGGCACCTGCCCGGCGACACGATCGAGATCCACGAGTGGGATACCGGCGATCACCTCGGCAGCATTCCCCAGGTGGAAGAGACGTACTCCGTTGTGGGCAACATCAACGAGCACCAGGTCGCGATTGGCGAGACAACCTGGGGCGGTCGCGAGGAGCTCAAGGAGTCCGAGGGCGTGCTCGACTACGGCTCGCTGATGTACATCGCGCTGCAGCGGGCGCGGACCGCGCGCGAGGCGATCGAGGTGATGACCTCGCTGGTCGAGGAGCACGGTTACGCCTCGTCGGGTGAGACGTTTTCCATCTCCGATCCCTACGAGGTCTGGATCATGGAGATGATCGGCAAGGGCAAGGAGGAGAAGGGGGCGCTGTGGGTCGCGCGCAGAATTCCCGAAGGATACGTGGCGGCCCACGCCAATCAGGCCCGGATCAGGACCTTCCCGCTGAACAAGAAGAAGCAGTGCCTCTACGCCGACGACGTGGTCGATTTCGCGCGGGAAAAGGGTTGGTACGAGGGGCCGGACGAGGAGTTCAGCTTCGCCGGCGTCTACGCTCCGCTGACCTGGACCAGCCTCAGGTTCTGCGAAGCGCGCGTGTGGGCCTTCTACAACCGGGTTGCGCCGTCGCTGGAGCTGGACACGGGCTACATCGACGGAGACGAGGACGCCGAGCCGCTGCCGCTGTACATCGAGCCGGATCGCAAGCTTTCGGTGCACGACGTGATGGAGCTGATGCGCGATCACTTCGAGGGGACCAAGTGGGACCTGAGCAAGGGCGTGGGCGCCGGTCCCCACGAGCTGCCCTACCGCTGGCGCCCGCTGGTCTGGGATGTGGAGGAGCGCGAAGAGGGCGAGGACGGGGAAGACGAAGAAGAGAAGAAGCCCGAGGTGCAGTACGTCAACGAGCGCAGCACCTCGACCCAGCAGACCGGCTTCTCGTTCGTGGCGCAGAGCCGCTTCTGGCTGCCCGATCCGGTCGGCGGAGTGCTGTGGTTCGGCGTGGACGACACCTACTCGACGGTCTACGTGCCGATGTACTGCGGGATCCGCGAGGCGCCCGAGCCCTACGCCGTTGGAACCGGGTCGTTCGACGAGTTCTCCTGGGACTCGGCTTTCTGGGTCTTCAACTTCGTTTCGAACTACTCGTACCTGCGCTACAAGGACATGATCCAGGACGTGCGGCGCGTGCAAAAAGAGCTGGAGAGCAACTTCATCGCGAGGCGGACCGCAGTCGAGGAGGCGGCGGTGGAGCTGCACGACCGGGCGCCGGAGCTGGCGCGCGACTACCTGACCGAGTACTCGACCGCGATGGCGGAAGAGACGGTGGAGCGCTACCGCGAGCTGGGCGAGTTTCTGCTGTGGAAGTACCTGGACGGCAACGTCAAGGACGAGCACGGCGAGGTCGAGCATCCCGGATATCCCCGCCACTGGTACGAGAGGATCATCGAGGAGCGCGGCGACCACTTCAGGCTGCGCAAGCTCCCCGGCGAGCCCGAGGAGGATCACTGATCGACGGCCGTCAGTCCGGTTGGTGGATCTCGTGGCGGTGCTCGCCGTAGGCGTAGAGCTGCCGGCATCGATTGAAAGTGACGGCTCCGAAGGCGTTGACCGCTATCGACCAGACCAGGCAGGCGATCCACAGCTTGCCGAAGCGGCGCTCTCCCATCGCCAGCAACAGGATCAGAAAAGGTGCGTAGTCGAGCGAGAAGCGCTGCCCGAACTGCACCCAGCCGGTGTTCTGGTAGAGCAGCGACGGCAGCGCCACCAGCAGCAGCGTGACCGCGATCGCGACGTAGTCGCGCGTCGACTTGCGCGGCCACAGCGCCCAGAGGAACAGCGGGGTCGTGAACCACAGAGCCAGCCCGTGCAGGCTGATCTCGACGTACGGCGCCTCGGAGGTCAGCCAGGGCAGGGAGGTCAGCAGCGCCGAGAGGTTGCGACCCAGGTAGTGGTAGGAGACCAGTCCCCACTTTTCGATGCGAGGCGTCTGGATCACGCGCAGAAAGCCGTGGCCCGGCTCCAGCGGATCGCCGAAGCGGGCCCAGCTCAGCCACAGCACGGCGCCGATCGCGGCCAGTACCGGCAGGGAGAACAGCGCCAGGCGGCGCGCGGCGAGGCGCTTGTCGAGCCGGCCGAGCAGCCGGCCGATGCGTTTTATGAGAGGTGCTTCGGGGTCTGTGCGGCCGGAGCGCAGCAGCTCGTAGAGGAAGAGCGGGGCGGCCAGGATCATCGGCGGTCTGCTGGCAAAGGCCAGGCCCAGGCAGAGCCCGGCCAGCAGCGGGTGGCGCGCATCGAGGGCCAGGATCAGGTAGAGCAGCAGCATCACCCCGCCGACGATGTGCGCCGTGTACCAGACCGAGCCCTGCACGGCGCTGAAGAAGTAGACCGTGCCGACCCCGTACAGCGCGGTCAGCAGCAAGCGGCCTTTTGCATTGCGCGAAATCCGGCCGCGCGCGGCGAGCATCTGGAGCAGGATCAGCAGCAGCGCCGGGCCGGCGGCGGCCAGCGGAAGCGTGAAGAGCCGGTCGTTGAAGTCGAGGCCCCAGATCGCGACACCGGGCATCATCAGCACGGCGGGGAAGGGGGGGAAAGAGACGAACCAGCGGCCGTCGTGACGGGCCCAGTCGTTGCGATGCGGGGGGGTGCCCTCCAGGAAGAGGCGGCCGTCGAGAAAGCAGTCGGCCAGGTAGACGTAGTGGTTGTCGCGGGAGTGGGAGAGCAGGCGGTCGGCGGAGAACGAGCCGTAGACGGCCAACCCGGCGAAGAACACCAACAGGGGCGCGAGCCAGGGACGCCGGGGGCGGTCCAAAGAGCTGCTGTTGTCAGCCACCGCGCAATCGTGCACCGCGGGCGACGGAGCTGTCAATCCGACAACGGAATAGTGGCTGACAGTGAGAACGGACTATAACAATCTGAAAATGATAAAAACGTCAGAATTCAGGGTCTCAGACACCCAGAATGCGGACGGCCTTTTCCGGCGCGTCGGCGGTTGACGTGATATCGTTGCGCGACCTATGCGCGGATCAGCGCGAGTAGCTCCTCGGCCGAGAGCTTGCCGCTGATACTCGCCCCTTCCAACAGACTGTCGGCCAGGGCGCGCTTCTGGGTGTGCATGGCCGTGATCTTCTCCTCGATGGTGCCCTTGGAGATGAAGCGGTAGATGGTCACCGGCCGCCGCTGTCCCAGGCGGTGGGCGCGGTCCGATGCCTGGTCCTCGGTGGCCGGGTTCCACCAGGGATCCATGTGGAGGACGTAGTCCGCGGCGGTGAGGTTCAGCCCCAGCCCGCCGGCCTTCAGGCTGACGAGGAAGATGTCCCCGTCGCCTGCCTGGAACGCCTCCACGCGCTGCTTGCGCTGACGGGCGGGGGTGCTTCCGTCCAGATACTGATGCGAGATTCCCTTGCGCTCCAGCTCGCGGCGCAGAATTTCCAGGTGGTCGACGAACTGGCTGTAGACGAGCGCTTTGTGACCGTTCGCCAGGAGCTCGTCGAGGGTTTCCGAGAACAGCGCCAGCTTCGAGCCGGAGATGTCGCAGTCGTCCAGCACGAGGCGCGGGTGACAGCAGGCGCGCCTAAGGCGCATGATCTCGGCCAGGATTTCGAGGTGCCGGGGCCCCTCGTCGCCGGCGTTCTTCAGTTTCTCGATGGCCCGCTTGCGCAGCGCCTCGTAGAACGCCGCCTCTTCATCGCTCAGGTCCACCCGCCGTATCACCTCGGTGCGCGGCGGCAGCTCCTCCATAACCTGAGACTTGGTGCGGCGGAGGATGAACGGCTGGATCAGGCGCTTGAGCCTCCGCCGGGTCTCGCGGCACCGATCCCGCTCGATGGGCAAGGCGAAGCGCGTCTGAAAGCTGTCGAGCGAGCCGAGCAGGCCCGGGTTGATGAAATCGAACAGGTTCCACAGCTCGCCCAGGTGGTTCTCGAGGGGCGTGCCGGTCATAATCAGGCGGAAATCCGCCTTCAATTTCATGGCCGCCTGGGAGCGGCGGGTCGCGGTGTTCTTGATCGCCTGGGCTTCGTCCAGGACGACGGTGTGCCAGGGGACGGCCTGGAGCCGGGCGGCCTCGGCGTGGAGGAGGCCGTACGTGCAGATCACGAGATCGTGCGAGCCGACGTTTGCCAGGAGGGCCTCGCGGTCGCCCTCGCCGAAGAGGTGGGCGTCCAAGGTGGGCGCGAATCGCCGCGCCTCGGTCATCCAGTTGAACGCGACGGATGTCGGCGCGACCACCAGGGCCGGTCCGTCCGGCGCGCGGTCGAGCAGCAAGGCCAATGCCTGGATGGTCTTGCCGAGCCCCATGTCATCCGCCAGGCACCCTCCGACGCCCCAGGCGGCGAGCCGCGCCAGCCATTGGAAACCCTCGCGCTGATAGTCGCGCAGCTCGGTCCGCAGGGTCGAGGGCACCTCGGCGCGCACGTCGGCCGCGTCGTGCATGCGGCGAATCCAGGCCTTCCAGTGCTTGTCCGACTTGAGCTTGGCCGTATCCGTGATCGCCTCCAGCGCCGCCGCCCGGACGGGTGGAAATCGGAGCTTCTTCTGGTTGGAGCGCCGATCGCCATACGCGGCCAGCTCCTCGACGCGGCGCCGCAGCTGCTCGGTGAGCGCGAGGAAGCGGCCGTCGTCCATCCTGACGAACCGCGACGGGTTGGCTTCGACCAGCTCGATCAGCCGGAGCAGGTCCAGCGAGAGCTCGGAGTCGACGTCCAGGCTGCCAGAGGCGGCGAACCAGTCGCGATCCTTGCGAATGTGAAGGCGGAGCTGGGAGTGGGACGCCTGTCCGGCCAGGGTCAGGCTTCGTCCCTGGGGCCAGTGCAGGGTGACGCGTTGCTCGTCGGCGAGGCTCTCCAGCTCCACGAGCACCTCGAGCGCCTCTGCGGGGGAGGGGCAACAGACCGAGAAGTCGTCCAGCATTCGGGTCGCGAGCGTGGGGCAAGCGTCGATCAAGGCATCCAGCAGCCGAGCCTCGTCGGCCGGATCGCGGATGGTGGTCGTGGGTCTCCCATCGATACTGGCGAAGATGGTCTCGCCGCCGGTCCCCGGGCGGTAGAACGGTCCCCCGTCCCCGAACGGCTGCACGTAGAGATCCAGCCGGAGCCCGTCCTGGTACGGCTGCAAGTGGACGTGGGGGCGCGCGTCGGCCTCGACCTTCACCCCGCCCTCGACCTGCCCGCCGATCTCGGATTGGACCGAAATGACGGACGCGACCTTCTGCAAGGTTTCGATCACTCGGTCCGCGGCCGCGGCCGGCACCTTCAAGGTGCCCCCGAGCAGGCGGTGCAGCCGCAAGTGCTCGGCGCCGAAGAAGACTATCGAGCGGCGCCCCGACGCCTCCGTAGACATACGGAATGATTCGTCGTCACGGAGTGGCCGCGGCTCGAGGGAGAGCGCGATGCGGCCGTCGTCCTGATGCGCGACGACCAGCTGGGGCTCGCGCTCCACGATCTCGATCGGGTTCTCGCGGTCGCCGGGCGGGAAGACGCGCGGGTGACCGATCAGCGCCCGGGCCGCCCGCTCCTCGTCGAAACGGTACGCGAGCTCACGGTAGCCGTAGGATCTCTGTTCGGTGAACTCCACCAGCGCCTGGCACAGCGCCCTGTCCTGGTCCGACAGGAAACTGAACGAGGCGCTCTCGAACTGCTCGTAGAGCCGTTTCAGCGCCACCTTGCGCCCCTTGGTCCAGGAGCGTCCGCTTCGCCTCTGGAGGAACGCCTCCAGGTTGACGCCGTCATGCCTGGTATCGAGCTCCCAGATGATCCGCTCGTTCATCAAAGGGGTCGCGGCGGTTGGCCCATCCGAGGCGACGATCCCGGCGATCGCGTCCAGCGACCGCTTCCAGGCGGGCTCCGGTACGGCCAGCTCGATGAGGCTGGACGTCCCGAGGCCTTCGTGGATGCTCCGGTGCTTCTCGGCGTGCTTCTCCCCGGTCTTCGTCGCGGGCTCGGCGGCCAGCCCGTGCGCCTCGGCCGCGAGCCAGTCGAGCCCGAGGGAGCGGTAGGCCTTCGCAACCCCCTTCAGGCCCGGCACGCCCTTCCCCCGGTCCTCATCGCTCAGGAACCAACGCGAGCAGTAACCCGCGAGCAGCTTCGACAGCGGCCAGTAGCTCTGTCTCGCGAGAGCGGCCAAGAGATCCGGGGGCGATAGCGGCGTCCGCCTGAAAGAGATCGCCAGCTCGATCACGTTCGTGACCATCTCGTACTTGCGCTTCCGCGCCCGGTTGACAGAGCGGACGATCGCTTGCGCGCGCTCGATCTCCGCGGGAGTCCCGGATCCGACCAGCAGCAGCAGGTACAAGATCGCCGGCAGGTGTGCCACCGGGGCGAGCTTGCCCTTCTTCTTGCCGCCCGGCATGACCGATTCGAGACAGCTCTTCGCCTGCTCCAGGTCGCCTTCCAGCAGGGCGATGCATCCACGCACCTCGTGGAGCCTCCGCCCTGTCTCGTCATCGAGCCGCCGGAGCGATTCGAGATCCCCCCGCGCAAAGGAGAGATCCATCCACACGGCCAGGAGGTCGTGGTCTGCCGAAGTCTGTCGGCTGATCGAGGAGTCGAATTCTCTCAATAGCGCCGGCGATCCATTCGCCCTCGTGATGAGGCGAGGCACAGCCTCGATCAGGTACCACCGCTGCAACGAAGGATCGAGCGCCTCGAAGATATCCGCGCTGAAGGGCTCGAGGAGTCCTATCTCCTCGCCGTGCCGTTCTTCGTACCGCTTCATCTCGGACAGGTTGCTCAAGAACTGCTCCGCCTGGTTCGTATAGAAAGCGAGCCGCTGTGCCCGCAAGGGGAGACGCCCGCGGAGCCAGTGGCCGGGCCTTTCAGTGAAGATCGCGCTCAGGGGCTCGAACCGGCCCTTGCGGACGGCGTCCTGGACGACGGCGTCCTGGATGCCGGGGCTGATTCGGATCGTGCTGTAGGATTCGTAGACGATGAACCCGCGCCGCAGGAGATCGTCGACGATCTGTCCCATCCTCTTCTTGGTGATGCGTCTCCCGAGCTCGCCCACGGATCTCGCCGCCTCCGAGAGTCTGAGCAGGTCCCCGCGGGTGTACGGCTCGTCGCCGATGGCGCACAGCTGGACGAGGTACAGGGAATCGGCGTCGAGCTTGGCAAATCTGTCGCCAGCGAGACCATCCCCTGGATTCTTCCGAGGGGACAGCGCGACCTCACCGTCGTCTTCGTCGTTCTCGTCGTCCATTCCGCTTTTCGTCAGCATCTCCGTCAGCTCGTTGATGTTGTACGTAGCCAACTCATCACCCGGATCGGCCAGCTCTCCGATCCGCAGGCGCCTTAGCAAATCGATGATCTCGTCTTCTGTCTCGTTCCTCTTGCCCGCCATGTCCTCTCTCCCGAAAGTAGTCTTCGTATGAGTACACCAAGGCCAGGTCTGACGCATCCCCTCGAGAGCGCGCAGGACGGAATCCCTTCTCCGGTGCGGCTGCCAGCCCGGGAGATACGAGGCGCAGGCAAGATCATCAAAGAAGGGCTGTACGAGGCGGCCGAGGACCTGACCAACCGAGTCGACCTCGAACCCGGTGACAGCACGAGGGCGACCGGGTAAAGATCATGGTGGGTAAGCCGGACGTCTGATACACGAAGGCGAGAAAGATGGCGCGCAACACCAAACAGCGGCGACGTTCGCAGAAGCAGAAAAGAAAAAGAAACCGTTCAAGAACAGCACTCGGCCGATTCGGTGGCCGGGGAAGGAACGACCTGGCGAAGATGTCGGATACCCTGGTTGCATTCGCCGAGCCCTTGCTCGATGCCCTCCCATCGAATGCAGGAGTGGAAGACTGGAACAGAGTCCTTCTCATGGCGAGTTTCATATGGAACGGCGTTGTCGCTGGGAAGGAGTCCAAGGTGGTCGCCGACTTGGAGAGAATATTGGGAAATGACCCGAGTTTCCCTGACGTCGTGAACATGTTCTTCGAGCGTAAGCGCAGGCTCTTCTCGCACGATTCCCGTCTGATCGCCGACGTGCAGGCACAGGACACGCCGCATGGCGTTCGCGTGATGGCCGCGAGCGTCTCGGCTCATTGAGCTCGACCGCTCCTCGAGCGCCGCTGTACCCGGTCCATCCGGTACTCCCGCTCCTCCTTGCGCCTCGTCCGCGCCTCCGCGAGCTCCGTCAGCAGCTCTCAGGGTAATCGCCTTGTTGCCCACCGCGCGGAAGAACGGCCGCAGCTCCCAGTGGGTGTAGAGGCCGACCCAGTTCATCCTCGGGTGTTGGTCACAGTCGTCGCAGGCTTCGGTTCCCAAATCCGGGCACTCGTCGGCCAGAGCGCAACGCTGCTTCGCGAGCCAGGTGTCGAAGTCCTCGAGCTTGACGTACTTGTCCGGGTCCGACGCGATGAGCTGGTCCGCTTCCCGCTTGCCCAGCTCGACGGCCCGGTCGAATCTGGCCAAGGCCAGCTCGAGGCTGTTCTCGAGTAACTCGCTCAGGCCTGCGTGCACCAGCAGATCCACGTGGTCGGGATCGGCCCTGATTCCCTGGACGAATCGCTTCTTGGCCTGGTCCCACTCGCCCTGGCCGTAGTGGGCCAGGCCCTGGACGACGACGACCAGAAACGGAGACGGGCACAGTCCGCGCGGTGTCGAACAGGTCGCTCGTCAGGGTCACCACGAGCCGGTCCGACTCCACGGTGCTGGGCGTCAGGGTCTGCGTCGACGTTGCTCGACCTGATGTCGGCGCTCGTTCCCTGGCTGTGGCTGTCGTAGAAGGCGAAGGGACTCACTCCACGAAAACGGCGCGCGGCAGGCGGGCGACCACGCACTGGCCGTCGCCCATGCCGCCCACCGCGTAGACGAACTCGTCCGAGACCCACAGGTCGTCGAACCAGCAGTTGGGCTGCTCGCAGGGGGCGAAGACCCGCTGGAACTGCTCGCCGTCGAAGTGATCGATGCGCGCCGTATCGCCCGAATCGCCGCCGATCCCGCCGGCCAGGTAGATCTCGTCGACCTGGTGGGGAACCGCCGCGTTCCAGCTGCGACCGCCGATATCGTCGAACGGCGAGGCGGCCAGCTCGCTCCACTGCGAGCCGTCCCACGCATACAGCGCCCGGTCCGTGACCGCGGTCAGGTCGTCGGGCCCCTCGCCCCAGACAGCGACCACGGCACCGCCCTCGAACTCGAGGTTTTCGAGCGACCCGTCCGCGAGAAAAACGTGGCCGACATCGTCCGGATCGGTTCCGCTGGAGCCGTAGAGCACCGAGGCTCCTCCGCCCGGCGCATGCAGGCCGCGGATCTCCTCGACCTGCGCCAGCGCGGGTATCTCCTGGGCCGCATCTTCCCAGGAGCCGGACTGCCGGCGCCACGCGCGGCGCGGCCCTTCGTAGCGGTGCTCGAGACCGACCGCCAGCGGCGCGTCGGCCGTGCCGCCCAGCGCCTCGATCAGCGCCTGGTCGCCTTCCATGCCGGGCAGGGCGATCTCCTCCCAGCCGCCGCTGTCGCGCGCGAGCAGCGCCGCTCCCAGCCGCTGCTCTGCGCCGGTGTCCCAGCGCTCGCCCCAGACGTGGATCTGACCCTCTCCGAAACCGCCCAGACCGGTGAAGATCAACGACTGACCGGCCGGCAAATCGAACGCCTCCTCGCTCCAGGCCGATCCGTCCCAGTGATGGACCGAGCCGGCTCGATCCACCGGGTCTCCGGCCGAGACGTAGATGTCGTCGTCGGCCGCGCCCCGGATCTCGTAGTGGGCGTACCAGTAGACCGCGCCCGCGACCTCGGTGATCTCCCACGGCTCGCCCGTGCCGGTGTCGGTGTCGGCGTCGCCGTCGGTGTCGGTGTCGGCGTCGCCGTCGGTATCGCCGTCCGCGTCGGCGTCGGAGCCGGAGCCCCCGCCGCCCCCGGCCGGGCTGCACGCCGCGAGCGCCAGCGCCGCCATCAGGACCACCGTGATTCTGACCGTGCCGTTCATCGCCATCCTCCCCGGGCAGATGCCTTGCTTGGAGCTTCGACTCAGGGTCTGTGGTCCTTGGGAAAGAGGCGTCGGATTCCGTCGGACAGGGGGATGTGCGAGAGCTCTGTCGACAGCAGGTGCACCAGCATCTGCGCTTGCATGAGATCCTTCTTCGCCTTGATGGGCCGCCCCCGCTCCACGGCGCCGACGTACTGTTTGTGGATCGCGAATGCTCGGGGATCCACCGTGCACAGGCGCACCGGCTGACTCTTCTGGTCGAACACGACCTCGCGTATTGACGGCGCGGAGACCAGCCACTTGAGGGAGCCGATTCCCTGCGGTCTCAGATCATCGGCCGATAGCGACTCGAAGAACTCATTGGGCTTCGCGATATCCGGCGCCTCCTGCGTGATGAAGTCCACTCGATAACCATCGGCGTTGGCCGCCGCGAACTCGTAGGGTGAGCCGGTGACCCGCCTGAACCCGGGATCCGCACCTTTGAGCACGGACAAAAGCGTCCTGGCCTTCAGCGACGAAACGATTTTGAGCCGCTGCCGAGCGTCGATCAACAAGTCGAGATCATCGGTAGCCAGAAACTCCGGCAGAAAAAGTACTCCCGCCAGCACCTCGTAGGCAAAAAACGCGCTGGTCCCGACGACCTTGATGGGAGTGCCCTGCTTCTCGAACTCGCGAATCACTCGAGCCGCGACGGTCGGGAAGCGGTTCAGCCGATTGACGCGGATGTACCCGGCGTGAACTCTCAATTGCTCCTCGAGCTGGGCGCGGCGCGCCTTGTGCTCCGCTCGGGCCGCTTCGTAGCGTTCCTTGACTTTCTCGGTCTCGGCGCTGCGCCGGCCCAGCGACTTGGTGCGCCCACCCGAGTACCCGCGATACAAGTACTCGCGGTTGTTGATGCGCTTCCAGTGCATGGTGCCCAGAAAGCTGTTGTCTCGGGCCCGAACCTGCTCCATCACCTCGAACACCTGCGTGGCGTTGGTGAGGACCTTGCGCTGCTCTGGGTTCATTTCCGCATAGTACACGAGGACAACTTTAACTATCAGAAAAATGAAATCAACACCTTTTTAGTTAAAATCTTTCAACTTATCTATTTACTGATTTTTAACTAAATTTTGTCAATCATTGGCACTTGTTTAGTTGCCCGCCGAATCCTAGGCCTCGCGACCGAGCCTCCATCGCGCTACCGCGAGAGCTACCGCGAGACCAAGTGCACGCCGCCCGCTGGGGACAGCACGCGCACCCTGTCCCCCGGGACCGCGGGTCACGGCTCGCCGCGGACGCAGCGGACGTGGCGCGTGTAGTGCTTTGCCACGGGAAGCTCGTAGCCTACGTGAAATCGAACCGTCCACGCGTTGGACAAGGTCGCCCGGTAGGTCGAGGCGGACCAAAAAGCCTCGTCCGGGGACTGCGGAAAAGCGACCAGGTCGATGGCGGGATAGCTGGTTGCGCGATCCACCAGGGTCGAAAGCTCGCGCACGTTCGGCACGCGCCAGTCGTCGAAGCCGCCCCACTGAAGAGCTTCGCAGTAGTCGAGCGCCTCCTGCCAAGTGTAGTTGCCTGCCGTCCCGGTCGTGCAGTCGGCGCCGCTGAGCCCCGAGGCGCAGCCCTGCCACTCGAGCTGCGTGATGTTGTCGAAGACCACCGGCTCGTCGGCGATCGGCTCGCTGCGCTCGAAGCGCTCGGCCGGGGTGACGTACAGGTCCCAGCCGAACTGGGCGTCCTGGCCCCAGAAATCGTCCGTGTCGCTGGCCGGGCAGGTGATCTCCGAGACGTTGTCGTAGCAGAGCGTCTGCCCGGTGTCGGGCAGCACGCCTCCGAGGACGAAATCCACGCTGGCGCAGCGTCCATCGGCTGTTTGTTCGACTGTGACGGGCACGGTCCGCGCCGTGTCGAACAGGGCCGATGGCAAGGTCACGACGATCCGCTCCGGCTCCACCGTGCTGGGAACCAACACCTGCTCGGCGCCGCCCGCGTCCCAGATCACCTCCGCGTCCGTGTCGAAGCCGGCGCCGAAGATCTCTATCTCGATGTCGATGGGAGACCCGGGCCACATGCGCTGGGGGAACAGGTAGTCGATGTAATGCCCCGTGGCCGTGGCCTCGAACTCCACGTCGAGGCCGTTGGCCGTAGCCGTGAAGTACTGGTCCACCTCGCCAGGCGTGGAGCCGAGCGTTGCCGTGGTCGATGTCTGGCCGTCCGCCCCGGTCAACGTCGTCGCGTCGCCGGTCGTGC
>JAWOBP010000155.1:0-32204 GCA_046484285.1 Polyangia bacterium
TCGGCGAGGCCAAGGAACGACGACGAAGGACTGGCGGTGCCAATTCGAGGAGGAGTGACGCAGGGATCGTCGATGAGGGCCGGCCCGACCCGGCATTGTGGGGTTGACGAGGCACTAGTGCCTCGTCAACCCGACGATTTCGGGTACGGGGCGAGAGATCATCGGCGAGGCCAAGGAACGACGACGAAGGACTGGCGGCGCCAATTCGAGGAGGAGTGACGCAGGGATCGTCGATGAGGGCCGGCCCGACCCGGCATTGTGGGGTTGACGAGGCACTAGCTACCCGGAGGCGTTTCGCAACGATCACCGGCTGACGGAAAGACGAGACGAGATTTGAGCTCCAGCGACAATTCGTCCGGCGGCGGGTCCCTGTCGCGCACGCGAGGCGACGTGCTGGTGATCGGTACCCTGCAATCGGGCAAGACCGCGCTTTTCCACCGCCTCTGCGGGGAGCGGACCCGCGAGATCGGGCTGGCCGGCAGCTCGCGATCGCTGACCCGCGGCCAGCTGCGGCCGCGCTCGATCGAACGCTTTTTGCGCCGCCTGCGCTGTCGAACCCCTTCCGGCGGCCGCCCGGACTCTCCCCCGCTGCACCTGATCGATTCGCCGGGAACCGCGACGCTCTTTCCCCAGGACGAGGAGGAGCTGCTCGTGCGCGACGCGCTGCTCGATCTGCGGCCGGCCGGCTTGCTGGTCGTACTCGACGCCAGGAGCATGCGCCGCTCCCTGGCGCTGCTGGCCCACGCGGCGGAGCTGGAGCTTCCGACCGTGCTGGCGATCAACATGGAAGACGAAGCCCGGCGCAGGGGCGTCTCGGTCGACTGCGAGCTACTCGGCGAGCTTCTGGGAATCGACGCTATCCCGACCGTGGCCTCGCAGGGAACCGGTCTGGACCGGCTCGCGGAGATGCTCCCGCCGGCTCGCGTGCCGCGCCGAGTGGTGAGGTTTCCCGCGCGCGTCGAGCCCCTGCTGGAAAAGCTGGTCGAGCTTCTGGAGGGCGTTGATCTGCCCGGCAGGTACGCGGCCGGTCTGCTGCTGGCCGGCGGGCCGGACTCGAAGCGGCGGATCGGTGAGCACCTGAGCGACGAGAAGCTGGAGCGGGCGCGCGAGCTGAGGCGCGAGATCTCCGGAGAGGACGATATTGCGCTGGAGGTGCCGCTCACCGAGGCGCTCTACGCCGCCGCCGGCGATCTGGACGAGCGCGTGGTCAACCGGCGCAGGGTGAGGCGACCCTTCCTCGAGACTTTCGGACACTGGGCGCAGCATCCGATCATCGGTTTGCCGATCGCCGCGGCCGCGGTCGCGGCGATGTACCTCTGGGTCGGAGAGCTGGGCGCCACGCTGGTCGTCGACTGGATCGACGCGCAGATCTTCGGGCAGTGGTTGATTCCGCTCACCGAGCGCGCGGCGGCGGAGCTGCCGTGGCCCCTGGTGCGCGACGCGCTGGTCGACCCGGACTTCGGCCTGCTGCCCACCGGCCTGTTCCTCGCCTTCGGTTTGGTGCTGCCGGTCTTGTTCTTCTTCTACTTCGGCTTCCAGCTGCTGGTGGAGTCCGGCTATCTGCCGCGGCTCTCGATCCTGCTCGACCGCGTCTTTCGCCTGATCGGTCTCAACGGGCGCGGCATCCTGCCGCTGACGATGGGGTTCTCCTGCGTGACGATGGCGTTGATCACAACGCGCATGCTGTCCACGCGGCGGGAGCGCACGATCGCCTCGCTGCTGCTGGTGCTCGCCACGCCGTGCGCGCCGCTGCTCTCGGTGATGCTGGTCGTGCTCGCGGATCTCCCTGTGAGCGCGACGCTGGCCGTGTTCGGCACGATCCTGACCCAGACGCTGCTGGCAGGCTTCGTCGCCGACCGCCTCCTGCCGGGCAGGTCCTCCGACTTCATCATGGAAATCCCGCCGCTGCGCATCCCGTCGCTGCGCAACGTGCTGGTCACCACCGCCCGGCAGACCTGGGGATTCATGAGGGAGGCGGTGCCGCTCTTTTTGCTGGCTTCGCTGGTGCTGTTCACCATCGATCGGCTGGGAGGGCTGGCCGCGCTGGAGCGGGCCAGCGAGCCGGTGGTCCGCGGAGGGCTGGGCCTGCCTCCCGAGACCGTGCAGGTCTTCATCAAGTCGCTGATTCGCCGCGAGAGCGGCGCCGCGGAGCTGGCCTCGGTCCGCGACGGCTTCGACAACCTGCAGCTGGTGGTGACGCTGGTGGTGATGACCTTTTTCACGCCGTGCGTCAACGCCGTGTTCGTGCTGATCAAGGAGCGCGGCCTGGGACGCGCGGCGGCGCTGGTCGCGACCGTCACGGTCTACGCGCTGCTGCTGGGCACGGCGCTGAACTGGACTTGTCACTGGTTGGGGATTACCTTCTCCTGAGGCGACGGGCGGATGAAACAGAGAACAGAGGACCTGCTCGAATCGATCCTGATGGCGGCGGAACAGGGCGCCGCTACGGTCGAGGAGATACGCGGGACGAACCTCGAGGACTCGTGCGTCGACCTGATGGACGAAGACGTCTCGCAGCTGGTCGAAGGAGGCCTGGTCGAAATCGAAGACGAGCGGCTGCGGTTGACGGAACGCGGGATGACGATCGCCGAGCGAATCCTGCGACGTCACCGCCTGGCCGAGGTGCTGCTGTTCACCATGCTGGGAATCGACCGCGAGCTGGCTTCCGAAATCGGCTGCCGGGTCGAGCACGGGATCCGCGACGAGATGCTGGACGGAGTCTGCACCCTGCTGGGCCATCCGTCGACCTGCCCGCACGGACGTCCGATCCCGCCCGGCGAATGCTGTCGGTCCCGCAAGACCACCGTCCAGCGCCAGGTGGTCCCGCTGACCGAGCTGCGCCCCGGCGAACGGGCGCGCGTGGTCTACATCCTGCCTCGCAACCACCACCGCCTGCACCGCCTGGCCTCCTTCGGCCTCCACCCGGGCGTGGAGATCGAGGTCCACCAGCGTCGACCCGCCTACTGCCTGCGCTTCGAGGAGAGCGAGGTGGCTCTCGATCGCGACGTGGCGGAGGACATCCAGGTCGCGCGCCTCAACGGCGGCGCTGGTCGCGACTGATCAGCTCGAGACGAGCACGGCCTCGGCCTCCTCGCGACTCAAAGTCACGGGAAACCCCGAGAGCCGGATCACGATCCGGCCGCCGTCGCCCTGGGCCTGCTCCATGTGCACCACCGCGTCCGGCAGCACGCCCATGTCGAGCAGGCGGTGGCGCAGCTCGCCGATCGCGTCGATCCTGACCACCAGCGCCTCGGCTCCGGTGCGCAGGTCGGCCAACGTGCGCGGTCCGCGGCTCCTGGCCGCCCGTCCTCCTGCGCGTCTCTTTCTCTCGCCGCCATCCCGCTCCGGCCGCCGCTTGCGGCGCTGCAGCTCGTCGTGGAACAGCTCGAGGAAATCGACCTCCAGCCGCGGGTCGGTCTTGACGAACTCGACCAGCAGCGTCAGCCGATCCATCCCCGCGTCGGAGAGGCTGTGCTCCATCGCGCAGGCGTCGCGCTCCGCACTGGTGGAGTCCATCTGCAACACGTCGCGGAAGAACTTGTAGATGATCTGGTGGCGAGCGGCCGCGCGCCGCGCGATCGCCTCGCCGCGCGTCGTCAGCTCGATGAACTCGCGCTGCTGGTAGCGGATCAGCCCCAGCTCGCCGAGGCGCTTCATCGCCGGGGAGACCGAGCCGGGCTTGACGCCGCGCTGGCGGGCGATGTCCTTGACTCGCGCCACCTTGCGATCCCGCACGAGCTCGTAGATCGCGAGAAGGTAGTCCTCGAGAGAACGAGTCAGAGCGTTGCCGTCGCGAGGGCCCGTCACCCGCCCTTTATGATTCGATTTGCCTGGCAATGCAAGCTCGCCGCAATCAGCCGCCGCCAGCCAGCCTGCGCCTCAGGCGGTCGTGATCCCCACGCAGGCGGCTCGGCACGCTCGCCGATCCGGGCAGGTGTCTCTCGGCGTCCGCGTACCGACCCATTCCGATCAAGGCCTCCACCAGCAGCAGCCTGGCGTCGATGTTGTCGGAATCGATATCGAGCACGCTCGCGGCCAGCTCGCAGCCGAGCAGCGGGTCGTTTCGCATCCTGATCGCGGTCTGGGCCTTGCGCAGCTGGAGCGTGGTGAAGTTGATCAGCTGCTCCCGATCGTAGAGCTGGCGCCTGCAGGCGCGCCTTGTGCTCTTGTCGGAGAGCACCTCCCAGGCTCGATCGAGCCGCCGGCGGATCGCCGCGAGGTGCTCCAGGTGCTCGGGCTCGGCGCCGGGGTAGGCGCGGGGATCGAACTCGTCCAGCCGCTTGCGGTAGCGCTGCTCGATCTCGGCCGGCGTCGAGACCGGGTGGGCGGTCAGGACGTCGAAGTGGTTGGCTCTTTCGATTCTGCGGGCCAGCCCGCCCAGATCCTCCAGCTCGTGGGGCCTGTCGCCCTTGGGGTTGGTGTCGCTCAGCTCGAACGCACCGCGCCGGATCAGCTCCAGGAGCAGCATCCGGGTCTGACGTCGAAACAGCGTCGAGATCACCTCGGCTCGAGCGAGCTGGGTCGGCTCCTCGAGCAGGTGGTCGACCAGCCGTTTCTCCTTGTCCTTCAACCCGAGCCGCGCCGCGATCCCGGCGGCCGACTCGGCCGGCACCAGGTAGCGCGCGCGGTTCGCCTCGAGGTGTTGGAGATCTTCCTTCTCGATCACGGCCTTTCGCCAGCCGCGCTCGACCCCGCGCTTCTTCCTGGCCGGGAGGATCAACGAGCAGCGTGCGACCTTGGGAGGGAACGGAGCTCCGGGAACCAGGGCGTAGCTTCCGGAGCTCCATTCGGAGACCTCCTTGAGAATCGCGCTGCCCCGCCAGGTGAGCAGCCTGGCCAGCTGCTTGCGGTCCTTGACTCCGGCCCGGAACAGCGCGGCCGGAGCGTGCTCCGCTCCCGCTGCGAGCGCCTCGCGGTAGGCGCGATGGGTCTGTTCCGAAATCTTGCCGGCGGCCCGCAGCATCTCGCCGTGCTCGTGCCGCGGAAATGTCGAGGTCGCGGCCAGCGGGCGTCCGTCCTCGAAGTGAGTCTCGATCCGACCGCCGTCGCCGGCGAAGCGCAACACGCCGCTCAGCTTCTCCCTCGCCGCGCGCTCGAGGAGATCGCGAGCGGTCGTCTCTCCCAGCTCGCCGGTAATCTCGCCGACCCAGCCTCCCTCGACACGCTCCGCCGACTTGACCGGAAGGCTCGCCCGAGAGCGGTCCACCTCTCCGGGGCGCCGGCCCGAGTTCCTGTCCCGGCCGAATTCCAGCTCGACGATGCTCGCCTCGCCGAGCTGCTCGAAGCGCTGGAGCGCGGTTTGCAGGTCCACACCGGTGGAGCGCGCCAGCTTCTCGATGTCGCTTCGACCGTCGACCCCCGCGATCAGCTTCTCCGTGACCGGATCGAGGCTGAAGCGGGACAGATCGATCTCGGGAATGATGCTCGGCACGCGGCTGATCCGCGTCCCGATGTCGCTGCCGTCTTCTCCGTTGCGTTCCCCCAACTCCGAGTCCCTCCAGCTCGATCCTAACACCGATAACTGGATTGAAAGATATGAAAAATCAGAACTCGGCGCTGCCGGGCGTGCGGGCGAACGGAATCACGTCCCGGATGTTCTGCATGCCGGTCACGTACATCAGCATGCGCTCGAAACCGAGACCGAAACCGGCGTGGGGCACGCTGCCGAAGCGACGCAAATCGCGGTACCACCAGTAGATGTCGGGGGCGAGCTCGAAGTGCGCAATCTGCTCGTCGAGGACATCGAGTCGCTCCTCGCGCTGCGAGCCGCCGATGATCTCTCCCACCTGCGGCACCAGCAGGTCCATCGCCGCCACGGTCCGGCCGTCGTCGTTGACCCGCATGTAGAACGCCTTGAGATCGCGCGGGTAGTCGACCACGAACGCCGGCCCGCCCACCAGCTCCTCGGTCAGGTAGCGTTCGTGCTCGGATTGCAAGTCCGCTCCCCAGCGCACGGGGTGCTCGAACTCGCGCCCGGATTTCTCCAGCGCCGCGACCGCCTCGCTGTAGGTCATCCGCTCGAAACGCGAGTCGACCAGCTGCTCCATCTTGCGGCGCAGGCCCTCCTGGATCCAGCGGTCGAAGAAGTCGATGTCTTCCGAGCAGCGCTCGAGCACCTCGCGCACGATCTCGCGGATGAAATCCTCGGCCAGGTCCATGTCGCCGGCCAGGTCGCAAAACGCCATCTCGGGCTCGATCATCCAGAACTCCGAGGCGTGGCGCGAGGTGTGAGAGTTCTCGGCGCGGAAGGTGGGGCCGAAGGTGTAGACGTTGCGCAGCGCCAGGGCGAAGATCTCGGCCTCGAGCTGACCGCTGACGGTCAGCGCGGTCTCGCGGCCGAAGAAGTCCTTCGAGAAATCGACCTCGTCACCGTCGCGCGGCTCGGCGCCGGGCGGCAGGGTGGTGACGCGGAACATCTGCCCGGCCCCCTCCGCGTCCGAGGCGGTGATGATCGGGGTGTGGACCTGGACGAAGCCCCGCGAGTCGAAGAAGCGATGGATCGCCATCTGCAGCGCGTGCCGCACGCGGAAAACAGCGCCGAATGTGCGCGCCCGCGGCCTCAAGTGGGCGATCGTGCGCAGGAACTCGAAGGAGTGCCGCTTCTTCTGCAGCGGGTAGTCCTCGTCGGACCCGCCGATCACCTCGACCCGCTCGGCGTGCAGCTCGACGCGCTGTCCGCGGGCCGGGGACTCGACCAGCTTTCCGTGCACGCGCAGCGCCGACCCCGCTCCGAGGCCGGAGACCTCCTCGAAGCCCTCCAGCTCCGGATTGATCACGACCTGGAGGCTGGCCGGGCACGAGCCGTCGTTGAGCTCGAAAAACGCGACTCCCTTGCCCCTGCGCGAGGTGCGCAGCCAGCCCTCGGCGACCACTCCCTCGCGCGGCACGTCATAGTCCAGTATCTTCCTCAGGTACTCGCTCATGACTCCTTTTTCCATTATCGACGCCCCCGTTTCAAGGCCGCCGGAGCAAATCGCAACCATCGCCTACGACCGGTCGCCGTCGACTAGCCTTCGCCCCAAAGAGCGCTTGGTCAAGAAGGAGGCCACTCCGATCAGCACCGAGAGCGGCAGCGCCAGGATCAGTGCCAGCGTGGTCGTGTTGAGAGCCATCGAGATTCCGGCCGCCATCATCGCTGATCGGTGATCCGGCGCGGCGTACGACAGCGCCCGGAACGCCTCGCCGACGCCGAGCGCCGTTCCCAGCCCCCCGGTCAGCACCAGCGCCGCCAGCAGGCCCCACAGAACCGGAGACATGTCGGTCTTGTTGCGCAAAATCAGCTGGATGATGGTCAGCAGCAGCACCCCGAAGCCGAGCAACAAGACGAAGTACATGAAGATCCCCCCCTCGGCAAAAGAGCCGGCCACTCCGTTCATTTTCGTCCTCCCCTCTCGGCGCGGCGTCGCGGCGACGTCCGCGGTTGATCACAGTTTTTTCCGTTCCGCAATCTTCTCCAAGCCATGATAGATCGCGGCGCCGGAGACGTCTCCCCAGACGTTGACCGCAGTGCGCGCCATGTCGAGGAGTCGATCCAGCGCCAGGATCAGGCCGATCCCCTCCAGCGGCAGCCCCAGCGCGCCGAGCACGACCGCGATCATCACCAGCGACGCGGAGGGGATCCCGGCCGTGCCCACCGCGACCATCGTCGCCATCACCAGCACGGACGCCTGCTGCGCCAGCGAGAGATCCATCCCGTAGGCCTGGGCCACGAACAGCGCGGCGACCGCCTCGTAGAGGGCGGTGCCGTCCATGTTGACCGTGGCGCCCAGCGGCACGAAGAAGCTCACGATCCGCTTGGGCAGGCCGGCGCGCTCGGTGGCGCAGTCGATCGTGAGCGGCAGCGTGGCCGAACTCGAGCAGGTGGAAAAAGCGGTCAGCAGGGCTGGACCGACCGCCCGGGCCAACCTCAGCGGAGAGGTGCGGCCCAACAGCTTGAGCAGCAGGGGCAGCACCACCAGCGCGTGGAAGAGCAGACCGATCCCCACGGTCAGGCCGAACAGTCCGATCGAGGCGAACGCCTCCACCCCGTGCAGCGCCATCGTGCGCAACAAGAGGAAGAAAACGCCCAGCGGAGTCAGCAGGATCACCAGCTCGGTGATCCGCATCATCACCTGGTAGACGCCGCTGAAGAACCCCTCCAGCATCTCGCGCGCCCGACCGCGCATCGTGGTCAGCACACCGCCGAACAGCACGCAGAAGATCAGGAGCGGCAAGAGGCGACCCTCGGAGAGATCCGCGGCCGCGTCGCCGATCGGGTTGACCGAGATCAAGTGCTCCATGAACTGACCGAAGCTGCGCGTCTCGATCGCCAGCCCGTCGGGCACCTCGCCGGCCAGCGAGAGATCGATCCCGTCCCCGGGCCGGATCAGGTTGACCAGCCCCAGCCCCACGCTCACCGAGATCGCGGTCGTGCCCAGGTAGAACACGACCGTCCACAGGCCCAGCTTGCCCACCTTGCGCAGATCGCCGGCCCCGCTGACCCCGGTCACGATCGCGCTGATGATCAACGGCACCACCACCATCTTCAGCGCGCGCAGGAAGAGATCGCCGGGCAGCCCGAGCCGCCAGCTCTCCACCTGCTCGGGAGTCACGCCGGCGATCTCCTCGAGGATCACGCCGATCGCGCCGCCGGTCACCACCGCGCCCAGCACGAGCCAAGGCAGCAGGCGCCGGTACCTCGCCCAAAAGCCTGGTCGCTCGCTGGTATCCTCGCCGTCGGACATGCAGAGACAATAAACGCTCGGGCCCGACAAAGACAACGCCGGATTGTCCGACCCGTCCGACCCGTCCGACGATCTTTTTTGCAACTCAAGGCGCAAAGCGTCCGATGTAGATAGCGTGAACGGATCGCACCGAGGCGGTCAGGGAGGTGAAAAATGCATTCGAAAATCGCAACGACCGCGCTGGCGGTCGCGCTGGTGTCGCTTTCGCCCGACGGGCGGGGCGCGAACGGGCCGGAGGCAACCTCCGGTCTCGAGGAGATGACGCTGGTGGTCGGAGAGCAGCGCGTGCTGGACGCGACGCGGGTCAAGAGCTTCTCCGAGAGCACGCGCGGCGTGATCGAGGTCAAGATCCCGCGGGACGGGCGGCAGCTTGTGATCACGGCGGTCGACCCCGGACGCACGTCGCTTTTGCTGATCCAGCGGGACGGCGGACGCCGCAGCGTTCCGATCACGGTCTTCGCCCGCCACCCCGAGGAGATCTGCGCAGAAATCCGCGAGCTGCTCGCCGACGAGCCCGGCGTGCGCTTGCAGCGGATCGGCTCGCGCATCTTCGTGGACGGCACGGTCGGATCCGAGGCCGCGCTGGAGCGGGCGGAGCGGGTGGCGGATCTCTACCCCGGCCAGGTCTCGAGCCTGTTGCAGATCGACCCGAACCTGGTGCGCACGCGGACCAACATCCGCCTCGACCTGGCCTTCGTCGAGCTGCGCGCCGGCGATCGCTGGAGCGCCGGGATAGATTGGCCCGCGAAGATCGGCGGCACTCAGCGGCTGGGAGGCTCGGTCGACCTGACGAGCGGAGCGGTCAGCGCCACCTACGAGGTGGTCGACCAGGCCCTGCCCGCGATCGAGGCCGCGGCGCGCAGCGGCTGGGCGCGAATCCGCAAGCGGGCCACCCTGATCACGACCAGCGGCAACCGGGCCAACTACCACGCCGGCGGCGAGGTCAACGTCGCGGTGGCCGGCTCCCAGGCCGCCGAGCTGCGCACAGTGCCTTACGGCTGCGAGCTTACCGTGCTGCCGCGGCTGGACGCCGGCCCCGGGATCCTCGATCTCGAGGTCGAGGCCGAGGTCTCGGACCTGGCCGAGACCTCCCAGCAGGTCCCCGGGCGCACGATCTCGCGGGTGGCTACGCTCGTCCACCTGGGGTTGGGCCAGTCGATCGTGCTGTCCGGGCTGGAGGCCGAATCGGAGAGCAGCTACCGCCAGGGGCTGCCCCTCCTCTCGCGCATTCCGCTGCTGGGCTTCTTCTTCGGGACCGGCGGCGCGAACGAGGAACGGGTCGAGGGCCTGATCGCGATCACGCCCACCGTGCTCGACGACCTGGAGCGCGGAGCAAAAAAGGAGCTGGAAAAAATGCTGTCGCGCTTCGAGAGCTTCGACGGTGATTTCACCGAGGAAAACGAATAGGTGACAGAAACGAACCATAGAGTCACAGAGGAGCAGGAACGGTCAATGGTCTCCAACGGTGAGTTCGCTTCCGTCCCCAAAACGCTTTGCTCGTCCACGGCCGACGCACCTTGGCGCGTTTCATCTCGATGTTTTTCACAACGTTGGGGTTGAGTTACAATCCGCGGCGCCAGCAGTCGAGGAGACCGCGATGCAGGCAGAGCCCGACCAGTCCCAGAGATCCGGTGCCGGTCCGCCGCGCCGGCCGGGAGCCCTGACTTTCCTGCTGGTAATGGCCCTGGTGCTGGGCTCGTTCGGGGTTATCGGATCCGTCGTGGGCCTGGTCCAGGGCACCAAGAGTCGCCAGGAGACCGTTGACGAAGCCACCGCCGGCGCGAGCCTGTTCGGCCAGATCGGCGAACGGCAGCTGCGGGCGATGCGCGAGATGGCCGCGGATACCTACGACGCGATCGAGCCGTACCGGCCGTGGAACCTCGCGCTGTCAGCGCTGAACCTCGCGCTCAGCGCCCTGCTGATCGCCGGCGCCGCGCTGGCGTTCAAGGGGAGGGAGCGCGGCCGCTCGGCGCTGGCCTGGACCGCCGCCGCCCACCTTCTCTTCGAGCCGCTGCGCGCCGCGCTGGCGGTCGTGATCGCCGGGGCACAAAACGAGGTCATCAGCGAGCACATGCCGGCGATACAGGCGGCGGCCAGCGACACCGCTCCTCCCCTGCTCGGGCCCCAACCCGACGAAATAGTCGGTGGGGCGGCAAAGGTCGGCACGGCCGTCGGGATCGGTGTCTCGGTGGCGCTCGCCTGCGCGATGCTCGGATTCTACGTCTGGATGACGCTCTACCTGCGAGGCGAGAGGGCCAGGTCCTGCTTTCGGTGAGCGTCAGCTGCCGAACAGCTTTTTGAAAAAGCCCTTTTTCTTCTTCTTTTCGTCGTCGTCGTCCGTCTCTCCGCTCTCGCCGGTCGCCTGATCCTCCGGCTCCTGCTCGCCCTCGAGCCTGTTGAGCGGATTGACGGCCGGTCGCTCGCGCACCAGTCCGGGTGGAATCGCGTCCTCCGGCAGGGTCTCGGGAGGCGGCTGTTCCTCCGAGCCGGAAGGGGCTCCCTCGCCCTGAAAGATATCGTCGAGCTCCTCGGAGACGCCATTCCCCTCCAGCAGCGGCTCCGACTCGGCATCGGGCGGCGGAGAGGCGCTGTCCCGCGCGATCTCGTCGATCAGGTCGTCCATGCGATCTTTGCCGATCTCTTCCGCGTCCAGCTGCTCGGTCGCGATGTCCTCGGTCGGCACCCCGTCCTCGAGCTCGGCCAGCTCGGCGAGATCCACCTCCTCGATCTGCTCGATCTCGGCGTCGGGGTACTCGGCGGCCAGCGGCTCGACAAAAGGCTCCGCCCGTTCCTCGTCCAGGTTGGGCAGATCATCGCCGGGAGTCTCCTCGAGCACGGATTCCAGGTCGGCCTCCAGCCGTACGCCGGTGTCCTCCCCGGGCCGAGGCGGCGGCATGTACGACACCGTCTCGGGAACTTCGGACTTGTCCTCGGGGCCCGCCTCCTCTTCCTCCATCAGCGCGGACAGCTCGTCTTCTCCCGACGAAGGCTCGTCCACCTCGTCGAAAGACGGGCCGGTCTCGGGCGGGGGCGGCGGCATGTACGACTCGTAGCCGGCATTCTGCTGGAAGTCGGGCTCGCTCTCCAGGTCGGGCTCGCTCTCCGGCTCCAAATCGATCGGCTCCGTCCCGGCGCTCCCAGGCTCTCCGATCTCCTCGATCGGTTCCAGCTCCTCGAGAACCGCCGCGATCTCCTCGTCCTCCCCGGGCTCGGGCTCGGGTTCCGGCTCTGGCTCTGGCTCGGGCTCGGGCTCGGGTTCCGGCTCGGGCTCGGGTTCCGGCTCGGGCTCTGGCTCGGGCTCGGGTTCCGGCTCGGGCTCTGGCTCTGGCTCGGGTTCCGGCTCGGGCTCTGGCTCGGGCTCGGGTTCCGGCTCGGGCTCTGGCTCTGGCTCGGGTTCCGGCTCCACTTTGGCTCGACTCGGCTTGCGCGCTTTGCCTCCGCCCGGCTCGGAAGCGATGTTTGCGAGCATGTCGTCTATCGCGCTCAGGTCGAGACCGCTCCCCTTCTTGCGCGAAGATCGCCTCCTGCGCGGACGCTTGCGCCGCGGTTGCTCCTCGGTCTCCCGCTCAAAAGCTCCGCTTTCGGGCTCGGGCTCTGGCTCTGGCTCCGGCTCGGGCTCTGGTTCCGGCTCGGGCTCGGGCTCTGGCTCCGGCTCGGGCTCCGGCTCCGGCTCGGATGGGGGAGGCGGAGCCTCGGAGTAGCGCGAGACGACGCGATCCGGGTTGCTCTTCTTCCAGTCGAGCACCATCTCGAGGTGGTCGCGGCTCGCCGAGTCGAGCTTGAGGAATCGGATCCCCATGCCGGGCGGCCGATCCCCTTCCTGCTGCTCTCGAGTCCAGGCGACCTCGCCCGCGCCGCGCATCACCGGGGTGCCGTCCGCGATCTGAAACTCGAAGCGCACCGGCGTTCCGATTGCGCGCGGCTTGGAAGTCTTGACGAAGATTCCAGCCTTGGAGATGTTCGGCGCGTACCTCTCGACGAACATCTTCACCGTCGGGAACTTCAGCTTCGCCCGAATCGAGGCGGTCTTGGGTCTGCCCTTGTCGTTCGCGCTCACGGCCCCCTCGCTTTCTATTCCACGGCTCGCGCCACGGCAGAATAGATTTCGTCCACGGCGGCGTCCAGGCCTCCCGCGTCGGGCCCGCCGGCCTGGGCCAGGTCGACGCGGCCGCCACCGCCTCCACCGACCTTGGAGGCTACCTCTTTCACCAGCTTTCGGGCGTCCAGTCGCTTCGTCAAATCCTCGGTCAACGCCACCAGCACGGCGGCCTTGCCCTTGTTCTCCCCCGCCAGGCAGACCACCGCCGACCCCAGCCGCTGCCTGAGCGTGTCCGCGGTCTCGCGCATCGTCTTGGGATCGCCGACCCCCAGCCGCGCGCCCACCACGCGCACGCCCTCCACATCTCGCGCCCTGTCGGTCAGGTCGCCGCCGGAGCCGGAGGCCAGCTCGCGCTTGAGCCGCTCCAACTCGCGGCCCAGCTCGCGTTCGTGGTCCAGCATCTTGTCCACGCGCACCAGCAGGTCATCGGGGGCGCACCTCAGCCGCGCGGCCGTCTCTTCCAGCAGGCGACGCCGGTCGGCGGCCCAGCGCGTCGCAGCGAGCCCGGCGACCGCCTCGATCCGCCGCACTCCCGCCGAGACGCCGCTTTCCGAAACGACGAAAAACGGACCGATATCGCCGCTGCGCCTCACGTGCGTTCCGCCGCACAGCTCGCGGATATCGCCCACCTCCACCAGTCTCACGACGTCGCCGTAGTTCTCCTCGAAGATCGCCATCGCGCCGGACTCGCGGGCCTCGTCGAAGCTCATCTCCCTGGTTTGCACCGGCAGATTGGCCACGATCCGCTCGCTGACCAGCCGTTCGATCTCTCGCAGCTGCTCGGATGAAATCGGCTCGAAGTGCGCCACGTCGAAACGCAGCATCTCGGGCGCGACCCGCGAGCCCTTCTGCGTGGCGTGCGCGCCGAGTGTGGAGCGCAGGGCCCAGTGCATCAGGTGCGTCGCGGTGTGATGCCGACGAATCGCGTCGCGCCGTTCGGCGTCGACCTCGGCGCTCACCTCGTCGCCGGGGCGCAGCCTGCCGGAGCGCACTTTGCCGACGTGGACCCACAGATCGGGCAGCGGGCGCCGCGTGTCGTCGACCGCGACCTCCAGCTCGCGGCCCCGCAGCAGGCCGGTGTCTCCCACCTGGCCGCCCGCCTCGCCGTAGAAAGGCGTCTCGGCCAGCACGATCTCCACCTCGTCCCCCTCGGAGGCGGCGACCGCGCTGCGGCCGTCGCGCACCACCGCCAGCACCTGCGTCTCGGTCGAATCGCTCTCGTAGCCGGTGAAGCGGGTCCCGCCCAGCGACTCCCTGAGCTCGGAGTAGACGGGCAGCACCTCGCTCTCGCCGATCTTGCCGGCTCCCGAGACCGCGCGGTGCCGCTCCTCGGCCGCGGCAAACTCCTCCCCGTCGACGACGAATCCCTGCTCGCTCCCGATCACCTCGATCAGGTCCAGGGGAAAGCCGTAGGTCGCCGAGAGGTCGAAGGCCAGCTCCCCGGGCAGGATCCTGCGCCCCTCGCCGTCGCTCTTCCAGCTCTCGTTGCGCTCGAGCAGCTCCAGGCCCCGGCCGAGAGTCGCGCGGAAGCGCTCCTCCTCCTGGCGGCAGACGCGATCGATCAGCTCGCGTCGCTCGACCAGCTCGGGGTAGGCCTCGCCCATGGTCTCGACCACGGTGCGGGCCATCAGGTGCAAGAAGAGATCATCGATGCCGAGCCGGTGTCCGTGCCGGATCGCGCGGCGCATCACGCGGCGCAGCACGTACTCCCGCCCGCTCTTTTCGGGAAAGATTCCCTCGGAGATCAGGTGCGCGGTCATCCGCGCGTGGTCGGAGAGCACACGCAACGAGACATCGTCTTCGGGGTCGTCTCCGTAGCGCTTGCTCGCGATCGTTTCGCCGGTAGAAATCAACGGTTTGAATATGTCGGTATCGTAATTGGAATCGACTCCCTGGAGCACCGAGGCGATCCGTTCCAGCCCCGCGCCCGTGTCGATACACGGAGCCGGGAGCGGCTGTTTCTCGCCGCCCGGGGTGTCGACCAGGTACTGCATGAAGACCAGGTTCCACAGCTCGAAGAACCGCTCTCCGTTTTCCAGGCTGGCCTCGCCGAAGCGCTCCCCCCGATCGTACATGATCTCCGAGCAGGGCCCGCACGGTCCGGTGTCGCCCATCGCCCAGAAGTTGTCCTCCGCGTCGCCCCGCAGAATCCGCCCCGGGGGCACGCCGATCCGATCGCGCCAGATCGCGACCGCCTCCTCGTCGGCCGGAGCCTCGTCTCCGCCGGCGAAGACCGAGACCCAGAGCCGATCCGCATCCAGGCCCAGCACGTCGTGCAGCAGCTCCCAGCCGAAGCGGCAGGCGTCCTCCTTGAAGTAGTCGCCGAACGAGAAGTTGCCCAGCATCTCGAAGAAGGTGTGATGGCGGGAGGTGCGCCCCACGTTCTCGAGGTCGTTGTGCTTGCCCGAGATGCGGATGCACTTCTGCGCGGTGGCCGCGCGGGGAGCCGGAGGCTGTCGCCGCCCGGTGAAGGCCTCCTTGAACTGCACCATGCCGGCGTTGGCGAACATCAGGGTCGGGTCGTTGGGCGGCACCAGCGGGCCCGAGGGAAGAACGCGGTGCTCGCGACTCGCGAAGTAGTCGAGAAACTGCGAGCGAATTAGTGCAGTAGAAACGGACATCTCAACCCAAAGCTCCAAACGCGGGTCGCCCCTGCGGCAACACCGCGCAGGGCGAACGAAAATACCAGGAAGGTCGGGCGCTTGCAACAAGCGGTGCCAGGAGATCTCCGCCGCGAGGACGGTCTCGGGCTCGAGATCCGCGAATATCGGTCCCGGACGACTCCGATCGCGTTCTTTCGCCAATGATCGCCGCGCATTGCCCGCCTGCTTGCAGCCTGTTAAATAGAAAAAAGACGAAGCCGCTCGAAAAAGCGCGGCGGACGAGGTGCGTCGTGTCGACAGCTCTGTACATGCTGGGCCTGCTGGCGGTGGGCGTGCTTTTGGGTCTGTTCGCCCTGGTGATGCACGTCGTGATGATCGTCCAGGGTTTCAAGACGTCGTCGCGCTGGGGAGCGCTGTGCCTGCTGGTTCCGATGGCGAGCCTGGTCTTCGCCTTCGCCAGGTTCGGCCGGCGCGGATGGGCTGTAGCCTTTCTGGTCGCCGCGATCGGGACCCCGGCGATCTTCGGCGCGGCCGGATACCGCTACTTCGAGCAGACTCGTCGCGCCGAAGCGGCGGCGGAAAAGACGGCCGGCGCGGGATTCGAGGATTTCGAAAAGCAGACCGAGGATCTGTCCAACCTCGAGGATCTGCAGCTCGACCTGGAGTAGGCCAAAAGGAGAGCCGCTTGGGACTGGCGCAGAAGTACAACATCTGGGGGGCGCTGCTGCTGGGCGGAGTCGGTGCCGCGGCCGGGGCCGGTCTGTCGTACCTGCTGAAGGGCACCGGCTACTCGTGAACCCTGCTCTGCTCGCCGGTGGTCACCGGCGCGCTGGGGGCCTGGATCGGCGGCAGCGCCGGGAGCGGGATCGGCAGGGGAGGCGGCTCCGAGTCGCCCGCCAAGCGAGGTAAGTGACGCCGATGAAAGTGCTGGTGGTCGACGATTCCCGAGTGATGCGCGCCTACGTCCGCGGCGCGTTGAAGGAGTCGTTCGACTGCACGGTGGTCGAGGCGTCCTCCGGTTTCGAGGCGCTGCGCCTCCTCCCCCGCGACTCTTACGACCTGGTGATCACCGACATCAACATGCCCGACATCAACGGGCTGGAGCTGATCCGTTTCCTGCGCGAGTCGGAGCGCCACAGGCGGGTTCCGATCGTTATCATCTCCACCCTGTCCTCGACCCGCGACCACGAGCGGGCGCTGGGGCTCGGCGCCAGCGAGTACCTGGACAAGCCGTTCCAGCCCGAGGACATCGCCCGCGCGGTCGGCTCGGCGTTGACCTCCCCCGGAGAGAGAGCATGAGCGATTCGGGTTCGAGGGCGATCCAGGAACTGGTCTCCGAAGCGCAGGAGATCGTGGAGTCCCTCAGCCGCGACCTGATGAGCATCGACGAATCGCTGAAGAGCGGCGAGCCCGAGCCCGAGATGATCAACGACGTCTTCCGCGGCTGGCACACCCTCAAGGGGATCAGCGCCACCTTCGGAGTCGAGGGGCTGTCCCGCTTCGCTCACCAGGAGGAGAGCCTGCTCGACGACATCCGGCTGGGGCGCCTCGAGATGACTCCCGAGGTGCTCGACTCGCTGCTGGAGAGCGTCGAGGTGGTGATGGCGGTGCTCGCGGCGGTCAACGAGGCCGGCGACGTGCAGGCCGCCGATGATCTGCCCGAGCTGACGCGCGCGATGAAGCAGCTGGAGGAGACCGGCGAGACGGCGGAGGGCTCCGTTGACACGCCGCTGGCCGAGCTCATCGACCAGGAGGTTCTCGAGGTTCTCACCGAGTTCGAGGAGCACCGCCTCTCGACGAGCCTGAAGAAGGGCCGCCCTCTGTACCGGATTCGCATTCGCGTCGAGCTGCAGGCGATCGACAGCGAGCTGGAGGCGCTGAAAAAGAAGCTCAAGCCGCTCGGAGAGATCATCACCTACCTGCCGTCCACCGAGGGTGACGACCCGGACCGTCTCGACATCGACGTGCTGCTGGCGCTGCAAGCTTCGCCCGAAGACCTCGATTCCGTCCTCGGCGGCGCGGAGGTGATCTCCAAGGAGCTCGTGCCGGCGGGAAGGGGCAAGTCGAAAAAGACGAAGCCGCCCCGGGCCGCGGCCGAACGCCCCGCTGGACAAGAAGCGGCGGAGCCCGCGCCGACCGGCGGACCGGAATCCGGGTCGTCCGCGCTCGCGGCCCGGCCGGAACGCGAAAAGTCTCTCAGCCTGCGGGGAGTCAGCCAGACCGTGCGCGTGGACATCGGCAAGCTCGACCGCCTGATGAACGTGGTCGGCGAGTTGAACATCGTACGCGGCTCGGTGGCCAAGGTCAGCGAGGAGCTGCGCACGCTGGTGGGCAGGCGCGAGCTGGCGATCGAGCTGTACCGCATCACGCGCGGGTTCGAACGCCGGCTGGCCGAGCTGCGCGAAGGAATCCTGGAAGTGCGGATGGTGCCGGTCAGCCAGATGTTCGATCGGCTCTCGCGCCTGACGCGCAAGACCTCCCGGGAGCTGGGCAAGCAGGTCAACCTGATCGTCTCCGGCGGGGACACCGAGGTCGACAAGCTGATCATCGAAGAGCTGTCCGATCCATTGATGCACATCATCCGCAATTCGATCGATCACGGGGTGGAGGATCCCGCCGAGCGGCACGCGGCCGGCAAGCCCGAGGTGGGGACCGTGGCGCTGACCGCCTACCAGAAGGGCAATCACGTTCTGATCGACATCGAGGACGACGGAGCCGGGATCGACGCGGAGCGGATCCTGGAGGTCGCGATCGAGCGCGAGCTGCTGCTGCCCGAGCAGGCCGAGACCCTCTCCCAGCGCGAGATGCTGAATTTGATCTTCCTGCCCGGAGTGAGCACCTCGAGCGAGGCGACCTCGGTCTCGGGGCGCGGGGTGGGAATGGACGTGGTCAAGACCAACATCGCCGCGATCGGCGGAGTGGTCGAGGTGCAATCGGAGCTGGGAATCGGCACCAAGTTCACGATCATGATGCCGGTCACGCTGGCGATCATCCCGGCCCTGCTGGTGGAAGTCGACGGCAGCATCTACGCCGTGCCGCTCAACACGGTGGCCGAGGCGCTGCTGATCTCCGACGAGGACGTGCGCACGGTGATGGGCACCGAGACGATCGAGCTGCGCGAGCAGACGTTGCCGCTCTGCCGGCTCGACCGCTTCTTCGAAACGCCGCGGCCGGGACCGATCCCGGAAGGCTCCTGCGCCGTGGTCGCCGAGCTGGGACAGCGCCGCCTCGGTCTGGTGGTCGACAGGCTGAGGGGCCAGCAGGACGTGGTGATCAAGACGCTGGGCTCCAGTCTGGAGCGGGCCGATGTCTTCACCGGCGCCACCGACATCGGAGACCAGCGGCTCTCCCTGGTGCTGGACACGGCAGCCGTGATCGAGGAGTGGTTCACCTCTGGAGAGGATTTCGACAGCGGAGCCTCCGCGGCTCAGTGAGGTGGAGCGAATGAGCACAACGACGTCGAGACCCAGCCGGCATTCGTTGGCTCCGGTGACGAAAAGCGCGGCCCCGGTGCCCGCCGAGCGGGAAGCGCGGCGGCACGGATTCCTCTGCTTCTCGCTCGGCGACGAGGAGTACGGTGTCGACCTGCACCTGGTGCGGCAGATCGTCAAGCCGCCCCCGCTGACCCTGGTTCCCCGCACGCCGCCGCACATCCTGGGGGTGATATCGGTGCGGGGAGCGGTGGTGACGCTGATCGACGCGCGACTGCTGCTCGGGATGGAACCCACCGAGTGGCCGAACGGAGCGCGCGTGCTGCTGATCGACATCGACGACGAGCCGGTGGGGCTGCTCGTCGACGCGGTCACGCTGGTGCGCCGTCTGCCGGACAGCGCGCTGGAGCGCAACCCGATGCTGGACGAGAGCCCGCAGACCGAGCGGGTGATCGGCGTGGCTCGCCCCGAGCCGGACGTCCAGATCACGGTGATCGACATTCGCAGCATTGTCGCGGAGGCATTGCGATGACCTTCGACGTGTTCAGCCGGCTGCCGGGGCCGATCGAGGAGGAGCAGGAGCACAAGCTCGTCGTCTTCACCGCCGGCGGCGTGAGCTACGGGGCGAGCATCATGAGCGTGCGCGAGGTGGTCAACCCGCACGAGGTCGACCCCGTGCCGTCGGCGCCGCCCTACGTCTCCGGAGTGACCGACCACCGTCAGAACGTGATCCCGGTGGTCGATCTCAGGAAGCGTTTCGGCGTCGAGCCCGAGGGCTCGGAGAGAGAGAAGTGGGTGATCGTGACTTCGAACGGCCTCGAGACCGCGCTGCTGGTCGACGGCGTCTCGGGCGTGGTCGCGGTCGAGCGGGATGAGCAGCGCCGACGTCATCCCCTGATCGAGGGCGAGGAAGCGACGCTGATCGAGACGGTCTGGAGCCGGCCGGACGGGCTGCTCTTCGAGCTCGACCTGAAGAAGGTGATCGAGGGAACCGCTCGGATGGCGGAAGGGGCCGAAGCCCTGGGGGAGGAGAGCCGATGAGCGTTGGGCTGGAGCAGCTGCTGGCCAGATTGCGCGACGAGAGTCCCGAGGTGCGGCGCAGGGCGGTGACCGCCCTGGCGGACGCCCCGTCCGAGAAGACGGACGCGCTGCTGCTCGAGGCGCTGGCGGATCGTGACTGGCGGGTACGCAAGGAGGCGGTGGCGGGCATCGTACGGCGCGGGCCGGGAGCACGGCTGGCGGGCAGGCTGCTCGACGCCGCGATCCAGGACGACGAGATCGGCCTGCGCAACGCGGCGGCCGAAGCGCTCGCCGCGCTGGGGGAGCCCGCGGTCACGACGATTCTCGAGCGCCTCCCGGAGCTGGATCCCGGCGGACGGATCATCGCGCTGGAGGTGGTCGGAGCCTCCGGCGATCCGCGGGCGATGGAGATCCTGGTCGAGGCGCTCGACGACGAGGACCCCAACGTGAGGGTCTGCGTCGCCGAGTGGCTGGGAGAGCAGACCGGCGGCAAGGCCCGCGACGCGCTGATCGAGCGCGTGGGCGGAGACGATCGCCTGCTGGGGCTGGCCGCCCTGCAGTCGCTGAATCGGATGGGAGCGGTGCTGCCGTGGTCGCTGCTGGAGCCGCTGGCCGACGGACGCTTCTATGGATCGGACATAGTGCTGGCGATGGGGCGCAGCGGCGATCCGCGGGCGGCCGCCGCAATTCTGGCGCACCTGCCGGATGAACCGATTGCTCCGCGCGCCTTCGCCCTGCTCCACGACAGCTCGCCGCGAGCCGCGCGGGCCGTCGAAATCGAGCTGGGAAAAGCGCCGGAAGAGGCCCTCGACGCGATCGCGGCGATCGCCCGCAGCGGAGACCCGCCGGATCAGCGCTCGGCGGTGCGTTGTCTGCTGTGGTCCGAGCGCATCGATCGGATGCCCCTGATCGTCGAGCTGGCGCAGGACGAGAGCCTCTACCCGCTGGTGCTCGACGGGCTGGGCGATTGGGGAGAGCCCGGCCTGCGGACGCTAGAACAGCAGCTTCCCAACGCCAGCGGACGGATGCTGGCCTCGGTGGTCGGCCTGCTGGCCAACCTGCTCGACGAGGAGAGCGGTCGATCCAAGGCGACGCTGTTCGCCGCCTACCTCAGCGCCGCGGATCTGACGGTCGCCACCGCGGCGGCCGGAGCGATCGCGCGTTTCGGCGACGCGGGATCGCTTCCGCGCCTGCTGGAGCTGACCCGGAGCGAATCGGCGCGAGTGCGACGCACGGCCGGCCACGCGCTGACCCAGCTCGGTCGCAGGTTCCCGAAGGAGGTCCGGCGTCAGGTGACCGAAACCGAGATCTCGGGACGCTCCGGAGTCGAGCTGTGCCGGGTTCTGGAGGCGGTGGGGGAGCCCGAGGACGCGGCGGCGCTCTCCGGCGCGCTCAGCTCGCCCGACTCGGAGCTGCGGCAGGCCGCGCTGCGGGCGGTGGCCGCGATCGCCGGCCCGGCAGCGGTGGACACGATCTCGCTGGCGATGACCGACGAGGACATCGGAGTCAGAATGGCGGCGGCCGACGCGCTGGCGCGGATCGGCCCGGCCGCGTCGGAGACGATCGTCTCCGGCCTGCGCGCCGCCGACGGACCGCTGCGCGCCGCCCTGGTGCGGACCCTGGGGCGGGTCGGGCATCCGGAGGCGCCGGAGATCCTCAAGTCGCTGTGCCGAGACTCCGCCGACGTGGCGCTGGCCGCGTTGGAGGCGATGCAGCGCCTGGAGCTGGATCCGGTCGAGATCCAGGACGAGATCCTGGGCCACCCGGACTCCGAGGTGGTCAAGAAGGCCCTGCTCGCGCTGGGGCACTCGGTCTCCGGCGAGGTGCTGGCCAGGTTGCTCGACAACAAAGCGTGGGACGTGCGCCTGGCGGCCGTGGAGCGGCTGGCGCAGGCGGACGACTCCGATACGGTGGTGCGGGCGTTGAAAGGCCGTATCGATCGGGAGGAGGACGACCTGGTCCGCGACGCGATGCGCAAGGTGCTGCGCGAGAACGGGGGGAAGGAGGAGTAGCGGGTGCGCCTGACCGATCCCGTCCTTCCGCTGTCGCTGGAGCGATTCCGGCTGCTGCGAGACCTGATCAACCGCCGCTTCGGCATCTACTTCACCGACGACGATCGGTACCTGGTGGAGAGCCGTCTCAGCGAGCGGCTGGTTCAGCTCGGGATCACCTCGTTCGACGACTACCACCACTACCTCATGTATCACCCGGACGGCGATCGCGAGATCGAGGACAGCGCCGAGATCCTGACCACCAACGAGACCTACTTCTTCCGCGAGGAATACCAGCTGCGCTCCTTCGCCAACGAGCTGCTGCCGGAGCTCCACCGGCGCCTGGCCTCGCGGCGCCGCCTGATGATCTGGTCGGCGGGCTGCTCCTCGGGCGAGGAGGCCTACACGATCGCGATCCTGGTGCGGGACTCGGGGCTGTTCGACGGCTGGGACGTGCGCATCTTCGGCAGCGACATCTCGAGCCGCATGCTGTCCAGGGCGCGCCGGGCGGTCTACGGCGCCTCGGCCTTCCGGGCCACTCCGCCCGACTTGATCGCCCGTCACTTCGTCGAGACGCCCGGCGGGTTCAGAGTCGGCGACGAGGTGCGGGCGCTGTGCCACTTCGGCAGGCTCAACCTGCTGGACGACGAGCAGATCGTGTTCGTCGGCCGCGCCGACGCGGTCTTCTGCCGCAATGTGCTGATCTACTTCGACAAACGCTCCAAATCGAAAGGCATCTCCGTGCTCTACGACCGGCTGAACCCGGGCGGGTACCTGCTGCTCGGGCACACGGAATCTCTGCTCAATCTCTCGACCGCGTTCGAGCTGGCCCACCTCTCCGAAGATCTGGTCTACCGCAAGCCCGCCGAGGTGGAACGATGAGCGAGAAGCGTCTGCTCAAGGTTCTCGTGATCGACGACTCGGCCTACAACCGCCGCGCCGTGGCCGGCTTCTTCGAGGACGCGCCGGGCATCGAGGTGGTGGGCAAGGCGCGAGACGGCCAGGAGGGTCTGCAGCTCGCCCTCACCGAGAAGCCCGACGTGGTGACGCTCGATCTCGAGATGCCGCGCATGGACGGCTTTTCGTTCCTGCGCCTCTTGATGTCGCGCCAGCCCACGCCCGTGATCGTGATCAGCTCCTACGGCAGTCGCGAGAACGTTTTCCGCGCGCTGGAGCTGGGGGCGATCGACTTCGTGGCCAAGCCCACCAAGCGGATCTCTCCCGAGATACAGGGAATCCGCGAAGAGGTGGTGCGCAAGGTGCAGATGGTCCGGCAGATGCGCGCCGACTCGCTGACGCCGCTGCTCTTCCCAGACAACGGCAGGCCCGAGACCGGGCGCTGGACCGCGGTGCAACCGCCGCCAACCGCGCGGGCCACCGATGAGAGGGACGCGGCGGACAGGATCGTGGTGATCGCCGCCTCGACCGGCGGACCGAAGAGCCTGACCCGCGTGCTGAGCGCGCTGCCCGCCGATCTGGAAGCCGGGATCGCCGTGGTGCAGCACATGCCCTCCAGCTTCACGGCGACCTTCGCCGAGAGGCTCGACCGCCAGTGCGCGTTGCGCGTGATCGAGTTGTGCAGCTCGGATATCCTGCGCAGGGGCACGGTCTACATCGCCCCCGGGGATCTCTGCATCGAGCTGGCGCCGGCCCGCCGGGGCAGCCTGGCGCTCAAGATCTTGGAGCCCGCCTCGGGGGATCGATACGTCCCCTCGGCGGATCGCCTCTTCATCTCGGCAGCCTCCTGCGCGCGCCAGAACGTGCTGGCCGTGGTCCTGACCGGGATGGGGGACGACGGCAGCGCCGGGGTGGAGGCGGTGGCGGCCGCCGGCGGTCTGGCGGTCTCCGAGTCCGAACAGACCGCGGTCATCTCCGGAATGCCGCTGGCCGCGCTGAATACCGGCGCCGTCTCCCGCGTGGAGCCGCTGGACCGCATGGCGGACGTGATCAAGGCCTTCGCCAAAGTCTGAGCCCGCTTTCTCGAGTCCCTTGCGTCCCTTTCCCCGTTTCTTGCCTCCCTTTGGTCCCTTCGGTCCCCGCACCGCCCCCGATCGGTGATCCAGGGCCCGGTCTGAGGTACAATCAATCCCGGCGCCCATCTGGGAGGAAAAAATGAAAGAAACCAACCGCAGTCTCGCGACCCTGCTGGCCGCCGCGCTGATCGCGGCGGGAGGCACGCCGGCCTGCTCCGAGGATTCGCGCGGAGGAAACGGGGCAGGCGCGGACGCCGATTCCGATTCAGACGCGGACTCCGACTCCGACGCGGACACGGAGACCGAGGGGGAATGCGCCGCCGTCACCGAGCAGGCTCAGAACTCGCTCAGCCCGGTGGACATCGTGATCGCGGTAGACAACTCGGGCAGCATGACCCAGGAGGCCGGGTTCGTGCAGGAGAACCTCAACTTCTTCTCGGAGCAGATCACGGACAGCGGGGTCAACGCCCACATCGCGCTGATCTCGGCGACCAGCGAGGACGACAACGGAATCTGCGTGGATTCCCCGCTGGGCAGCGGCAGCTGTCCGGCCGACACCAGCACGCCCGAGTACCTGCACGTGCCGACCGAGGTGGGTAGCTCGGACTCGCTGATGAAGATCCGCACCAGCTACGGCCAGTGGGGCAGCATCCTGCGCTACGGCTCGTTCCGCCACATCGTCGTGGTCTCCGACGACGACGCGATGGCTTTCACCACTCCCGCCAACGCGGCGCAGACCTGGCTGAACAACATGGCGGCGCTCGACCCGCCGCTGGGCGAGTTCACCTTCCACGCGATCGTGTCGGCCAACGACGGAGACGGCGAGCTGTGCGAGCAGGATCCGCCCGATCCGTGCTGCGGGCTGTCCGCCTCCGAGGGGCGAGTCTACAAGAAGCTCGTCGAGATGACCGGCGGGGTGCTGGGCAACCTCTGCGAGCAGGACTTCCAGCCCGTCTTCGACGAGCTGGCCACCGAGATCGCCGACGTGCCGATCGCCTGCGAGTGGGAGATCCCGGATCCGCCCGAGGGAGAGGTCTTCGACAAGGGAGAGGTCAACGTGGACTACATCGACGGCGACGGCGTGACCCACGAGATCGGCCACGTGGACTCGGAGGAGGACTGCGAGAACGTGGAGCACGGCTGGTTCTACGACGACCCGGTCGACCCGGCCTACATTCGCGTCTGCCCCCAGACCTGCGAGTGGATCCAGTCCGACCTGGAGGCCACGATCGTGATCAAGTTCGGCTGCACAACGGTCGACGCGGTCGAGTAGGACCGCTCGCGTCAGAGGCCTATGCGTCGATGCCAACGAGGTCCCGGGCGTCCGCGCCCCTCTCCTCCCGGCGGATTGTCCGGGTGGTGGTCCGGCTCGAGCATGAACTGGCCAAAACTTTCCAATCAACTGATTATCTACCTGCGCTGGGCTTCATGGTGTCTGAGGGGGGATCTGGGTTCGGTTCTGTGATATGGGCGGTTGGGAAGGGAAGGAGGCGCTGCATGCAACCTCGCATATTCGTCACCCGCAGTATCCCCGAAAACGGGCTCGAGCTGATTCGAGCCTCGTGCCAAGTCGAGATCTGGCCCGGCCCGCTCCCTCCACCCAAGGAAGAGCTGCTGGCCAAGAGCGCTGAGGTCGACGGCCTGCTGACGATGCTCACCGATCCGGTGGATGCCGATGTAATCGCGGCGGGCGATCGCCTGCGCGCTATCAGCACCTACGCCGTCGGCTTCGACAACATCGACGTCTCCGCCGCAACCGAACGCGGTATCCCGGTGGGCCACACGCCCGGCGTGCTGACAGAGACCACGGCCGACCTGGCCTGGTCGCTCTTGATGTGCTCCGCTCGACGAATAGTGGAAGGAGCGGGCTACGCCCGGGCCGGCCACTGGAAAACCTGGGAGCCGACCCTGCTGCTGGGCAACGACGTGCACCGCGCCACTCTCGGGCTGGTGGGCCTGGGGAGAATCGGACAGGCGATGGCCCGCCGCGCGCGCGGCTTTTCGATGCGCGTGATCTACTACGACCCCGGTGTGGCGGAGAGCCAAGTGGAAGAAGCCGAGCAGGTCGATCTCGACTACTTGCTTTCCGAGTCCGACTTCGTCAGCCTCCACGCGCCCTTGACAGAGACCACGCGCAACATGATCGACGCCGCGGCTCTGCAGAAGATGAAGCCCACCGCGGCTCTGATCAACACGGCGCGCGGGCCGATCGTCGACCACGGCGCCCTGCTCGAGGCCCTGCAAAAGGGACGACCCGCTTTCGCGGCCCTGGACGTCACCGACCCCGAACCGCTGCCGGCCGATCACCCGCTCTACGAGCTTGGCCGCTGTACGATCGTCCCGCACCTGGGAAGCGCCAGCGTGGCCACCCGCTCTCGCATGGCGGCAATGGCCGCCGACAACCTGCTCAGCGGCCTGCGCGGTCAACGCATGCTGCACTGTGCCAACCCCGAAGTGTACAATCGGTAGCCGCGTTTCGAAAACGTCCATGCAAAGGCGCGTTTCCAATCCGGCGGCTGCTCTGATGAATCCGATCTTCGATTGCCGCCGTTCTCGATGAGCCGGCAGGGTCTCAGCTCGGAGACCGGCTCTCCGCCACCGCTGGTCGGCCTCGGAGTGGCCGCCCTTTGCGTTCTGTTCGGCGGCAACGCCGTGGCGATCAAGCTCGCGCTCGATGAGATGGGGCCGTTCACTTCTGCCGGGCTGCGCTTCGCGATCGCCGCGGCAACGATAGCCGCCTGGGCTGCGGCCACCGGTCGCCCGTTCAGGCTGCGGCCAAGGCAACTGGCGCAGGTGATCGTCCTGGCCGCGGCTTTCTCCGCTCAGATGGGTCTTTTGTATCTCGGTCTAGATCGAACGTACGCCTCCCGGGGATTGCTGCTGGCCAACCTGCAACCGTTTTTTGTTATGCTCCTGGCCCACTTCTTCCTCGCAGGCGACCGCATCAACGCGACCAGGCTGGGGGGCGTCGCTCTGGGCTTCGCCGGAGTGGTCCTGCTGATGAGCGACGAGCGGGCGCTGTCCGGAGGGCTGTTCCCCGGCGATCTGCTGGTGGGCGGCTCGGTCCTCTTCTGGGCCTCCAGCACCGTCTACATGAAGCTCATCCTCCCCGACTTCGAGCCATTCCAGCTGGTGCTGTTTCCCATGCTCTTCGAGGCGCCGACGTTGCTGGTCGCCGGCGCGTTGTGGGACGACCCGATGCTCGGCTCTCCCAACGCGGTGACGGTGCTCTCGCTGCTCTACCAGGGTATGCTCACCGCCGGGCTGGGCTTCGTGATCTGGTCGACCCTGCTCAAGAGGTACGGCGCTGTATCGGTCAACACGTACCTGTTCGTGGTGCCGATCGCCGGGGTGGCGCTCAGTGGGCTCGTGCTCGGCGAACCGGTGGCGACCTGCGAGATCCTCGGCGCGCTGGTGCTGATCTCCGCCGGAGTCGCGCTCGTCAATCGAAAGCAGCGGCGAGTCGACTGAGGTCAAAACGAGCTGCCCAGGACGATGATCACCTCGTGGGTCCCGCCGTGCATGATCCCGTAGGCGTAGCCGGTGCGCAGGTTCATCGGCTGGTAGTAGCCCAGCCAGATCTGCCAGATGAGCTCGCCTCCCACCGAAGACTTCCAGTCGCCCCGATCGAGACGCTCGTAGTCGATCAGCACGTTGTCGCTGAAGACGGCGGCGTGCACGCGACGGAAAAAGGCCGGCAGCGTCTCGTAGGCCGCCTCGGCCCACCAGATCGGAAAGCGGTACTCCAACCTCAGCGAATGCATGCGGTCGCCCTGGAAGCTGCCCGGCGGGTAACCGCGCAGGCTGGGCAGCGCCGCGCCCGTGTTGTTGATGATGTTGTCCAGGATGTTCTGCTGCTGGTAGCCACCCACCGAAAAGGTACCTTGTTGCGGGGGATCGCTGACGTGCACTCCGCCCCTGAGGCCCAGCGCGAAGACGTGGTGATCGAGCCAGGGGGCCTCCAGGTACTCGGCCCAGTGGTAGCGGAAGGTGGCCATCGTCTGGTCTCCGCCCAGCGCCGGGTGGTAGAATGCAACGCTGGCCGAAACGCGGCGTCCTTTCTCCGGCGAGATGCCGAACACCGACGAGGCGACTTCGCTGAAGCTCCAGCCGAAATCTATTCCGGCTCGAAAGTACTGCGAAGGGACGACCGGCCGCTCTCCGCGGGGATCGAGCTCCATCTCCGGCTCCTCGAGAGGCCGCGCGTGCGTCACGGAGTAGCCCACCGAGAGGCTGTGGCTGCGGTCGATCGCGTAGATCGGCGCCGAGAGGCGCAGCGATCCCGTGGTCACCACCTGTGTCCAGCGTCGCTCGTCGCCCCCCACCTCGTAGCCGTCGTTGCGGGGGTTCATCCAACGCGAAAAGCCCAGGTGCAGACCGGGCCGCAGGCCGCCGTAGGAGTAGCCGACGCGCGTCGTCAGCGCCTGGTCGGCGATCCCCCAGTTCAGCTGGGCTCCCACGTTGTGCCGCCCGGTGGCGTCGTTCATCGAGGTCGCCGCCTGCAGCACCGAGTTGCCGCCGGCGGTGGTCCAGTTCAGCTCCCAGTGACGCGGCAGCATGGAGGACAGCGGGTCGTACGGCTCGGAATCGACGCCGACCGGCTCCGGCACGGGCTCGGGAGCCGCCTCTCGGCGAGCACAGGGCTCGGCCGGCGGGTACGACTCGGGCTCGAACGGCTTGGCGTGCAGATCCCAGCCGTCGGCGTGGTACTGGAGGAAGGCGAGGCGCTCGCCGTCCGGCGAGACCGCCGGATAGACCGCGCCCGTCACGACTCCGGTCGCCCGCAGCATCCGCTCCGTCTCGAGCCCATAGACATAGATGTCGAATATGCCGGAGCGATCCGAGGCGAACAGCAGGTAGCGCCCGCTGGGATCGAAGACCGGTGATCGATCCAGCGCCGCGTCGTCCGTGATCCGTTCCACGTCACCCGAATCGACGTTTACCAGCACCAGATCCACCTCGTGATCGCGGCGGACGACCGCGGCGATCGAGCGGCCGTCGGGCGACCAGGAGGGATCGAAGACCTGGTCGTCCGGCGCCGAATCGATCAGGGTGCGCAGCGGATTGCCGCGCTCGTCGGCCAGCACCAGCCGGCTGGTTCCGGCCTCGTTGACCGTCAGCGCCAGCCGATCCCCGCTCGGCGATATCGCCGCGGAGCGCGCGCGGAGCCCGGTGGTCAGGCGGCGCGGCGCGCCGTCGCGGGAGTCGAGCGCGAAGACGTCGCTGAAGTGGTAGGTGTTCTTCACCGGTGCGGAGCGCACGTAGAACAGCCGCCCGGCGCGGTCGATGCTGACCCGGGACGTGCTGCCCGAAAGGACGATCTTCTCCCGCGGCGTGCTGTCGAGCGGCACCTCGAAGATCCCGGGCCGCTCCAGCCCGTCGGCGATCGCCAGCACGGCGGCGCGCCCGTCCGGGGAAAAGATCGGCCAGCCCTTGGTCTCGCCGTCGAAGGTGATGCGCGTCGACTCGCCGAGGCCGGCCTCGCGCACCCGCCGCCGCACCTGCTCGGCCTCGCCGCGAACCTTCGAGAGCCACTCCTCGTAGAGCGAGACCAGCTCCTCGCCCAGCACCCGCTCGAACACGCGGTTGAGCCCGTAGGGGATCGGCTCGGAGCCGTACTCCCGGCAGATCTCGATCAGTTTCTCGGTCCCGAAGCGCGCGCGCAGCCAGTCGACGAACATCGCGCCGTAGATGTAGTGGTTCTGACCACGGGGGTAGTCCCGCGTGTAGTTGGAAAGCTCGCCCAGCGAGAGCAGCTTCCCCTCCAGCGCGTCGGCGCGCAGCATCATCCGGTAGGAGGCCGACCGGATCCGCCCGGCGGTGGTGAAGTATGTCTCGTCCATCACGGCCATGCCCTCGATGAACCAGGTCGGCTGCATCTGGTTGGGCAGGTAGACGTCGCCGAAGACCGCGTTTATCACCGCGGCCACCCCTCCGTGCATCTGCAGGTGGATCACGTGGGTGTACTCGTGGGTGATCAGCGTGCGCATCCAGTGGTCGTAGGACGCCAGCGAGCAGTCCAGCGTGGGCGCGGTGGCGTAGAGCTGAATCTGAGGACGCGGCGAGGCGCGAGCCCAGCCGTTGGCCGAGTCGGTGGGATCGTTGATCACCACCTCGGTGGGACCGTCCACCTCCCAGCCGAACAGGGTGGTCAGCTCGAGGTGGACCTCCTCGGCGATCGCCGCGGCGATGCGGGCGATTCGCTCCAGTCCCTGGTGGTAGTGGATGTTGAAGTGCTCGGTCTCGATCGTGGAGAAGATCAGCTCCGGATCGCCGGCGCCGGCGGGAGGCGGAGCGGCGAGCAGAGAGGCGAGAACGAGAAAGCTCCCTGCCAGGAGGCTCGACTTTGCCGAGATGCGGTTCATCGCACGGTCCGCCGAGAAGCGTATTCCCGCGCCGAGACGTCGTCAACGCGGGCCGCGCGACGACTGCTCACGCCGCGCTGCGGTCCGGGTCGAAGTAACGCCGGGCCGAGAGGAACTTGGGCAGGTTGGCCATCAGGTACCACAGCGTACGGCGGTGCTGCCACAGCCTGCGGCGCAGCTTGCGGCGCCAGTCGCTGCTCGAGTAGAAACGCTTGACGTGCTCGTTGTAGAGCTGGTCGAGTTGCTGCTCGCTGTCGAACGCCTTGGGCACGAAGACGAAGTTGAGGCAGTTCATCTTGCGCCAGTCCTCTTCGAACTCCCCCTCCTCGTGGATCGCCGGCCAGCAGGGAGCGCCGTGGAACGGCGAGAACTTGGAGATGTTCATGTCGTCGAGCCCCAGCTCCAGCGCGAACTCGGTGGTGCGCCGCGCCGTCTCCGGGGTCTCTCCCGGCAACCCCATGATGAACAGCCCCTTGGCGCGCAGCCCGTTGGCCTGGGCGCGATGCACCGTATCGCTCACCTTCTCGAGGGTGATGCTGGGCTTGTGACGGGCCAGCAGCTCCGAATCGCCGGTCTCGATCCCGACCGAAATCATCAGGCAGCCGGCGTCGTGCAGCATCCCGAGCAGCTCGTCGTCGGCGTGCCCGGCGTGGATCGCGCAGTTGAACTGGATCCCGAGCGGCTCGCGGATCAGGCGCTCGCAGAGCGCGACGATCCTCTTGCGATTGGTGGTGAAGAGATCGTCGTAGATATTGATGTGGCGCACTCCGAACTTCTGCCTCAGGTAGCGCATGTGCTCGTAGATGTAGCCCGGAGAGTTGTAGCGGAAGCCGCGCTCGAAGACCGAGCGGTCGCAAAAAGAACAGTTGTAGACGCAGCCGCGGCTGGTGATCATCGTCGCTCCCGGCGACTTGACGTAGCTGAACGGAGGCAGCTGGTACCCCTTGGGAAAGCCTGCCAGCTTCTCGTACGCCGGAAACGGGAGATCGTCGAGGTTGGAAATCTGGCCGCGAACCCGGTTGGTCACGATTCGCTCGCCGTCGCGCCACGCCAGCCCGCCGATCTCCCGCGGGTCGGCTCCTGAGGCCAGCTCGGCGAGCGTCTGTTCGCCCTCGCCCAATACCAGGTAGTCGATCGCGTCGAAACGCTCGAGCAGCTCGGCGCCCAAAGCGGAGATGTGCGCTCCGCCGAAGACCGTGACGATATCGGGCCGGCTCCCCTTGAGCCTGGCGGCCATCTCGTTGGCGTCCAGGAAACCCGAGGTCGTGGTCGAAAAACCGACCAGGTCGGGCCGCAGATCCAGCACCCTGCGCGCGTTCTCGTCGGTTCCGCAAGTCGCGCCGGGCCCCAGGCAGTCATGAATGAAAACCTCGTGCTCGGGCTCGAGGTACGCGGCCAGCGAGAGCAAACCGAGCGGCGCCATGCGGTTGGCGGTGGTCGTGATGTCGGGCCTTCCCGGCACCCAGTTCGATCCAGCGGGATGTACGAGCGCGACGCGCATGGTGGGTTTGTATAGATCTGCCAGGGCGTAATGTCACGCTCGCGCTAGCACCGAGTCAATCGAAAACGTTCGGGTGAGAGCGAGCAACTGTCCGCGAGGCCAAGGAAGGACGACGAAGGCGTGGCAGCGCCACGTCGAGGAGGAGTGACGCCGGGATCGTGGGCAGGGGCAACAACTGAAGTGTCAGACACGCTGAAGCGCGGCGTGATTTGATAATCAGTTGATTGGAAAGTTCCGTTCCCGGCGGTTTTTCGCGCAGGGGTCCAACTTTTTTGCAACCGATCGGGGCCAGCGTCCGATGTAAGGAGCATGGGACATCCAATCAGAATCTATCAGCCGGGGATCGTCTACTCGATGGTCTCCAACATCGTCGACCGCCAGTTCATGTTCAAGCCGGACCACCACCCGGACAACCCGCTTCTGTCGCTCGAGAGCCCGCCCGAGGCGCTGTCGCCGGACAACGACATCATCCCCGAGCCCAGCGTGATCAACATCATC
>JAWOBP010000046.1:0-6249 GCA_046484285.1 Polyangia bacterium
GATGTGAATACCATAACCGAGGGTACGGTGGGAGGTTATAAGGAAATAGTCTTTGCCGCTGACAGCAAAGACTATTTCCTTATAACCTCCCACCGTTCCCTCGGTTATGGTATTCACATCCACCTTCCAGTTCCTTTCATCACAATACCTGGAATACATCCTGAACAGGTCGCCGGCAAAGATACTATCTCGTTGAGCTGGCGGGCCACCTTGCTGTTGAAGTCGCGGTAGATGCCTGGGATGTTCTCCAGCTGCTGCTCCTCCTCGACCGAGGTGCTGGAGTGCGGGTGGTTGGGGGTCACTTCGAGCCAGTGGAGCAGGACCGGGTTGTCGCGCTGCGCCCTGGCCGCCGCAGAGCCGATGATGTTGATCACGCTGGGCCTGGGGATGATGTCGTTGTCCGGCGACAAGGCCTCGGGCGGGCTCTCGAGCGACAGAAGCGGGTTGTCCGGATGGTGGTCCGGCTTGAACATGAACTGGCGGTCGACGATGTTGGAGACCATCGAGTAGACGATCCCCGGCTGATAGATTCTGATTGGATGTCCCATGCCCCTTACATCGGACGATCGGCCCGCTCGGTTGCAAAAAAGTTTGGCCCAGTGCGAAAAACCGCCGGGAACGGAACTTTCCAATCAACTGACTATCTACCCCCGCCGCGCTTCAGCGTGTCTGACACCCGCGCCACCCGCGCTTCAGGGTCTTCAGTTTGTAGACGCACGGATCAAGCTGCGGAGGCTCTACCCGATCTTGGAGGCCTGACGTGCTACTAGCACTGCGCGGGCGCTGGAGCTCTGCGCCGCGCTGGACGAGATCGCCCGCGAGCCCGAGATGCACCGCCGCCACTCGAGCTGCTACGGCTACGAGCTCTTCGTGGTGCACAGTGGGTCGAAGGGTACGGGTACGAGATCACCGGGCACGACGTCCAGAGCGCCTACTCGTTCACGACCGAGGCGGCCGAAAACGCCGGGGTGGCCGCCAAGACGCGGGAACGCATCCGCGCGCTCGTGAGATCGGAGAGCTCGGCGGATCGGCTGGTGACCGAGGTCCTCGGACGTCAGCTGGAGTTGTCGTGAAGTCGAGCGGGCCGAGCCGCCGCACGAGACAGACCGCGAGCCTTGCAAGGGCGGCGGCTCCGAGCGCCGAAGCAGAAGGTGCCTCGTTGACTGGCGCCCCCTTCGAGAAGCGGCTATACCACGATTGGAAACGGGCCGCCTGGGGCCCGCTGTGGGAGGACGTCATGGGATGGAACTACTCCGAGAAGGTCAAGCAGCACTTCTTCTCGCCGCGGAACGTGGGCCGGGTCGAGAGCCCGGACGGCGTCGGCGAGGTGGGGTCTCTCGCCTGCGGCGACGCGCTGACGCTCTCGATCAGCGTCGATCCGGAGTCGCAGCGCATCACCGACGCCCGCTTTCAGACCTTCGGTTGCGGCAGCGCGATCGCTTCCTCATCGGTGCTCACCGAGCTGGTGAAGGGCAAGACCATCGACGAAGCGCTGCGGGTCACCAACCGCGAGATCGCGGACGCGCTCGGCGGGCTGCCGCCGGAGAAGATGCACTGCTCGGTGATGGGACGCGAGGCGCTGGAGGCCGCGATCGCCGACTACCGGGGCGAAGCGGTGCAACAGCAGGATTCGGAGGAGGACGAGGGGCGCATCGTTTGCTACTGCTTCGGCGTCACCGAGGGCAAGATCCGGCGCGCAATCCGTGAAAACGACCTGCGCTCGGCAGAGGAAGTCACCAACTACACCAAGGCGGGAGGAGGTTGCGGCGCCTGTCTCGACGAGATCGAGCAGATCGTGGATCAGGGACGCGAGGCCCGAGACGAGTCGCCGCTCGAGAAAGACCCACCGCGAAGGAAGCTGACCAACTTGCAACGCATCGCAATGATCCAGGAGATCCTCGACAGCGAGGTGCGGCCCGTCCTGCACAAGGACCTGGGCGACCTGGAGCTGGTGGACATCGACGGCACGCACGTGCAGATCCGCATGGTGGCCCAGTGCTCGGGCTGCAAGGCGGCGGGCTCGACCTCGAGCTGGATCGGCGACAAGCTTCGCGAGATCGTCGATCCGGCCATCACTCTGGAAGTCTTGGAGGAGTAGGCCCATGCCGTTCGTCTACGCCGACAACAATGCCACCACGCGGGTCGATCCCGAGGTGCTCGAGGCGATGCTGCCGTTCCTCGTCGAGCGCTGGGGCAATCCCTCCAGCGTGCACTCCTTCGGCAGCGAGGTGGGCCGTGCGGTCGAGGAGAGCCGCGAGTCGGTGGCAGCGATGCTGGGCGCCGGACGACCCAGCGAAATCGTATTCACCAGCGGCGGAACCGAATCGAACAACACCGCGATACGTTCCGCGCTCGCTTCGCGCCGGGGCAGGCGTCGGGTGGTGACGACCCGCGTGGAGCACCCGGCCGTGCTGACCGTGGCCCGACACCTGGAGAGCGAGGGCTACGTCGTCGACTACCTGTCGGTGGACGGCGAGGGCGGGATGGACCTGGACGAGCTGCGCGCCGCGATGGACGACGACGTGGCGCTCGTCAGCGCGATGGCGGCCAACAACGAGACCGGAGTGCTGTTCCCCGTGGAGGAGCTGGGCCGCATCGCCCACGAGCACGACGCGCTGTTCCATACCGACGCGGTGCAGGCCGCGGGCAAGTCGCCGGTCGATCTCTCCTCGGGCACGATCGATCTCCTGTCGATCTCCGGCCACAAGATCCACGCCCCCAAGGGTGTCGGCGCGCTGTTCGTCCGTCGCGGCCGTCGCTTCCGCCCGCTGTTGCTCGGCGGTCACCAGGAGCGCGGCCGCCGGGGCGGCACCGAGAACGTCCCGGGCATTGTGGCGCTGGGCCGCGCCGCCGAGCTCGCCGTGCGCCACGCGGACGACGAGCGCACGCGTGTGCGGGCCCTTCGCGACCGGCTGGAGCAGGGACTGTTGCGAATTTCCCACAGCCGGCGCAACGGTCACGCCGAGCACCGTCTCCCCGGTACCGCGAACGTCAGCTTCAAGAACGTGGAGGGCGAGGCGATCCTGCTGATGCTCGACCAGCAGGGGATCAGCGCTTCTTCCGGGTCGGCCTGCACCGCGGGCAACCTGGAGCCCTCCCACGTGCTGCACGCGATGGGCGTCCCGTTCGACTACGCCCACGGCTCGGTGCGTTTCTCCCTGGGGCGGTTCAACACCGAACAGGACGTGGATCTCATCCTGGAAGCGCTCCCGCCGATCATCGAACGCCTGCGGGAGATCTCTCCTTTTACGACCTGAGTCGTTTCGCGATTTGACACAGTGGCCGGGGCCGATACTCTATCATTCTGATAGACAATCAACGCGCGGAGCTGCTGATGGATCGTATCGCCGCAGACGTCACCGAGCTGGTGGGCAACACGCCGCTGGTCCGACTGAACCGCATGCCGAGCGACAGCTGCGGCGAAGTGGTCGTCAAGCTCGAGTCGCAGAATCCCTGCGCGAGCGTCAAGGATCGCATCGGAACGAGCATGATCGACTCCGCCCTGGCCGCGGGGCGGCTCGGCCCCCGCTCTGTGGTCGTGGAGCCGACCAGCGGCAACACCGGCATCGCGCTGGCGTTCGTCTGCGCGGCCCGCGGGCTGGAGGTCGTGCTCCTGATGCCCGATACCGCCAGCCGGGAGCGACGCAAGCTGCTGGAGGCGCTCGGCGCCGAGCTGATCTTGACGCCCGGTGCGGAAGGAATGCGAGGCGCGATCGAGCGGGCGCGCGAGCTGGCGTCTCGCGACGAGAGGCACGTGATGCTCCAGCAGTTTGGCAATCCCGACAACGTGCGCGCCCACCGCGAGACGACCGCCGAGGAGATCTGGCGCGACACGGGCGGCGAGGTGGACGTCTTCGTCGCCGGCGTCGGGACCGGCGGTACGATCACCGGCGTGACCGAGGGGCTGAGGAAGCACAACCCGAGTCTTCTATCCGTAGCCGTTGAGCCCGCGGACTCTCCTGTTCTTTCCGGCGGCGAGCCGGGCACGCACAGGATCCAGGGTATCGGCGCCGGCTTCGTGCCGCAGGTGCTGCGCAGCGATCTGATCGACGAAATCATCGCGGTGAATCACGAGGACGCCGGCGCCACTGCCAGACGACTCGCGCGCGACGAGGGCATCCTGGCCGGCATCTCCTCAGGTGCGAACGTCTGGGCCGCGCTGGAGCTCGCCTCTCGCGAGGAGCACTCCGAGCACCGGATCGTCACCGTGATCTGCGATTCGGGAGAACGCTACCTGAGCACCTGGCTGTACGAAGAGGAACCATGAGCGGCAAGGCTCCGGAAGACGCCGGGCCGCGGCGCGCCGCGGCGGGATGCGAGGAGAAGTCGGCCGCGCTGTCATCGATCGAGCCCGCGTCGGGTCGAGATCTCTGCTCCGTCGTGCAGCAGCTGTGCCGCGGCTGCGAGACGGGTGGGCCGAGATCGGTGCTGCGCGGTCCGCGCTGTCACGCCCTCCCCTCGAGGGACGCCGTGGTGGAAACGGTCGAAAGGCTCCGCTCGGCGTTGTTCCCCGGCTACTCCGGTGTCACCGAGATCTCCTCGGAGAGCATCGAGTTCCACGTCGGATCCACGCTGGATCGCGCGATCGACATGCTACGAGAGCAGGTGCAGCGCGGCCTGTGCTTCACCTGCGAGGAGAAGACGTCCGTTGGCTGCCCGGAGTGCGAGGCTCGCTCCGCAGAGATCACGGAAAAGCTGCTGGAACGGCTCCCCGCCGTCCAGCGTGAGCTGCACACGGACGTGCTCGCCGCCTACGAGAGCGATCCGGCGGCGCGCACACCGGACGAGGTCGTGTTCTGCTACCCGGGCATCCAGGCGATCACCTACTACCGCATCGCTCACGAGCTGTACCTGATGGACGTTCCCGTGATCCCGCGGATCATCACCGAGCACGCACACAGCGTGACCGGTATCGATATCCATCCGGGAGCTGCGATCGGCGAGAGCTTCTTCGTCGATCACGGCACCGGGGTGGTGGTCGGGGAGACCTGCCGGATCGGCGACCGCGTTCGCGTCTACCAGGGCGTAACCCTGGGCGCCAAGAGCTTTGCTCTCGACGAAGACGGCAACCCGGTCAAGGGAATCCCCCGGCACCCGCTGGTGGAGGACGACGTGATCATCTACTCGGGAGCCACGATCCTGGGTCGGGTCACAATCGGTCGCGACTCCGTGATCGGGGGCAACGTCTGGCTGTCGCGGTCGGTACCGCGCGGCAGTCGAATCACCCAGGCGGCCGTCCGCGACGATCGCTTCCGCGACGGCGCCGGTATCTGAGGTTGATGAGGCACCAAGTCTACGGGGCGGAGCTCGGCGACTCGACAGAAGCTCCCCCGCCTTGAAGGCGGACTTGTCCAATGATTTCCATGGGATTAGCTTAAAGCGGAATTCCCGGTTCTGGGTACACGGGAATCTGGGCGAGCAGCTCGAGACTTCGCTATAATCGACGCATGAGCTTCACCGAGCACATGGCGCGGCTGCCGCGACCGGTGGCCGACGCGATCGAGGAGGTGGTCGCACGGGACGAGGTAGACCTCGTGCTCCTTTTCGGCTCGCGAGCGCGCGGCGAGCACGGACCGATGAGCGACGTCGACCTCGCGATGCGGACCACCGAGAACGTCGAGGACACGTACGGTTGGAAATTCGCGGCCCTGGCGCGACTGGCCGGACCCCTCCAGGACGTCGACCTCGTTCTCCTCGAGGAGGCCTCCCTGGCGCTGCGCTACCGCATCGCCCGTGACGGTCTTCCCCTCTGGACGCGGGACGAGGACGCGCTGCACGCTTTTTGCTTCGAAGCCGTGCGCGACTGGCTCGACTTCGAGCCCGTGGTGCGCGCCCACGACGCCGCTCTGGCCCGGCGAATCGCCGACGGGACCTTCGGAAAGGGGGCGCCGCGCGATGGTTGATCCCGACGTGATCCGCACCCGGATCGAGCACACCGAGGAGGCGCTGCGCCGTCTCGCCGTCGTCCGCGCCCCAGAGTTCCGACCGCGCGTTGAAAAGCCGCGTGGTTGCTGGGTGAAAGAAATCGAAAAAATGCAGCGGAATGTGGGAATATTTGCCCTGGCCAAGGGGTTCTACATGTATGAAATCCACAGCAATGCAACTCAATATCGCCGAAGCCCGCAGCGAAAAGAACCGAACGGCCTGGTTCGGACGATTCGCCTGTGTCGTTCATGGCGATGAGGCGGTCGAGGTCTTCGTCTCCGGGCTGCTGATCGGCAGCTACGCCCCCTCGGACGTCTTCGGCAG
>JAWOBP010000191.1:0-7900 GCA_046484285.1 Polyangia bacterium
GGGCCGGGGCTCTGGTGGGCAGCGCTCGATCGCGATACCCCGACTCGAAAACCCTGCCACGAGATCGAAGCGGCCGGTGCGCTCACATCACCGGCACCTCGCAGAGGCTGGCCGGAGAATGCGTCGGCGACGACGAGCCGCCGGCCAGCCTCTGCGAGGTGCCGGTGATGTGAGCGCACCGGCCGCTTCGATCTCGTGGCAGGGTTTTCGAGTCGGGGTATCGCGATCGAGCGCTGCCCACCAGAGCCCCGGCCCGAAACGCTTTCCCCACAGCGCGGAATACTCCAAAAGGACGGCCGTGGCTTCGCGGCGGAGGAGATCGGCACCCGGTGGCGGGACGATCGGTCGCGCGCTATCCTTTTGTCGAGGAGCGCGAGCCGCGATCGGCGCGGCGCGCGACGGAACACCATGCGACTGCTGCTCGACGAGCACTGCATCGAGACCGCGGCCCGGCGCGAGCGGGATCGCGTCACCACCGCCCTGCTGGCGTCCGAAGAGGGCTCCGCCCGCTTCGACGAGCTGGCCGAGAGGCTGGAGCTGCTCGACGACTTCATCACGACGACCGATTTCGGCGCGCTGAGATCGAGCCGGCCCGAGCTCGACGGGCGCGCCCGGGTGGCGGTGGCGCTCGAGCGCGACTCCCGAGGACGGGTCGTCTGTGCTACCCTGCGCTCGCAATGAACGACGAGCCGGAACTACGCGAATGCGAGCTGGGTCCGATCCGGCCGCCCAGCGAGGCGCTCAGCCTGCTGGTGCGCGTCACGCGCAACTGCCCCTGGAACAAGTGCGCCTTTTGCGCGGTGTACAAGCGCACCAGGTTCTCGCGGCGCGGCGAGCAGGAGGTAAAAGGCGAGATCGACCTGCTGGCGCTGACCGCCGAGAGAGTGCGCTCTCGCGCGGGGAGTGACGGCGAGGGCGGCATCGACGCTCGCGCCGCGCTCGACCTGGTCCACGACTCGCGCTCGACCGACGACGAGCGGCGGGTCGCGCTGTGGCTGGCGCGCGGCGGGAGCCACGTCTTCCTCCAGGACGCCGACTCGCTGGCGATCAAGCCCGAGCGGCTGGCGCGGATCGTCTCCCACCTGACGCGCACCTTCCCGCAGGTGGAGCGCGTGACCAGCTACTCCCGCTCGCGGACGCTCTGTGCGCGCTCCCCCGAGCAGCTCGCGGCCCTGCGCGAGGCCGGCCTGACCCGCATCCACGTCGGGGTCGAGAGCGGCAGCGACGAGGTGCTGGCCATGGTGAGAAAGGGCGCGCGGGCCGAGCACCACGTCCGGGGCTGCCGGCGCGTGGTCGAGGGCGGCTTCGACCTGTGCTGCTACGTGATGCCCGCGCTGGGCGGGCGCGGGCTGAGCGAGGTCCACGCCCGCCAGACCGCTCGCGTGCTGCGCGAGATCGATCCGCACCACGTGCGGCTGCGCACCTTGTGGATCGACCCCGGATCGCCGCTGGCCGAGATGCACGCACGCGGCGAGTTCGACTACCCCGAGGAGCACGAGATCATCGCCGAGATCCGCGAGCTGCTGGCCGGCTTGCGCGGCGCGCGCAGCGAGGTGATCTCGGACCACGACCGCAACCTGTTGGTCGATCTGGAGGGTCACGCCACGCGCGACGCCGACCGGATGCAGGCCCACTGCACCCGCTTTCTGGAGCTGGACCCGGAAACGAGGGACGCCTTCGTCCTGGCCCGCCGCTCGGGATACTTCCGCACCCTGGACGCCTTCCTCGCGCGGCGGGATGGGGTGGAGACCTTCCGCCGCCTGGTCGCGGACATTCTCGATGAAGGAAAAGGTTCGCTGGTGAGGGGAATGGAACGACAGCTCCGCCCCCGGCGCTTGTGATTGCCGAAATCGCAACGCAATTTTGCATCTGTCGAAATGGTGTCACTGTTGTCCAAAACAGGATGAGCTGAGTCGACCCTGTCCGCGTCGGCAACGGACCCTTCGTTTCGTTTTCACTGTTCCTTGTTGACCGCTTCCAGCGGTTCGCTAGGATGAAACGGGAGCGTCTCGATGGTCTTTCGACGGCTCGGCTCGCCGGGCGTCGGGTTCGGCCACGGGGCGCGCGCGAAGGGAGTCTTTGCCATGCGGAATGCACGCGAGCTCGTCGCCGCCCTGCTGGTCTCGCTGCTGGCGCTGTGCGCCTGCCAGGTGACCGAGGAGAAGATCGAGCGCTGGAAGGGGACCCAGAACGGCCCCAAGAAGCTGGCCGGCACTCTGATCGATCCAGAGATCGAGACCGATCTGCGCGCTCGGGCCGGCGCCGCGCTGGTCGAGATCAACGAGTGGCAGCTTTTTCACGAGTCGTTCAAGAAGATGGAGCGCGCCGACGCCCAGGAGGTGATCAAGGCGATCGCCACACGAATCGGCAAGATCGTCGAGTCCGCCGGGGAGACGATCAGCCGCGAGCAGATCGACGCCAAGGACGGGCTGTTCATGATGGTCGAGTTCGCCGACTCCGAGGCGCTCGCGGCGCTGAGAAAGCCGCTCGTCCACTGGTGCACCCGCGGCGACTACAACAAGCGCGCGATGGCCGGTAACCACAACGCCAAGACGATTGTGGAGAAGCTGGGGCCGCCGGCGGCCGAAGCGATGATCGACGTTTTGAAGATGGACAACCCGACCATAGAGCACGTCGCCAACCTGATCCGCGAGGCCGGCGACGAGAAGGTCTTCGAGAAGGCATCCAGCCACTGGGCCGAACAGCTCGAGAGCAACGTCTCCTCGATCGGAGAGCTGCACCTGGTGGTGGCGGCGATCATCGGCGGAGAGGCGATCGCCGATACGTTGATCGAGCTGGCGACGGACAAGAATCTCAGCCCTGAACTGCAGCGGTTCGCGCTGCGCGCCTTCTCGATGGCGCTGGACAAGGAGCACATCGAGCCCAGCGACGAGAGGCTGCAGAAGCTGCTCGAGATGGCCAAGAACGAGGAGTACGACAAGTTCCAGCGCGAGGAGACCTACCTGACCATCTCCCAGGCCGGCGGCGAGGAGCAGGTCGATCAGGTCGCCCGGCTACTAGAGGAGGAGGATTTCTTCTGGCGGCTGGTGGGGCTGCGCTGTCTGCTGCGCATGGACGGAGAAAACCAGCTCGCCAGGTTGCTGGCGACCGATGATCTCGCCACCTCGGGCCAGCAGGTAAACGACGTGATACTGTGGGTGGCCCGCTTTCCCAAGCTGCTGCCCCAGGTCCGGGAGGTGGCGCAACAGGGTGGGCCGTTCGCCCGCGGAGTGGCGATCTACGTGATGGGGGCGATCGGTAAAAAGGAGGAGATCGCCTTGTTGAAGAAGCTGGCCGACTCCAAGATGAAGCTGCCCCGGGGTTTCGAGCACAAGACCGTCGGCGAAGCCGCCAAGGCGGTGCTCGCCGATCTCGAGAAGAAAGGCTGATCCAGATGAGCTCGCGGTCGACAGGCAAGAAGACGTTACAGAGCTTCCACGCCCGCACCGCCCTCTGGCAGCGGTTCGTCCAGCGGGCAGAGGAGATGGATTGCTCCGTTGACTACCTCGTCAACGAGGCGATGCGCCAGTACGCGGCGAGCCAGGGTTTCCTGGAGACCGGCACGGGCGAGGCCCCGGCTCCGGGCCCGCCGCGACCGGGCAAGGAGCCTCCCCCCACGGTACGGGGCAAGGCGGCCGGTCTGCCGCGACCCGGCGAGGGAAGAGTTCCCGCGCCTCCGGCTCGCCGCTCCGAGTCGGGCGGTCCGTCGCTGCCCCGGCCGGGCGGCTCCGGAGGAGGAGCACCCCAGGCGCCTCGACCGCCGTCGATGCGGCCGTCTCGACCTCCTCCTCCGCCGCGTCCGTCCGGCGACACCGGGGCGAGCGGCATGCAGCGCCCGCCGCTGACGATGGTCTTCCAAGGGCGCAAGATTCCGATTTTACAGGACCAGTTCATCATCGGGCGCGGATCCAAGTCGTCTGACTTGACGATCAAGGACGCCAACATCTCCCGCAAGCACGCGGCGGTGATCTTCCACAACGGCGCCTACTACATGAAGGACCTGGGCAGCACCAACGGCATCGACTTCAACGGCAAGCCGGTCGATTCCAAGCGGATCGACGAGGGCGACGTCTTCACCGTCTGCGGCTACGACCTGCACTTCACCTACTCGACCTGAGGGCGGGGAGGCTCGCTGGCCGGGTCGTCCTCGAAGTGGTTGATATCGACCACCTGCGTGCCGTCGAGCGCCTCGCGATAGGCCTCGTCTACCTCGTCCTGGCCGACCCCCCGTCTCATCATGCGGCGCAGCGCGCGTCGCTTGGCCAGCGCGAATTCGAGGGCCTGCCTACCGGTTGGATCGAGCCTGTCCAAACGTCGGCTGTGCGGGTTCGTAACCGCGCGCCGCGCTCCTTCCAGCGCCAGGCGGCTCCAGCGCAGCAACGTCTCGCGCGGCAGCATCAACCGCGAGCCGCGGTCGATGCGGCGCAGCGCAATCTTCCAGGGCCTGCGGCTCTGCACGTCGATGCTCCTGCGGAACAGCTGGGACGACATGCGGTTGGAGATCAGCGCCGGCGCCAGGTGGACGGACAGGAAACGGTCGTGTCCGGGAAAGCGCGCCCGGCCCAGCTCGAGCCAGGTCTCTTCCAGCTTCGGGTGCTCCTCGAGCAGCCTGTTGTCGACGCGCGCCTCCCAGTACAAGTGTCCGATTCCCTTGGCCCGGTAGTGGAGAATCAGCATCTGGGGAACGATATGGTTGTGGGCCACCACGTCCGCGCCGAGATGTCCCAGGTAGCCCAGCATGAACGCGCGGCGGCTCTCTCCCTCCTTTTCGGCCGCGGCCAGCAGCGAGCGGGCCACGTCCCAGTTGTGACAGTGCTCGTGCCAGCAAGAGCGATTCTTGCCCACGATCGCGTCGGCGGCCAGGCTGCCGTAGAGGAAGTCCAGCCGACGGCTCTCGATCAGCCGCAGCAGCGAGGGGGCCAGCGCCACGGCGCCGCTCAGCAGCTGGGTTCCGATATCCAGGTGCGCGACCGGTCCCCATGCCAGCGCAGGATTCGGAATCAGAAGCAACATCGTCGCTGCGGCAAGAACTGGCAAAGCGGCCATCATCGACAACAGGTTAGTCACTGGTGTGCGGACGGCAAGTGGTCTTGCCCGGCGCGGCGACTGCCGTATCATGACACCCGCAGACGGAGCCGGTCCGGTTTCCGTGGCTGGTCCGGGCGTGGAAGGAGCGCTCGATGAGAGAGCCCAACGGCGGGGAGGTCGTAGATCTGGCGCGGGCGCTGGCCGACCGGCTGCGCTGGGAGGCGGAGCTGGGCGCGGAGGTCTTCCCGCCCGCCTCGCGAGCGGTCGAGCGTCCTGTCGCGACGCGGGAGACGCCGCCCGGCGAGCGGGACGAGGCCCGCGACCCCGGAGCCGAGCTCGAGGCTCTGCGCGCCGAGATCGGGGATTGCGAGCGCTGCCCCCTGCACGCGGGACGCAATCGGATCGTGTTCGGAGGCGGCAGGCCCGACGCCAGGCTCGTCCTGGTCGGCGAGGGGCCGGGCAGAGAAGAGGATCTCAGCGGCCGTCCGTTCGTCGGTCCGGCCGGGCAGCTGCTCGACCGGATCCTGGCCGCGATCGGGCTTTCGCGAGAGGACGTCTACATCTGCAACGTGGTCAAGTGCCGGCCACCCGGCAACCGCGATCCGGAGCCCGAGGAGGCGCAGACATGCGGCCGCTTCTTGCGCAGGCAGCTGCGGATCATTCACCCCCAAGTGATAATCGCGCTCGGCCGCCCCGCGGCCGCCTACCTGCTCGACACCGCGGCGTCGGTGAGAAGGATGCGGGGGCGCTTCCACGACTACGAGGGGATCGATTTGATGCCCACTTATCACCCCGCCTACCTGCTGCGCAACGAGAGCGCCAAGCGGCCGGTCTGGGAGGATTTCAAGAAGGTGCGGGACAGGCTGGGTCTGCCGCCCTTGAGCCGACCGGGAGGTGCGCGATGAGCGATCGCGGACGGCGGCCGTCGGATCCACCGCGCCCGGAAGATTTGCTCGTTCTGCCGGAGCCGGCGCCCCTGCCCGAGGACGACGGCGAGAGCCCGGATCCCGATTCGCTGGCCGAGTACGTCGATGATCCCGTCGAGACGACCGACTCGTCCGAGGCGGAAGGGATGGAGAGAGACCGGCGCGAGACGGAGCGCGAGCTGGCTGGCGAGCTGATCGGCCTGGAAGAGGAGTCGTGGGTCTCCGGGCGGGAGGATCGCGAGGATCGCGAGGACCCGGGAGACCTGGCCTCCGCGGTGATGGAGGACGAGCCCGAGAGCTGGATCGACGAGGACGGTGACAAGGGTCCGGCCTTGGACGAGGACTGGTTCGTCGACGAAGACCAGGTCGCGGCGGACGAGGACGGTGGAGCGGAGGGGCCGCTCAGCGACGAACTGTTCGATTCGCTCGATCCGGACTCGTGGGATCGGCTGGACGACGGGGAGGACGACGAGGACGAGCCGGTCGAGGATGCGATGCGGCGGCTGGGAATAGCGCTGCCGGCCGAGGAGGCCGAGCCCGAGCCCGAGCGAGAGCGCGTCTCTCCGGGCGTGGTGATGGACAGGCAGCTGCTGGGCCCCGACGGCGGAAGCGCGACCGCGGTCGCGGTCTCCGGGGGAGCGCCGCTGGCGGTGGGAGAGGCGCTCTACGTGCTGGGCGCGGACGGCGCGCTGCATCCCTCCGAGACGGCACTCGGCGACCGGGCGATCTCGGTCTGCGCGCACGAGGAGCGCCTCTTCGTCGGAACCGCGGGCAGGGGAGCTTTGCGGATCGATCGCGTAGGTTTCGAGCCCGTGCCGGTCAACGGCTGGCTCTCGATGGGGTTCGAGCGCGGCGCGGGTCTGGATCGGGTCTCCACGTCTTTCGCCGTGGACGGGCAGCCGCTCTCCTCCGGAGGGTTTCGCCTGCTGGGCCTGACCGGTGAGGGACAGCTGTTCTTCAGCGACGACGCCGGCCGCAGCTGGAGCGGACCGCTGAGCGACGCTCCCTGCCGCACCGCGGCGCCGGTCGAGGGCGGCGACGAACTGCTGCTCCTCTCGGCGGGCGGGCGGCTGCTGAGGGGCGACCCGGCGGCGGATTCGTGGAGCGAGCTGGCCCAGCCCCGATCGCTGGCCGGGTTGCGCGGCGGTGAGAGAGTGCGGTTCGCCGCGACCGAGCGGGTCGTGGCCGCCACCTCGGGCGATCGGGACGCCCCGCTGGCGCTTTCGTACGATGGCGGCTCGAGCTGGGCCGAGGCCGAGTCGCTCGCCGGGGTCAGCGCGATCGCCCTCGATCCCGGAGAGCCGAGCTGGATCGCAGCGGCCGTGCACCGTCCGGCCGAGCGCAGAGGCAGCGTCAGGATATCGTCGGACGGGGGGCACAACTGGAGGACCGCGCTGGTCACCTCGTCCAGGGGCCGAGGCGAGGACGCCGGCCGCGTCGAGCAGCTGCTGCTGGACGTGGGGGTCACCACCAGGCTCTACGTCCTCTCCGATGCAGGCGTGCACCGCCTAGTGTTGAAACGCCGCGGCCTCTCCCAGTGAAAGAGAATCTGCGCTTCGCTCTCTGCGCTTCGCTCTCTGCGCTTCGCTCTGCGCTTCGCTCTGAGTACACGGATCAAATTGAAATCGTTGTCGATTTTGGCGTTGGCCTTGACCTACCCCGAAGGTTTGCCGGTTCTATAACGCGTGCTCGGCAGCCAGGTTGGAACAGTCGGATTCGTTTTCACTTTTTCACCCAGGGATCACTCGAAATTCACTCGCCGCGCCGCCCCGCCTGCCGCTTTTCCGTCAATGATCGCTCGAAAAGACGCAGCGGTGCGCCGGGCGCGCGCGACTCGGCTTGCCGGCGCCCTGCTGCGACAGGTCCTCTTTCGATCTCGCCCCGAAGCCCGGCTCGCCTCAGCAGGGCGCGGCCGGGGCTCCCACCGGCCACAGCGAGGACGGCGG
>JAWOBP010000055.1:0-41245 GCA_046484285.1 Polyangia bacterium
TGCCAAATTTCTTGCTGGCAGCCGGGATACCGGACTCGACGATATCATCTATGGCGCAGGCGAGGGATGTCGGCATTGCGTTCTCCTGGCAAGAGCCCGCTCCAATGTGAGATACCGACCTTCGTGGAGGCAAAAAAAGAGCCAAACGCTCTTTTCTGGACTGACCGATCGCTTAAGTGACCGGCATTGGCGGTAGCCGTCAACTGAATCGGTCTCGCTCGGCTCCCCTCGCCAGCTCCGAGCGCAGCCTCGCTTGCAGGCAATCGAACTCGGCGTGGCCGGTCAGCGGTCTGCCCTCGGCCGCGGCGAAGCCGGCGCAGCGGTCGCAGAAGCTCCTGTGCTCGCACTCGGGGCAGGCCTCCAGGTCGCGCAGGCGAATCTGTCGCAGCTCGGCCAAGCGCGGCGAATCCCGCCAGATCCCGCCCAGGGAAGAGCCCCGAATCGAGCCGACCGGGTAGCGCAGGCTGAGGCAGGGAGTGATCTCTCCGTACGGATCGACGGCCAGGCTGTTGCGCCCCGCGCCGCAGGGGGGATCGTCCGGCCCCAGCCCGCGCATGCGCGGCTCGTCTCCGAGCGCCAGCCGCGCCAGCGTCTCGCGCACGGTCTCTTCGTCGGCCGCCAGCGACTGGGAAACGCGCGATCCGTCGCGGCGCGGCTCGATGTAGAGGTTGGGCACGGCCCCACCGCCCTCGCGTCCGACAAGGTCCAGCATCTCGTCGAGCTCGCCGGCGTTCTCGCTGGTCACGGTCAGGCCGGCCCTGGTGCGCACGCCCAGCTCGCGAAAAGCGCGCAGGGCTTCCAGCGCCCGCTCGAACGAGCCGGCGACGCGGGTCAGCGCATCGTGGGTCTCGGCGCGGGCCCCGTAGATCGATATCTGGACCGCGTCTAGCCCGCGGGCCGCCATGTGGCTCGCCAGCCCCGGGTCGAAGGCGTCGCCGGAGGTCAGCAGCGAGACGGCGAAGCGCCGCTCGCGGGCGGCGTCGAACAGCGCGCCGAGCTCGGGGTGGACGAACGGCTCGCCGCCGGTGATCAGCAGGAACAGCCCGCCCAGCCCGGCCAGCTCGTCGAGAAAGCCGACGCGCTCGTCCAGCGACAGCTCCCGCGCGCCGGAACGCTCCAACCCCTCCAGGTAGCAGTGCCGGCAGCGCAGCCCGCAGCGGTGCGTGATCTCCATCTGGGCATGCAGCGGCACCAGCCGCCGCGAGGCCCAGCGGTTGAGGCGATCGAGCAGAGCGTCGCCCCCCGGATCCGAGCTGGAAGCGGCAGAGCGACTCTCCTTGCGCCCCCGGTCCGCCTCGCGCGCCAGCCCCAGCTCGACCAGCCGCCGGGCAAAGGCCAGATCCGCGGGGCTCTCGAGCGCCTCTCCGCGATCGATCCGCTCGAGAACGCGTCCGCCCCCGGCGTTGAGCCGTAAAAGGCGCCTCCCGGTCGTGTCGACCAGCACGGTCGTGTCCTCGACCAGCCGGTAGGCGAGCCGCTCGTCGAGCGCGATCTCTCCGCGCGCGGCAGGAGCGGAATGTCCGTAATGTTTAGGGTTTTCGTTCATATTGATTCCCGGATTCCCACTATACAACACTACCGATCCGTGTACTCTCGTTTCGTCGGAAGTCCACCGGGACCGACAGAGACAGGATCTCGAAGCTCGGCGGCCCGGCAGATCGGAGCGTGCAGATGGAAACCGCTATTCAAGCACAGGAAGTGGTCAAGCGCTTCCCCGAGCCGGGCGGCGGAATCCGCACCGTGCTCGACTCGGTGTCGTTCGAGTGCGATAAGGGCGGAGTGCTGATCCTCGAGGGACGCTCGGGCTCGGGCAAGTCGACCCTGCTCAACGTGGTGGCCGGGCTGCTGACCCCGGACAGCGGCGAGCTGCTGGTGGACGGGGTGTCCGTGGGCGCGCTCTCCGAGGCGCGCCGCGATCGCTTCCGCGCCCAGAACGTGGGCTACATCTTCCAGACGTTCAACCTGATCTCGCCGCTGACCGTGCTCGAGAACGTGTACGTGCCCAGCTCGCTGGCCGGCTCCGGACAGGCCGTTGACAAAAAACGGGCGCGCGAGGTTCTCGAGGAGCTGGGCCTCGGCGATCACCTCGACAAGCTGCCGTTCCACCTCTCGGTGGGCCAGCGCCAGCGCGTGGCGGTGGCGCGCGCCGCCCTGCGGCGGCCCAAGCTGCTGCTGGCCGACGAGCCGACCGCCAACCTGGACCGCGAGTCGGCCGAGATCGTGCTGGCCACGCTCGAGAAGATGCAAAGCGAGGGATCGACTCTGCTGATCGCCACCCACGATCCGGTCCTCAAACAGTTCGACGGCGCGGTCAGCTTCGACCTCGAGCAGGGGGAGGTGGACAGATGAGCGCTTCGAAATCGGGAAACCTCCTGCTCGTGGCGATGCGGTACCTCAAGCACCGCCGCTTCGCCACGATCGTCTCGATTCTCGCCATCGCGCTGTCGCTGACCTTCGTGGTCGGAATCGGCCTGGTCAACTTCGCGGTCAAGAAGACCGCGGTGGAAGGCGCGATCCGCTACCCGCTAGTGATCGGCTCGGAGCGCTCCAGCGCCGTGCAGATGATCATGTCCACGATCTTTCATGTCGACCAGCCGGTGGGCAAAATCAAGTACGAGGCCTACGAAGAGGTATCGGAGGACAGGCGCGTGATCGCGGCCTACCCGATCGGCGTGGCCGACTCGCTGCAGAACTACCCCATAATCGGCACGATCGAGGAGTTCCCGCGCGACTTCGGTGTCGGCTGCTCGGCCGGGCGAATCGACTTCTCGGAGCTGAAGCACGCGGTGCTGGGCAGCGAGGTGGCCCAGCGGGTGGAACTCGAGATCGGCGACCAGTTCACCGGCGTGCACGGGATGGTGGCCGCCGCCGATCTCGAGGACCACAGTGAGCTGGTCTACGAGGTGGTCGGGATCCTCAACCCCACCGGCGGTCCGGAGGACGCCGCGATCTACACCAACATAAAGTCGGTGTGGTTCATCCACGACGGCGAGCGGACCGAGGCCCGCGCCGAGTACGAGGCCGCGCTCGCCCGCGGCGAGGACGTGGAGCCGCCCGACGACGAGGACAACTTCGACGTGTTCACCGGCGACGTGACCGCGGTCTTCGTCAAGACCAAGAACCCGGTCTACACCTCGCAGCTCGAGGCCGAGTGGAGCCTCAAGAGCGGCTACCAGGGCGTGGACACCGGCAAGACCGTGCGCCGCCTGGTGCAGTACATGAACAAGGGCGAGCAGCTCGTCGAGCTGTTCTCGGCGCTGACCCTGATCGTGGCGGTGGTGATGATCCTGGTCACCCTGGTGATGTCGATCAACGAGCGCCGCAAGGAGCTGGCGTTGATGCGGAGCCTGGGCGTCGGCCGGCTGACCATCTCGTTGATCGTGATGATCGAGGCGTTCGCGATTACGCTGCTCGGGGCGCTGGTCGGCGTGGTGGTGGGCCACGGCGCGGTCTGGTGGTTCGAGAATCTGCTCGTCAGCGGGATGGGGATCTCGGTGGAGCCGTGGGTGATGACCCGGCTCGAGACGTGGGGGATCGCAATCACGCTCGTCGCCGGGCAGTTGCTAGCGCTGGCAGCCATGGTATTCACCTACCGGATGAACCTGGTCGAGGAGATCGCCAAGGATTGATTTGCGGCACGGGGGAGTCAAGGAGTCGCGCCGAGTGAAAAAGGCGATCCTCGTCGTGGCGGCGTTGGTGGCGGTGGGCGTCGCCGTCTACCTGACCAAGCCCGGTCGCGGCTCGTCCGCCGGCGGCCAGCGGCGATCCGAGCGCGGCTCGGCCGCCTCGGCCGACGGCGGGCCCGCGGAGAAGATCGTCTACTGGAGCCCCTCGGCCGACGCGGGTCCCGACGCCTCTTCCGACGGAGGAACCAAGACGGTCGGGTCGAGCTTTTCCGGCGGCGGCGGACGCAAGGTGCACGGCGCCGACGCGGTCGTGCGCACCAAGAAGAAGAAAGCAGACCGCTACGAGGCCGTCGATCGCAAGCAGTACCCGCCCGACTGGAGCTCTCCTCTCGAGATCCCGTTCCGCGAGCTCAAGGATCTGCGCGCCCAGTACCGCCGCACCGACACCTTCGACGAAAAGACGCTGCGCAAGTACAGCGGCGCGGCGGTGCGCGTCTCGGGCGCGGTGATGCCGATCGATCCGGTTCCCGAAAGCGGCGAGATGAAGCGCTTCTGGGTGGCCAACACCGTGATCGTGATGGCCGGCTGCGTGTTCTGCTTTCCGCCCACGATGGGCGACCTGGTCTACGTCGACGCCAGCGGCGATCCCTACGAGGTCGACCGCGAGAAGCTGTACCGCTCCGTGGTCAAGGTCGAGGCGCTCGGCCGCCTAGAGCTGGGCCCCAACCGCACCGAGGACGGCGTGGAGTACATGTTCGGGATGGAGCTGAAGAGCATCGAAGACTGACCCCCCCGCCTTTTTTGGGACAAGAAGACATCCGAAAAACACCCTGATGGCTACCTGGATGGGTGTTATCATGATCAAGATGCGTACAGCGCGATCATTTTCACTGGTACTGCTGCTCGGGGTCGGTATCTCGCTTTGCTGCTGCGCCCAGATGGATACGTCCGGATCGGAATCGAGCACGGACGCGGACGCCGATCTGCGAGGCTGACCAGTCGAGCCCCACGACCTACACCGCCGGCTCGGGCCTGACCCTGACCGGCAACGAGTTCAGCGTGGGCACCGACGCGCTGACCGCGTCACACCTGGGCACCGGCGCGGTGGGCACCGACGAGATCCAGGACGGCGCAGTGACGAAAGAGAAGATCACCGACAAGATCCTCGTCTATCAGAACAGCGAGTGGTGCGAGGATCCCGGCACGGTGACCCAGGCGACCACCTGCCAGACCCGGATCTGCAACACCGAGAACAACTACTACTACCAGTGCGACGGCTCCTGCCTCTGGGGATTCTCGCCGCAAACCTGCGACAACACCATGCTTGGCTACCTGATCTCGGCCGACTGAAACGCCGGAATCGACGCCCTTCTATCAGCTTGACACGCGCCAGATGTTGTAAGTACCCTTTCGCGGCACTCGCCCAGGCGGCCGATTGGGGCCGACAGCGCACACGCGGAGGACAAGTTGAGCGACGATCAAAACAAGCCAGGCAGCGGGGGGGGCAAGGACCAAGGTGGCGGGAAGCTGCCCGGACCTCTCCCGGGTCTGGGCGGCGCCAAGCCGGGCGGCGGAGCACCGCTGCCGGGCCTGGGCGGCGCCAAGGAGCCCAAGCCGGTGGTGCCGCCGTTCATGCAGCAACAGCAGCAGCAGCAGCAGCAGCAGCAACCGCCGGGACCGGATCCCGAGCAGCAGAAGCGCGACCCGTTCGCCTCGGACAACCTGCCCGCGCAGCGGCCGTCCTACCGGCCCGACGAGGGCCTGATCGGAGCCGACGCCTCGGCCACGTTCAGCGAATCGGAGGCGGGCAAGAGCCGAAGGCCGCTGGTGATCGTGATGATCGTGCTGGCGGTGGTGGCGCTGGGACTGGGGTTCATGGGCGGCAAGGCGGTCTCGGGAAGGGTGGCTCTCAACATCGCGATTCGCGACGCGTTGATAGTCGAGTACGAGATAAAACAGGCGGCCTCGCTGTTCGACGAGATCGAGGGTGTGATCAACACCGCTTTGCGCAAGGCGGCCAAGCACGAGTACGACGAAAAGCACCTGGGTTTCCTCAGCGACAAGCTGAAGGGCAACCCGATCAGGCCCCAGATCTTCACCGAGCGCAACTACCGCAACTTCGACGCCGCGGCGGTTCAGTGGCTGAACAAGTACTACAACAAGTGGGGCGATCTCTACGACATGATCGAGGAGCACCGCCGCAAGACGCGCAACGACGAAAAGGCGCTGACCGCGGCCGGGGAGGAGTTCAAAAAGCTCCTCGAGACCAATTACGGCGTGGTCTTCGCCCGGGACGAGAAGAAGGGCGGACAGTTCGTCGCCAACCTGGTCGTGCTGGGAGCCTCGGAGGAGGACGACGGCGAGACGGTCGTCCAGGTCCAGCAGGACACCGGGACCTACGGCGACGAGCGCAAGCTGTACAACCCGAAGCCCGGAGACAAGAAGCTGACCGAGGAGCCGGAGGAGTACGTGGTGCTGGTCGGCGACAACTCCAAGGCCGGCCTGCTGAAGAACGCCACCCAGTGTCACTTCGATGACTACTCCAAGCGTCTGCGCGCGATGTCCGATCTGATGAAATCGATGCGCGACACGCAGCAGAACCTGCTGAACAAGCTCGCCGAAATCGCCTCCCAGGCGCCGGTCTCGTTCCTCGGCGGCATCGATGTCGAAGAGGAGTTCAACGAGTACGTGGAGAAAGCCGAGTCGGGCGCTTTGGCTGCGCAGCCTGAAGAAGACCAGTAGTTCGGAGTAGCCCCCAACGTATTTGGATCTGTTCAGGAAACCAGGCCGACCAGACCTTGCAGCCGGCGGTGAATGAACTTTTCGCCCGGGCTGAATTCCGAAGCCCGCCTGGCCAGGTAATCCAGGTAACGAGACATCTCGTTGCAGGAGCGGTAGCCGGTCTTGCGCACGTTCTCGTAGAGAGACTCGACGGTCTCCCGCGGCATCAGCACCCCGAGGGTCCTGTGCAGGGCGAACAGACGACTGATCAGCTGCGGGGACCGCGCCGCCTTGGCCAGCGCGATCAGGCCGCGGTTCAGGGACAGCAGGTCGCCGTCCGGAACCACTCCGTCCGACTCGCTGCGCTCGAGCAGGGACTGCATCATGTTGCCCAGCAGCCGCTCGGCCTCGTCGTGCTTGTTCATGTTGATCGACTTTTGCACCAACGCGGCGAGCACCGCGTGCGGTCGCATCGTGGCGGATTGGCCGCTGGTGGATTTCGCTCGTTTCTCGCTCGGCGCGCCGGCCGACAGGTCGATCTCCGCGGTCTTGTGCGGGACCGATTTTTCCTCTCTCCGCCTGGCGCCGCACTGCGGGCAGACCTCCTCGTTGCTCGACATCCACGCTCCGCAGGACGGACAGTTGGCCAGCCCCATGGTTCGATCCGCGTCGGGCGTCTTTTGCACGGCCACGATCCTGATCGTCTGGTGACCGATCGCCAGCCTGTCTCCGTCTCGCAAGAGGTGACGTCCCTCGATACGCTCGCCGTTGACCACGACCCCGTTGCGGCTGCCCAGATCCTCGACGAACAGCTTTCCGTCCTCGTTGAGGACCGTGGCGTGCCGGCGGGACACGCTCGGATCGTCGAGCACCAGGCTGCACTCGTTGCTGCGGCCTATCTCGAAACGACCGCTGGGCGCCTCGATGTTCGAATTCTGGTGAATCAGGCGATACTTGGTCATCGAACTCCTACTTTGAACCAGTCCCGTCGCCGTCCATGTGGCGGCGGATTCTCTCGATCAGCGCTCTTTTTTCGTCCGTGGAAGTCCCGCTGGTCAGCTTCTCCGCGTACCCGGAAAGCGGATTTCGCAGATCCAGCCACCCGTCGGCGGCCTCGATCACCTCCTGGAGCGTGGCCTCCGGCATCGGGGCGTCGGCGCGCTTCCACTGCTCGATCACCCAGGCGACTCGCGAGGCGTCCCGGGTCGCCGCCGCCAGGGCGAGGTTGAGGCGCCCGATCTCCACGAGCTTGCCGATGTCCACGACTCCGCGCGCGCACTTGCGCTCGAAATCGTCGATCTTGCCCTGCAGCAGGCTGGCCACCTGGTCGTAGCGCTCGGCCGCCAGCGCCTTGTCGATCACCTCGCTGACCAGCACCGAGGTCCAACCCGAGGAGGCGCCTCCGAGCTCGACCGGAATCGTCTCGTCCTCGCGCTGCTTCCTGGTCGGAGCACCGCAGTGCGGACAGGTCTCGTCGTCTGCGCCGATCGGCCTCCCGCATGCGGCGCAGACCGCATCGGAGACGATCGGCATACCGCAGTGCGGGCACCTGGAGCTCCCGGCGGCAAAGGGGGCTCCGCAGGAAGAGCAGCTCACCAGCGCGCCGGTGGCCCGCATCGGACGCGAGTGGAAGCGCTTCTCCTCTATGAAGATCATCTCGTGGCTTCCCACCCGCAGGCGATCGCGATTCTGCAGGCGGTAGTCCTCGAAGACCGGCTCGCCGTTGATCAGCGTACCGTTGCGGCTGCCCAGGTCGTCCAGGATCGCCACCCCGTCGCGCAGCCTGATTCGCACGTGCTTGCGGGAGACCAACGGATCCTCGAGGGTCAGATTGCACGAAGGAGAGCGGCCGATGAAGAAGTCCCCTTCGCCCAGGTCTATCTCCTGGAACATGAACTTGAGCCGGTATTTTTTTTCGGCCACCATCGTCCACTCCGCCAGTCCGAGCGACAGACAGTGTACTCCGTTCGAGAGGCTGTGTGTACTCCCGATGAGACGAAAAAACGTCATCGCCCCGGATTCGGGGCCGGCTCGCGCCGGTCGGCCGCCTCGATCATTCTCTTGCCATCCCCCGCAGAGGTTGGGTTAGACTCTTTCTCGTGAGCCTGAATCGAAAACGCGTGGAGAAGGTGATCGCCGAACGGCTGGAGCCGCTGTTCAGGCTGGACGGCGGCGAGGTCAGCGTCAGCGCGGTGGACGAACAGCGCGGGCTGGTCTCGGTGCGCTTCGGCGGCACCTACCGGGCCTGTCCGGGACGGGATCTGCTGATAGAAAAGGTGCTCGAGCCCACCTTGCGCCAGGAGCTTCCCGGGCTGCGCGGCGTCTCGGAGGGTTGACCCGAGGGCTCAGAAGAGGTCGTCGATCAGGTCTTCGTCGGCCTCGGGAGCCTGTTCCTGTTCCTGCTCCTCCTCCTCCTCTTTCTCTTCTTTCTTCTTCTTGCCCGAGCTCGCGGACTGCTCCGTGCCCACGCTGGAGTCGGAGGGGGCCGACGAGCCTCCGGTGTAGGAATCGATCACCGAGCTGTCGTGATCCTTGGTCTCGCTCTTGACCGAGGTGACCGTGTCGACCATCTCGGACACGTCGTCTCCGACCTTGCCCCGGGCGCGCCCCTGGCCGGTCCTCAGCTTGTCGAGGTAGGTCGCCGTGATCGCGGAGGTGAACCTGAGCCCGAAGGCGCCGTAGAACTTGGAGCGGTCGAGCGCGGCGGCGTAGGTCTCCTCGTCGCGCCACATCACCTTGTCGAGCTCGCCGGTGTCGGTGAAGAACTGCTGCCCCTCGCCGAAGCGATTCTCCAGCGTGGAAAGGAAGGTCATGAAGTCGATGTCGGACTGGAAGGAGTCCTTGCGAAACGCCCGCAGCCGCTTCCAGAGGCGGCCGTCGAAGAAGAACAGGTACTCCACGTATTTGCCGGCGTCCCACATCAGCATCGACTCGCCGTTGTTGTGCGTGAACTCGTCGGCGATCATGCCGCTCTCGTAGCCGGTACGCTGTCCTGTAAACTCGATGTAGCTGTCGCGCAGCTTCTTGGTCTCGCGCAGCATCTTGGTGCGTACGCGATCCTCCTCGAGCGCGTCCCCCGCGGTGGCGGCCAGCTCGTCGGCGAACTCCTCGTCGATCCGCTCTTGGAAGGTCGACATCACCCTCTTCCAGGTCATCCCCCACTGCAGCCCCTCCATCTGCTCCGAGATGGCGTCCGAGTAAGGAATCGTCGGCTCCGAGGCGGTCTTCTTCCCGCGCCGGCCGCGCTTCTTTTTCTTGGCGGTCTCGACCGGCGGCGCCTCGCCGTACTGGGAGCCCGGCACCTCGATCGTCTCGTCCTTCTCGCTCAGCTCGATGTCGCCGTACTTGCTCTTGCCGCCCTTCAGGTCGGCGTCGGCGAACGGTGCAGGCTGAGAAGCTTTCGAGCCGCCCTGGTTGTCGACTTCGGTCTTGGCCGATCCGCAACCGAAGCCGAACACGATCGCCAGGCCGCAAACAAGCTCCGTTTGTACCATGACACGTCTGATCATCTTTTCCTCCCGATCTAGAGGCGGACACCGCAATGCCGTGATTGCGCCCGGCATCTTACCATCTCGCCGCCGAGCGCCAAGTGATTTCGCTCGGCGCTCAGCCCGCGGCGGCCTTGCGAGCCCGGTCCGCGATCGTGACGGGCCGCAGCACCCTGGACATCTTCACTGCCTGGGGCTCGTCGGCGTAAAAAGCGTTCCACGCCCAGTGATACAGCTCTTGCAGCTCGTCGGGCTTCATCCGGGCCGGCCGGTAGACCACCTCTCCGGCTGTGTAGCGGTTCCAGTCGTAGTGGAGAATGCGACCGGCCGCCTCCAGCTCGTCGAAGCAGCGGGTGTGGGGGAAAGGGGTCAGCACGGTAAACTCGGCCAGGTCCAGCTCGATCTCGATCAGGAACTCCACCAGGCGCTTGATCGAGTCCGCGTCGTGGCTGTCGAGACCGAGCAGGATCGTGCCCTCCACGAAGATGCCGCGCTCCTTGAGCCGGAGAATGCGCCGGCGAATGACCTTCGAGTCCTTGTAGACCGCCTGGTAGACCCACCAGGCTCCGGCCTCGGCCGCAGCGTCCAGCACCTCGTCGTCGTCCTCGACCGGGTGCGAGATGATGTGCCGGTTCAGCGGCCTCAGCGCGCGGAACAGCTCCAGCTCCCACTCCCTGTCCTGAGCCAGCGAGTTGTCGACGAAGAACAGCTTGGTGTTGGGGATGCTCTCCACCTCCTCGACCACGCGATCTATCGGCCGGGGACGAAAGCGGCGTCCCCCCAGGTAGCCGACGCAGCACGGATAGCAATCGAAGCGGCAACCGCGCGAGGCGTGCACCAGGTCGGGCATCTGTATCTTGCGGTAGCTGTATCTGTCGCGGTTCAGAATCGAGCGCCTGGCCGTGCCCACGATCTCGATCGGAGCCGGGTCGTCCAGGAAGTCGTAGACCTTTTGCAGGCGACCGGCCTCGAGATCGGCGAAGATCTTCTCGACTCGACCCTCGACCTCGCCGACCACGACCGCGTCCGCGAACTCCGACGTCTCCTCGACGTGAAGGGCGGCGGCGATCCCGCCGGCGATCACCGGGATTCCGCGGGCGCGGAACTCCGAGGCGATCCGGCGTCCCCGCGGAATCTGGCAGGTCAGCATCATCGAGAGGCAGACCAGATCGACGTTTTCGGAAAAATCGAGATCGTCCACGTTCTCGTCGGTGAACTCCAGCTCGTGATGCTCGGGAACCGCCGCGGCAAAGACCACCGGGCCGTGGGGAGGCAGGTGGAACTCGCGCTGGTTGGCGAGCTTGGGCCATTTTGGATAAATCAGTCGAATCCTCATGGGCGCTATTTATAGACCCCGCAGCCCGCCAGGGCAATCTCCACGGGCCGGTTTTCGAAGCGGGTCCGGGGTCTTGTCCGGTTGCGCGGTGTTGTCAGCCGGGCGGGGGGCGGTTACAATGAATTGGTTAACAGGGCGGACGCCGCGGCCGCGTCTCGTGGCGGCTGCGGCGCTCGATAACTGGCGTTTGCGGGTGGAATTGGGGCGGTCGCTTGTCCGCAGGCGTCGAGAAGGAGCAATGATGTCATGGACTTCGAAAACGCAGAGCCCATCGAGGAGAATCTAGACGAGCGCGAGCGGGAGCCCGAGGAGTCGGAGCGGGAAGGGAGCCGGCCCGTCAGGGACGATGACGAAAGCGAGCGGTCGCAGCCCGACCCGGACTGCATTCGCGTCGCCCTCGACTGGATGGAGCTGGAGGGGGCCTTGGAGAACAACTCGCCGGATCTCAACAGCTTTCTCAACACGGTGACCGGAGACGTGATCCGGATCTTCCGCGGCAGCGACAACGCCAAGATGCGCGTCGACGAGGCCGAGAACGACGGCGACTACCTGCACATCGACCCGATCTCCTCCCGCGAGCAGTACCGCTGGATGGAGGAGTTCATCGAGAGCGTGGAAGACGCGGTGCTCAAGGAGAAGCTGACGATCGCGATCGACGGCAAGGGTGCCTTCCGCCGCTTCAAGGACGTGCTGGTCGCCTACCCGGACGACCGCGAGCGCTGGTTCGCGATGCGCTCGGCCAAGCTGCGCGATCACATCTCCGAGTGGTTGAGCGCCAAGAACATCGAGCCGACCAACACGCCTCCCTGGGAAGGCGAGGAGGAGGGACCGCGCTCGTCGCGCGGCGCGCGCTTCGGAGAAGACAGGTTCGGGCGCCGCGAAGGCAGCACGGATCTGCGCCAGGTCGCGCACGAGATGGTCGACCTGGTTCCGTCGCGCGAGCTGCCCTCCGCGGTCGCGTTCCTCGAGTTCCTCCGCAGCCGCCGCGGCCTGCGCCGCTCGCGCTACGGCTGAGGTGGGAGATCAGGCATGAGCCGGCCCTGCCCCGGAGAAATCCCGACGACGAAAAAAACCGTGCTTCTGTCATTTTTCTTCGCGGTCGCGCTGGCCTGCGCTGCGACGCGAGCGGACGAGCCCGATCCGCCCGGCGAGCTGCTGGACGGAATCGCGGTGCTGGTGGGAAGCAACCGCGCGAACGAGGCCGAAGCGACGCCGATTCTGTTCAGTCAGCTCGAGCTCGAGATCGACCTGCTGCTCGTTCGCCGCGAGGGAGTGGGCTGGCGCCAGGCCGCGGTCGACGAGGATCTGCGGCTGCGAGCGCGCCGGGAGGCGGTTCTGGTGCGCCTCCTCGCTCGCCAGTCCCGCCAGATGGGAGAGAAGGTCGATCCCACCGAGCTGCGCCGCGACCTGGCGCGGCTCGAGGAGATGGCCGGAGGACCCGAGGTGATCGAAGATCTGCTGGCGCGGCACGCCGCGACCCGGGAGGACCTGGAGTTCTGGGTCGAGGACGCGCTGCTGGCCAAGCAGCAGATTCTCTACATGCGGGAGCGGATAGATCCGCCGGACGAGGAGGAGCTCCGCCGCCGTTTCCTCTCTCGAGGTGACGGCCCGCGACAGCAGAGCTTCGATCGGGCGCGAAGAGAGCTGCGGCGGACCGTGATCGACGAGCAGCTCCGCGGCGCGCTGGTCCAATGGCTCAATGAAGTCCGCGAGCGCGGGCTGGTCAGGATCACCAATTGAAGGACCGGTCGCGGGCTCTGCCGGTGGATGACGGCCTGGTGCGGAAAAGCGCCGGGCCGCTCGTGCGCGGGGCCAGATCCGACGACCTCGACGCGATCATGGAGATCGAGCGCGCCTGCTTCGGTTCTCCGTGGCCGCGCCAGGCGATGCGCGACGAGATCTCCCGGTTCAGGATCTGGTCCCGGGCCGAAGTCGCGCTGCTGGACGGGGAGATCGGCGGTTTTTCGGTATACTGGGTCGTCGCCTCCGAGCTGCACCTGCTCGACCTGGCGGTCGCGCCGAGGTTCCGCCGCCGCGGCGTGGCGCGCGCGCTGATTGCGCACATGCTGCAGCGCGAGGATGGAATCGACCTGGTGGTGCTCGAGGTGAGGAGATCCAATTTTGCGGCCCGCGGGCTGTACCGCTCTTTCGGCTTCGCGGAGCTGGGCGTGCGCGAGAGGTACTATGCGGACGACGGCGAGGACGCGATAGTGATGGGGCTCGTCCCGGGCGAATAGCCTGGCTTTCGCGGCCGTCGATCAATAGACTGCACGGCTGGAGGTATGGCGATGAAAAGCTGGCTGGCGAGATGGTTCGTGGTCGTCGCCGCGGGGCTGGCGCTTTCCTGCGGCTCCAAGAAGCCCGAGGCGAAGGAACCGGGCGCCGAGACGGGCGAGAAGAAGACGGAGGCGGAGAAGGCCGAGGAGCCGGCGACCGTCGCGGCCAAGGACCGCATTCGAGAGTGGCTGGGCGAGCAGGCCGCCGGCCGCATCGGCGCCGAGGGCAAGCTGCTGGCCAAGCAGATCGGCCTGGAGCTGGCCAAGAAGGAGAAGGTTCGCAAGGAGGCGGAGAAGCTGGTCTCGTCCGTGCTCAAGGACAAGAAGGTCAAGCGCGAGCTCGACGAGATCGAGGCCAAGGCCACCGCGGGCTTCACCAACAAGATCAAGCTGGGCTGGAAGGCGCTGCAGGCCGGCGGAATCGACGAGTTCAAGAAGAAAATCACGAACGAAACCAAGAAGATCGCCGCCGAGGTCGTCTCGGCCTACGTCAAGGACGAGCTGCTCAAGGACGAGCGCTTCGCCGCGGCGCTCAAGAAGTTCGTCCCGGCGCTCAAGATCCAGGGCAAGGTGGCGGCGGCGACCGTGCAGGGCAACCTCTCGCCCCGGGTCTCGTCCAAGATCCTCGGGATCGCGCTCAAGCTCTCCGCCTCGGGCGACAGCGCCGAGACCGCGCGCCGGGTGGAAGCCTGGATTGGCCGCTGCGACGGACACGTGGAGTCCGAGGTGGAGACGCTCTTCGACGCCGTGGCAGAGCTGGAGTCGGTGGACGAGGCCACCAGCGGACTGGTGGTCGAGGTGCTTGACCACCCCACCACCAAGCGCGAGCTGGTCGAGATGGTGCTGGCGCTGACCGAGGACAAGCAGGCGCGCAAGGTGATGAACGAGGCCTACGAGAACGCGGCCTTCGAGAAGGGCGAGGCCAAGGTGCGGGCCAGCATCGAGAAGCTGCTCGACCAGGAGGCCACCGAGCGCGAGCTGTTCGCCACGCTGGAGCGGCTCGTCCAGGCTCCGGGAGCTCCGGCGATCATCGAGAAGCACCTGACGACCGTGGCCGAGGACCCCGAGCTGGCCGCGGCGATCGACGAATTCATCATCCGGTTGATATCGGCGTGCGGCGAGCCGGTCTAGCGAACGCCGCCCGCGCAAACGCGAGTCGAGATGGAAGACACACGCATAGTGCAATGTGAATCGTGCGGCTCCGGCCTGGAGCTGGAGCGGATACTGATCGGGGCCGAGGGCACTCCTGTGCGCTGCCCCTCCTGCGGCGCGATCTTCGACGTCGCCCCCGAGGACGAGACCAAGCTCAGCTCCCCGGTGGTCTGGATTCTGCGCGATCCCGAGGGGGAACAGACTCCGTTCCGCCGCCTCGGCGTGCTGCAGAAGATGATCCTGGACGGCCGCGCCGGCGAGGACTGGCAGCTGTCGCGCTTCGGCGGATCCTGGCGGCGCCTGGGCGATATCGAGGGGCTGCGCCCCTGCTTCGAGCGCCGTCGTTGATGAAATTCCCACTGCGCCCACCGCCCGTGGAAGGCGCCGCCGAGGTGCGCGTCGTCGCGCCGGCCGGCGCGGTGCGCCGCGAGGAGCTCGAGGCCGGGATCGCGCTTTTGGAACACCGCTTTCGCATCGGCTGGACTAGCGGCGCTTTCGAGCGTCACGGCTACCTGGCCGGCGACGACGACCGCCGCGCCGGCGAGCTGCAGTCGGCGCTCGACGATCCCGGGGTGGGCGCGGTGCTGGCCGCGCGCGGGGGCTACGGCACGACGCGCATCATCGACCGGATCGCGCTGGACGGGTTGGGCCGCGCTCCGCGCTGGATCGCGGGCAGCTCCGATCTGACCGCGCTGCTGCTCAGGGTCTGGAGCGAGCTCGGCCTGGTCACCGCGCACGGACCGATGGTCGCCTCCCTGCCGCGCCAGAGGCGCGACCTGGAGCTGCTCTGCGGGCTGCTGGCCGGCGGGAGCTGGCGGGCGCCGCACGGCCTGGAGGAGCTGGAGCGCGGCGCGGCCGAAGGACCGCTGCTGGGCGGAAACCTGGCGATCCTGGCCCACCTGTGCGGCACGATCGACCCGGACCTTTTCGAGGGCGCAATCTTGCTGCTCGAGGAGGTCGGGGAACGGCCGTATCGCGTGGATCGCTACCTGGTGCAGCTGGAGCGCTCGGGAGTGCTGGAGCGAGTCGCCGGGTTCTTGATCGGCGAGCTGACCGGCTGCGAGTCCGAGCGCGGGCCCGGCGCCCTGGAGGTGATGGCCGAACGGCTCTGCGGACGCGGTGCACCGGTCGCGGCCGGCTACCCGGCAGCGCACGGACAGCGCAACGTACCTTTTCCGCACGGGGCGATCGTCCGGCTCGAGGTCGGCGCCGGCGGCGTGTCGCTCGGGGAGAAGCGAGGAGGTTCGCCTTGAACGACCGAAAACAAAGTCGTGGTCACGACGTCTTCGAAGAACGCGTCAGCCGGCTCGAGGAGCCGGCCGAGATCTCCTACCGCGGAAAGCAGCTGATGGTGCCGCGCGGCATCACCGTCGCCGAGATGATGCGCATGCATCCCCACGACGACGACGACGATGTCCTGGCCGCGGTGGTCAACAACCGGGTCGTCTCGCTCGAGGCGCGGATCGCCCGCTCGGGCACGATCGAGCCGGTCTTCTTCTCCTCGCACCACGGCGGACGGATCTACCGCCAGCACCTGACGATGATGCTCTACGAGGCGTTCTACACCATCTACCCCGAGGGCCGGATTCGCGTCGGGCAGTCGATCTCCGAGGGCTACTACTTCGAGCTGGAGGGCGTCTCGGTCGACGCGCAGCTCGTGGACAAGCTGCGCGCCGAGCTGAAGCGGCTGGTCTCGGAAAGGCGGCCGTTCGTCTTTCGCCGCGTGCCGGTCGAGGAGGCGCGGCGGCTGTTCGCGCGCAAGGGAGAGCCGGTCAAGCGGCTGCTGCTCGACCGCTGGCCGTCGGCCCACGTCGGGATCGTTAGCCTCGGCGACGGCGGCTTCACCGACCTGTGCATGGGCCCGGTCGCCCCGCACACCGGCCACTTCTCCCGTTTCGAGCTGCGCACGCTCGGCCGCGACCTGCTGCTGGAGTTTCCGGATCCGGGTCTGCCGCAGCTCAACCGCCTCGACGGACCCCAGCCCAAGCTGTACCGCATGCACAAGGAGTCGCGGAAATGGAGCCGGCTGCTGGGCATCTCGCACGTCGGCGATCTCAACTCGGCCTGCATCGACGGCACGGTGCGCGAGGTGATCCAGACCGCCGAGGGTCTCCACGAGAAGCGCATCTCCGAGATCGCCGACGACATCGTGCGCGACCGCGAGCGAGTGCTGGTCTTCGTCGCCGGCCCGTCGGCGGCGGGCAAGACCACCTTCGCCAAGCGTCTCTCGATCCAGCTGCGGGTGGCCGGGATTCGGCCCCGCTCGCTGTCGCTGGACAACTACTACATCGATCGCTGCGACACGCCGCTCGACGCCGACGGCGAGTACGACTTCGAGGCGCTGGAGGCGATCGACCTCGAGCTGTTCAACTCGCAGCTGGCCCGCATCCTGGACGGCGAGGAGGTCGCCACGCCGGTCTTCGACTTCCACAGCGGGACGCGGGCGCCGCGTGAAAAGTGGCGGCCGGTGCGACTGGGCGGCGACCAGGTGCTGATCATCGAGGGCATCCACGGGCTCAACGACGCGCTGACCCCGTCGATCCCGACCGCGGCCAAGTACCACGCCTACGTCAACGCGCTAAACCCGCTGGCGATCGACGAGCACAACCGGCTGCACACCTCGGACGTGCGCCTGATCCGCCGCCTGGTCCGCGACCGGCATTACCGCGGCTACTCGGCGGCCGAGTCGCTGGCCAACTGGGATTCGGTGCGCCGCGGCGAGCGCCGGCACATCTTCCCCTTCCAGGAGTCGGCCGACGTGATCTTCGACTCCTCGCTGATCTACGAGTTCGCCGTGCTCAAGGTCTTCGCCGAGCGCTACCTGCTGGAGGTGCGCCGCAACCATCCCTCGTTCGCCGAGGCCTACCGCCTGCGCAAGTTCCTGGCGATGTTCGTGCCGATCCTGACCGGAGACGTGCCCCAGACCTCCCTGATCCGCGAGTTCATCGGAGGGTCCAGCTTCTCGTACTAGTGCCTCGTCAACCCCACAATGCCGGGTCGGGCCGGCCCTCATCTACGATCCCTGCGTCACTCCTCCTCGAATTGGCGCTGCCAGTCCTTCGTCGTCGTTCCTTGGCCTCGCCGATGATCTCTCGCCCCGTACCCGAAATCGTCGGGTTGACGAGGCACTCGGTCTTGCGGGATTGGGAAGAGACCAATTTCAGAAAGCCGTCGGCGTTCCGCGCCTACTTCGGTCATCTGTCACCTCGAGATTGGCGACAGGTAAAAAAGAGAATCGACGCGGTTTTCGCTTGAGCACGAGAGGTCTGTTCCCGGATCAGAGCTCGTCGGCGCGGTGGTTGCTTGGTCGGCCTGCTGGGGTGTGATATTTTTCGCGCGTTGGGCTTTGCGCGGTAGAGCTTGAGTGACGCGGCGCATTCCGAGGCGGTGCTCGCGCCGGGGACGCAGGTCGATCACTTCCAGGTGATGCGGCTGGTCGGCCGCGGCGGGATGGGCGAGGTCTACCTGGCCCGCGACACGCTGCTGGGTCGCAAGGTTGCGCTCAAGCTGGTGCACCCCGAGGCCCTGGGCGACGAGCAGGCGCGCCAGCGCTTTCTCTACGAGGCGCGGGTCACGGCCCGCTTCAGCCACCCGCACATCGTGACCATCTTCGCGGTCGGCGATCACGAGGGCAGCCCCTACGTGGCGCTGGAATTCCTCGAGGGACAGAACCTGCGCGAGCGGATGCGGGAAGGACGGCTCGGCGTCAAGGAGAGCGTTCGGATCGGGCTGGCGATCGCCGAGGCGCTGGCCGAGGCCCACCGCGCCGGCGTTCTGCACCGCGATCTCAAGCCCGAGAACGTGCTGGTGCCTCCCGACGGCCGCCTGCGCGTGGTCGACTTCGGCCTGGCCAAGACGATCTCGGTCGAAGACGACGAAGACGAGGCTCACTCCAGGACCCTGCCCCACGGCGCCACGATCGCGGCCGCAAGAGATCCCGAGCGCCCCTTCCAGACCGACGCCAGCAGCTTCGCCGGCACGCCTTCCTACATGTCTCCCGAGCAGTGGCACCGCCGCGAGTGCGACGCCGGGACCGACGTGTGGGCGCTGGGCGTGATCCTGTTCGAGCTGATCAGCGGCGAAAGGCCGTTTCGGGGAAAGAGCGTAATCGCGATCGGAGCCGAGGTCTGCTTGCCGGGGCCTTCGCCCGCGTTGGAGCGACGCGAGGGAGTCCCCGACGATCTGCGCGAGCTGGTGGATCGCTGCCTGGAAAAAAATCCCGAGCGGCGCCCCTCCACCGGAGAGGTGGTCGAGACTCTGGAGCAGCTGGTCGGCCAGGGACGCACCAGCCTCGAGCTGGAGTCCGGTCCCTTCCGCGGGCTGCTGCCGTTCACCGAGCGCCACGCCGACTACTTTTTCGGCCGCGAGAACGAGGTGCTCGAGTTCCTCGAACGGCTGCGCCACCGGCCGGTGCTGCCGGTGGTGGGCGCCTCCGGAGCGGGCAAGAGCTCGTTCGTACAGGCCGGCGTGATCCCGCGGCTGCGGGAGCAGGCGCGCTGGATCGCGCTGACCGTACGGCCGGGCTCGCGGCCGTTCCAGGCGCTGGCCTTTCGCATCGCCAGCGGCGAGGAGCAGCCCTCCCGCAACGGCTCGGCCCCCTCGATCGGCGGGGACCCCTCCGGCGCGAGCCGCGATTTGGAAAGCGAACGAAGCCAGGCCGACGAAATCTACGAGTCGCCCGGCCGCCTCTCGCTGGCCCTGCAACGAATCGCCGACGAGCAGCGCGCCCGCGTGTTGCTGCTCGTCGACCAGATCGAAGAGATCTACACCCAGGTCGACGACCCGGAGGTGCGCCGCAGGTTCATGGAGGCGGTCTGCTCCGCCGCCGACGATCCTCGAGGACCGGTACGGGTCGTCTTCACCTTGCGCGACGACTTCGTGGTGCGGCTCTCCGAGGTCGAGTCCGCGCGGCGGGCGCTGGGGCGCTCGACCGTGCTGCGCACCCCGGGATCGGAAGCGCTGCTGGAGATCCTGACTCGTCCCTTGCGACGCGTCGGTTATCGCTGGGAAGATGAGTCGCTGGTGGAGCGGATGATCGACGCGGTCGGCGGCGAGCCGTCCAGCCTGCCCTTGCTGCAGTTCGCCTGCGGTCAACTCTGGGAGAAGCGCGATCTCAACACTCGCATGATCACCGCGGCCGCCTACGAGCAGATCGGTGGAGTGGAAGGCGCGCTGGCCCGCCGGGCCGACGCGGTGGTCGACGCGCTGACCCCGGCGCAGCTCGACACGGTCCAGCAGCTGCTGCTGAGGCTGGTGACCGGCGAAAGAACCCGGCGCACCGTGCCGCTCGCCAATCTGGTGGAGGAGCTAGGCCGGGAGGTGGAAGAGGTCATAGATCGCCTGGTCGACGAGAGGATCCTGGTGACGCGCAAGGGCGATTCCGGACGCGGCTCAGGAGTGGAGCTCGTCCACGAATCGCTGATCGGCAACTGGGACCGCCTCAGCCGCTGGATCGACGCGAGCCGCGAGAACCTGGTCTTCCTGGCCGAGGTGGGTCAGGCCGCCGAGCTGTGGCGACGCCGCCAGAAGCGCGCGGAAGAAGTCTGGCAGGGCGGCGCTCTGCACGACGCGCTGCGGCGGGCCGCGCGGCTGCCCACCGCTCCGGCGCTGGTGCTGGCGCTGATGTACCGCGAGGCGAGCGAGCAGCGCAACGCGGCGGTGACTCAACGCGAGCGGGCCGTGACCGGGCGCGCCGAGGCGCTGAGGGACGGAGCGCGGGCCGCCTCGGACGAGGGCGATCCGCTCGAGGCGCGCGCCAAGCTGCGCATGTCGCTGGAGGCGCGCGACAGCGTCCAGGCTCGGGCTCTGTGGTGGAGACTGGCCGCCGATCCGCTGCTGTGGCGCGCGGACAACTACCAGATCATCGATATCGACTGGGCGGCGGACGGCGAAAGACTGGGAGTGGTGCTGGGCGGGCCGCTGGGGATCATCGACGCGCGCACCGGGGAGATGATCGATTCCAAGCAGGGCGATCGGATGCTCTACACCCTCGATTTCTCGGCGGACGGAAGGCGCCTGATCGGAGCAGGCTCGGACGTCGCGGTCTGGGACGCGGTCAGCGGCGCGGAGCTGTTCGGCTTCGAGCTGGACGATGCGCCGTACTCCAAGAGCATCGAGACGAGTGCGGACGGCGAGCGGCTGGTCGCGGCCGTCGCCTCGGGCGGAATCCGCGTCTGGAGCATGAGCGATGGGCAGCTCGAGCGTGCCATTTCGACCGACGCCAAGAGAATCGCTCTGAGCGCGGACGGAGAGAGGGTGGCGGCGGTCGGCTCCGATCGCTCGGCGCGCGTCTGGAGCGCGTCCAGCGGCGAGCTGCTGCGCGAGCTGGAGGGCCTGGAGTCCTCGGCGCTCGACATCGCGATCTCCCCCGACGGCGGACGGATCGCGGTCTCCGAGCCGGACGGAAGGATCCTGATCTGGGAGGGCGAGGCGACAACCCCGACGCGAATCGTCACGGCCCATCGCGGCAAGGCCAGGCGGGTCGTCTTCCACCCCGACGGGCGGCGGCTGGCCACGACCGGCGCGGACGGAGTCGTCGCGCTGTGGGACGCCTCCGACGGCACCAGGCTCAAGACATTCTGCCGCGATCTGCCCGACCCGGCCGCGCTCGCTTTCGATCGAGAGGGAAAGCGGCTCGCGGCCGGCGGGGCGGACGGCGAGCTGAGGGCCTGGCGCGTCGGCCTCGGCTCCAGGCAGGACGAACCCGGGGGCCACCGGGGCATCTGGCTGACCGCCGCCTTCGACCCCACCGGCGAGCTGCTCGCCAGCGGCGATCGCAATCATCCCGAGATTCTCCTGTGGGACGTCGAGAGCGGGGCGAGCAGGGGACGGTTGGCCGGTCACGAAGGCGGAATCCGCGCGCTGTCTTTCCACCCCGGCGGAAGGCTGCTGGCCTCCGCGGGGGCGGACGGCGCGGTGCGGATCTGGAATCACCGCGACGGCGAACCGGTCCGCGCGCTGCTCGGTCACGCCGGCGCGGCGAGCGCCGTGGCCTACGGTCCAGACGGCACGCTGGCCTCTGGCGACGAATCGGGAGTGCTGCGCCTCTGGAATCCCGAGGACGGATCGCTGCGCGCCGAAGTCCCGGCCCACGAGCAGGCGATCGCCCAGCTCGCCTTCGACCCGTCCGGTGGTGAGCTGGCCAGCGCTTCCCCGGACGGCTCGATCCTGCTTTGGAACCCGCGAAACGGCGCTTCGCGCGGCAGCGTCCACCGCGCCGGGCGCAGCGGTCTGCTCGGCGTGGACTACAGCCCGGACGGTCGCTTCCTGGCCCACGGCCGCGAGGACAAATCGTTGTTGGTCGTCGACCGCCGCTCGAAAAAGCCGCACTCCTCCTATCGGGTCGGCGGCCGTTTTCGCGCTCCTTTCGAAATGATCGATTTCGACCCGCGAGGCGAGCTGGTCGGCGCCAGCCCCGGCGGCTGTCTGACCGGTTTCAAGGACGACCGCGAGTACGCGACCGTCGAGATGCACCTGCTCGACGGAAAGCGTCTCACCCTGACCGAGCGGGCGGTAACCTTCGACGTGGGCGAGGGGCGGATCTTCGTCGCCGACGACGAACGGATCGTCGAATACGACAACTCCGGCGCGGAGATCGCCTCGCACCCCGTCGACGGGGTCGTCTCCGGAATCGCTCCCACGCGGTCCGGCCTCGCGATCGGCTACTTCGACGGCAACATCGAGCTGGTATCGCTCGAGGGTGATTCCCCGACCTCGCGGCGGCTGCGCGATTCTCCCGAGATCGCGGTCGAGATAACCGAGCCCGGACCGGGCGAGATCCTGATCGCCACCTCGGCGACCGGCTCGGTCGGCTTCTGGCACACCCGGACCGGCGAGCTGCTGCACCGCGTCGAGCTGAACGGCCGCCCGACGATCGTCCACCGCGAGGGGAGTCGGCTCTACCTGGCGAGCGCGATCGGCGACTGGCGCGTGCTCGACCTGAGCGTATTCGGCCGCGACTACTGCGAGCTGCTCGAAGAGGTGTGGAGCTCGGTTCCGGTGGTCTGGGAAAGCGGCCACCCGCTGGTCCGCGAGCCGCCCGCCGAGCACCGTTGCCTGGCGCGACGCTGATCCTTCACGGACCTTCGACAGCGCGCGCCGCCAGCATCAGGTAGGTGCGGGCCGCCTCGACGCGCACCAGCGGATCCTCGTCGCGCATCGCGGCCGCCGCCGCTCCCAGATCGCCCGCGGCCGGCTCGGCGACCGCGCCGGCCAGGGCGCGCAACGCGCCCACTCGCAGCTTTCCCTCCGCCTCCAGCGCCGCGCCGCGCAGCACCGCGAGCGGCTGCCTGCGCAGCGGTGAGAGGATCAGCTCGGGCAGATCGCTGTAGCGCGGATCCGTCGGAGCCGGGCAGGCCTCGACCAGCTCGATCACCTCCGGCCCGTCAGCGTCCAGCGCCTCGAGCAACTCGCCGCGAATCCGCCTAGCCGCCGCCTCGCCCGGGCGCGCTCCCGCGCCTTCGATCCAGCCCTCGCGCCGCGCCTCGACGAAGGCCGCGGCCAGCGCCAGCGGTCCGTCGTCGAACGGGACCGCGGCCAGGCGCAGCTCGTCGACCCGACCCGCCGGCGCCCGGCCGCCGCCTCCGGTCGCGCGCTCTTCGAGGCCCAGCGCCGATTCCAGCCGCGACGGTATTCCGCCGCGCCTGGCGAATGCGACCGCGGCCAGCGCCGCCGCGGCGGGATCTTCGGTGCCGCTTTCGGCCGCCGGCAGATCGCCTCCCTCGCTACCGGCCAGCAGTCTCCAGCACAGCGCGGCGAGCAGCGGATCGCCTGTTTGGGGGCCTTTAGACGCGGCGGACAGCAGCGCCGCTTCGTCGCAGCGCACCCCGAGCCGCGCGGCGTAGACCGCGGCCCACGCCGCAACCCTTTCCTCGCCGCCCAACGCCCCGGACAGGACCTCTCCGGCGCGAGCGAGGTCGGCTCCGACGATCGTCTCCAGATCCCCGGCTCCGGCGTCGGGCGGCTCTCCACCGATCTCCACGAGAACGTCCCCGCCGCGACCGCCCCCGCTTCCGCCGCAGCCGGCCAACGCCGCGAGCGCCGCGACAACCGTTGTCGAAGCAAGTCTCATTGCTCCAGGAGCGTACACGAAAGCGCGCCGGTTCGTCGCAGGGCTTCGTAGACCGCGATCGCGACAGCGTTGGCCAGGTTGAGCGAGCGGACCGATCCGGCCACGGTCGGAATCGCGAAGGTGCGCTCGGCGTGCTCGGCGAGCAGCTCTGCGTCGAGCCCGCGGCTCTCGCGGCCGAAGACGAGCGCGTCCCCGGAGCGGTAGGGAGCCGCGGTGAGGTCGCGCTCGGCCCCGGTGGCGAACAGCAGCGGCTCCGCACATCCGAGCTGCTCGAGGCAGTGCGACAGGTCCGGGTGGCGCTGTACCTCGACCAGGTGCCAGTAGTCGAGCCCGGCGCGGCGCACGGCGCGCTCGTCGGTGGAGAACCCCAGCGGCTCGACCAGGTGCAGCACCGAGCCGGTCGCGGCGCACAGCCGCGCGATGTTGCCCGTGTTCTGCGGGATCTCCGGCTCCACCAGCACCACGTGCAACGGTCGCGCCGGAGCCGGGATGCGCAGCTTCATCGGCCCGCGACCTCCAGCGGCGCGCAGCGGGCCAGCGGCGCGAACGCACCGTTGCGTCCCAGGTAGCCCAGCGCCGCGACGTAGACCGCCGGCGCGGCCGGGCCGTAGATCGTGGTCTCGCCGCAGTCGTGCTCTATCTCCAAATCCCTGAACACGCGCCGCACCCCGCGGGGGCCGTGCAGAATCGTCAACAGCCGCACAACCGCGGCTCCCGAGTAGCGCACCCGGCGGCGCCCCAGCATCAGGCCCGCGTCGGTCAGCTCCCAGGCGATCCGCAGCGCGCCCCGATCGCAGCTCAGCGAGATTCGATCCAGACCGCGCGGCTCGAGCGCGAGCTGCTGCGGCTCGCCTCCGCTCTCGCGGGCCGCGACCCGCTCGGCCAGCGCCGCGGTTCTCCCGTCTCGCGGCTCGAGCTCGGCGAGCCGGTCGACCATCTCGCGGGCCCTTCGCAGCTCTCCTTGCTCGAGCAGGATCTCGGCCATCGAGACCGTATCGAAAGGCGCCCCGCCCGCGGTCTCGCTAGTCATCGCCACTCTCCAGCAGCTTGCGGGCCAGCTCCACGTCGCACTCGAGCTGCCTGGACAGCTCCTCGGGACCGGCGAAACGCAGCTCGTCGCGCAGACGCTCGACGAAGCGCAGGCGTACTCGCCGACCGTAGAGATCTCCCTCGAATCCGATCAGGTGCGCCTCCAGCGACGGTCCGTGGCCCAGCGTGGGCCGCCTTCCCGAGTAGGCAGCCGCCGGGTGGGTCCGATCGTCCACGTCGCACAGCGCGGCGTAGACGCCGGGGCCGGGCGGCAGCACGCGCACGTCGTCGAGGTTGATCGTGGGGCAGCCCAGCCTCCGGCCGTCGCCCCGGCCGCGCGCGACCGTGCCCGGCACCTCGTGGCAGCGGCCCAGCATCTCGCGGGCCGCGGCCACCTCGCCGCGCGCGAGCAGATCGCGAATGCGCGAAGAGGAGATCCCAGCTCCTCCCTCTTCCACTATTTCGTGGCCGCGCGTCTCGAAACCCAGCTTTTCTCCGAGCAGGCGCAGCGCGCCAAGGTCGCCTCGGCGATCTCGGCCGAAGCGAAAGTTGTCGCCCACGATCACGACCCGCGCGCCGAGCGCCCCGGCCAGCACGTCGCGCGCGAACTCCTCCGGGCTCAGGGCCGCGAACCGCTCGTCGAAGCGCTGGGCCAGCACCGTGCGCGCTCCGCTCTCGGCCAGCAGCTCCAGCTTGCGCTGCGGCTCGAGCAGGCGCAGGCGGGCCGCGCCGGGGCGCAGCCGCTCGACCGGGTGCGGCTCGAAGGTCAACGCGGCCGCCTCCAGCTCACGTGCTGAAGCGATTTGCGCGGCGGCCGCCAGCACGGCCCGGTGCCCGCGATGCACGCCGTCGAAGTTGCCCACCGTCACCACCCGCCGCGCGGGCTCGCCGGCCAGCTGCTCGAATCGAAATGCGACTCTCATCAGCGCCAACGTATAGTTACACTGCAGCCCCCGGTCAACGTACTATTTACGAGCAGCTACCTCCCCAAATGAACACACCTAACCATGTACTCGCTGCTTCTATAGTCGTAACCTATTTGACCGGTTTCGAAATCTGCGTACCATGCAGCTGTTCCGTGAATGGTCGAAGACCAGAAGGTTCCTTGATAGTCTTCAAAAAGGACGTTACACATCGAACTTTCTTCACAAGAATTGCATTCTCCGGATCCTCCTTCACCGACCTCCTCATCACATCCTCCTAGCAACTCCATGAAATCTTCTCGGCTTGGTAGATACCAAAACATATTGTTGCCCGTATCTTTTTCGTCGCAATAAGCTATTGCTCCTTGATGGTCAAATAAACCATCCGCTTTGGGATTCTGCCAGCAAAGCTGTGTTTCCAGTGCCATTCTTCCCCCGCTGCATTGAGTCGCTATTTCTGTCTCTGTATTCGAATCAGTATCCAACCCTTCTCCAGCATCACTGCAATCATATTCTTCGCAGCTGCAATCTTCCCTCAAAGACACACCTTTGCATCCGGCAGCTACGACTAAAAAAAACATATATAAAACGATAGCTATTGCCACCTCTTTGTCATTTCTCAATAGCATCAAAAACTCTACTGTCCCCCGCAAACACACCTAATATATTGCTCTTCTTCGTTCAAAGCTGCGTACACCATTCCATAATCGAATCTCACTACCCAGAAAGACTGTATGGAGCCACTAGGATTCGACGACGACCAATAGTATTTGCTACATGGCGGATCCAATTCTTGTGGCCAATAACAATCATTGATTCCAGGGCCTTCCCTATAAGGACACTTATCGCATTCCGGAGATGTCATGCAGTACTCCAACGAAAGACAGTCAGGCTCTTCTAGTCCACATTGACTTTTTGCACTTGCCTCTGATGTCATTCCATTCGCACATCCATGCATAAGCGAAAGCAGCTCTTGTATCTTGGGTACCCTCCAATTATCCTCCACTCCGGTTTCCAGATAGTTACAGTATTCCTCGGCATGGTTCTGCTCAAGAGTTGTTTTATTGGGAGGATCCTGCCAGCACAAACCAGTCGAGTCATCATACCAATTGCCACCAGCCGTGCATTCTTCCTCTGTTACTGTTTCATGTCCTTCTTCTGTTCCTGTATCGAAGAAGAACGCATCGACATTTATTCCGCAAGAATCTTTCGAAGTTTCGGTGTCACCGACATTGTCAGAGTCGCCCGCAGATTTGTCGACCGGCGCCCTTCCTTCTTCGTTGCATGCGACAAGAATAACAAACTCTAATACACCCAAACCTACAATTCCGAATGAGCGTAGAAAAATGTTTCTCCTTGAAATCATTTCCTAGTTCCTCACGCATCTAAGGTATTTGAATTCAAAACCAAGCGTTGGACAAGAAACAACGCTTGCCTTGTCGAAGACTATTCCCCATGCGATTTCGGAGCCATGGACGTTTTCTGTATGAGATGACGAAAGACAAGGCTGATGGCATTCTTCTCCAAGCTGATAGTCCCAATAACACCCCAAGGCCCCGGGCTCGTCCAATTCGTAGCAACCCTGACAAGAAGTCGTTTCCTGACTCCACACAGATCCATCTGTCACTGGGCATTCCCCGCCTGTTTCAGTCACTGGGCAATCCTTTATTAGCGTTCTGAGTTCGTCTATATTGGGTAGCCGCCAATCATCGAAACCGCCCATCACCAGATCCCCGCAGTATTCAGACTTTCCTCCTGGGTTTTCTGCCGGATGAGACACACCGCTCGCCTCGTACCAGTTTAGTTGAACTTGCGCCGGTGGATTCTGCCAGCAAAAACCCGTGTCCTCGTCGTACCAGTTTCCTCCCGAAAGGCAAGTTTCCATCGCACCTGAATCGCTGTCGCTGGTGCTCTTGTCAGAGGTAGTTTCTGTGTCGCTATCGCAACAATAATTCTGGCAGTCTTTGCCTCCGGTATCGGAAGGCACAGAAGAGCATGACGTGGAAAACAGTATGATAAAAAATAACGTCAAATGTAAACGAAAAAAAAATATAAACATATCCATAAATATGTATTTAGTTAAGGCGACCAGTTCCCGCAATTGCAATTCATTTGCATCTCACATCCTTCACAACCAGCACAGCAATGGGAGCCTGTGCAGAAATATCCATTGAAACCTCCATGACAATAATCGTCTCCATAGTATCCACCTCCATCTATGCCGCCATCACCGCATTGCTCGTACATTTCATCACTACCAACACCTCCATATATAAGGTCCCAATCTAGACCTGGGTCACATTCTTCCTCATTGTAGTCATTTGCCACATCACACCATATTACGTCGTCTCCACTCATTCCCATAAGGATGTCGTCTAATTCGCCACCAGCAATGAAATCGTTACCGTAGCCTCCTTCTACATAATCTTTGCCATCAACCCCATAGATGCTATCATTCCCTCCATAACCATATAGATTGTCATCACCATTTTGCCCCACTATTGTGTCATTGCTATCTGAGCCGAGTATCTCATCTTCGCCAGGCCCGCCCCAAGCCTCAAGAAATTCCGAATGGCTCTCCCCAATGATTTCAATAGTATCATTCCCGTCATATGCAACTATGTATTCCCCTAGAAGATAATCGTCTTCCTCGCTGCCATATATGTAATCCATGCCATCAAAACCATATATTTTTCTCATACTCAAAAATTCTTCCGACCAAAAAACATCAAAAAGGCAATCGTAACTTAGATCCTCGCTGGTCCTCTTGAAATATATGGCTTCAGAATTGGAAGAACCAACAACTCTTAACTGATTAGCATCGCCTAAAACTTCAGAACCTACTCTACTCCAGTTCTGCAAATCGTTGCTTACGCAAGCGATGACATTTTGTTTCTGTTTCTCCTTACCAACAACAAAAAACAAATCGTTAGAAGTCTTGTCGCAAGTAATTACCGTTCCACTTTTGTAACAAATATCTCCCCGCGCATCAGCATTTCCATCCCATTGTTCACCATGATGACTAGAACCTGTAAAATATCTAGTCCAAAAAGCAAGACGATCTACTGTAATAGGACCCTCTGATAATGTAAAATCACTTTGGCTGGAAAAATGTTCCGTAGCAAGGTCAACAGGGTTAGATTGGGAAATCTCTGCAACCAATAGTGACGGGAAACAAAGGGAAGTTGTGACAAAAATGAAAAATTGAACTCTCATGACAAAACTCCTTTCTTTCTTATGAATTTATAATGGAAAATATTGTTGTCAACCTTTAAATAGTGAAAACCGTAAAAAAACTGATTTTGTACTTTTTGATTTCTTACGGGTTTCACATGATTGTCGATTTGACACCGCTTCTCGGCGGCGGCTACACATTGCGCATGGCGCGCCTGCCCTCTTTCGGCCTGCGGGCGAGGATCGTGATCTCGCTGGCGGTGGTGATGACCCTGTTCACCGTGCTCACCGAGCTGACGGTCTCGCAGCTGGTGCGCGTCTCGCTGGCCCAGCACAGGGCCCAGGTCGACGAGCGTTCCGGCGACGAGGGGCTGGCCGCCGGCTCCGCCGCTCTCGACTCCGACACCGAGCAGGAGCTGGCCAGGCTGCGGCGGCTGGTCCTGTTCTACCTGATCACCGGAGCTTTGGTGACCCTGGTCGTCGGCTCGATTCTGGTCTCGCGCGCGGTGGTGCGCCCCCTGACCCGCGTGACCCGCGCGGTGGAGCGCGTGGCCGAGGGAAAGCTGGACACCCGCGTCCCGATCGGCGGCTCCGGCGAGCTGATCCAGCTCGGCGTCAGCTTCAACCGCATGACCCGGACGCTGCTGGAGCAACGCGAGTCGCTGCGGGACAAGATCGAAGAGCTGGAGCGCTCCTCGACCGACCTGCGCAACGCCCAGGACCGCCTGATCCGCGCCGCCAAGCTGGCCTCGGTGGGCACGCTGGCCGCCGGGGTCGCTCACGAGATCGGCAACCCGCTGGCCGGAGTGCAGGGCCTGCTCGACGCGTTCGACCAGGAGGAGGATCCCCGGCGTGCCGAGCGCTACCGCGAGCTGATCCGGCGCGAGCTGGCCCGGATCGACCGCATCATTGGCGAGCTGAACGACTACGCGCGCCCGCCGCGCCGCGACAGCCCGGCGCGCTGCGAGCTGGAGCCGGTGATAGAGCACGCCCGATCGCTGCTGGGCGCGCAGAAGCTGTTCGACAGCGTCGAGGTCGTGACCGACCTGGGGCACGGCGAAAGGACGGTGGCGATCTCCCGCGACGATGCCACCCAGCTGCTGGTCAACCTGATGCTCAACGCGGCACACGCGATGGAGGGAGTCGGGCGGATCGAAATCGTCTCGCGCCCGCTTTCCGGCTGGCGTCCGCCGCTGGGCGTGGTCGCCAGGGACTCGGTCGAGCTGACGATCACCGACGACGGCCCCGGCGTGCCCGAGGAGTTTGCCGACAGGATCTTCGATCCGTTCTTCTCTCATCGCAGGGGCGAGCAGGGCTCGGGGCTGGGGTTGGCGATCTGCCAGAGCATCTGCGAGCGCGCCGGCGCCGAGATCTGGCTGGATCGCGACTACGACGCCGGAGCCCGTTTCCGCGTGGTTTTCCCCCAGGCCTGAGAATCAGTCCTCGGCAAACGGATCGAGCGGCTCGGAGGGCTCGGGCGCCTTCTTCTTCTTGCCGTCGAACGGGTTCTCGACGCTCTCGTCCCGTTTCTTCTTCTCGGCCTTCTTCGCCTTTTCGGGGCCGGCCGCCTTGCGGCGCTTTCCGTCCTCGGCGATGAAGTACTTGCCGCCCTTGAACGGATCCTGCTCGCACTCCTCCAGCCGCGCGCGACAGGCCGCCAGCCTCGCCTCGCAACCGGAGCCTTTCGCCGCGCCGCCGGGCCCGGTCGCCGCGCCGGCCCGCTGCTCGGCCGCTGCGAGACGTCTTTCCAGCTCCTCCACCTGGGCCTCCAGCGCCGCGACCCTCTCCTCGTCGCCCGGACGGCCGCTCTCCCGTTGGACGTCGGCGCACCCCGCCGCGAGCGAAGCCGCCGCCAGCACTACGATCCACTTCATCGCGATCATCTCCGTGCTATCCACTGTGGTGCAACCGTTCGATTGTACCAGCGCCGCGAGCCGGCGACCAGCCGTTCACCCCGCGGCCGTAACACCAGATCGAGGCGGGCGGCAGATTGCGCACCACGTAACGCAGGCGCCGGCCGCGGATCCCGTGCGCCTCGGCCAGCTCGGCCGGAATCGGCTCGCAGCGGCTGTAGGTGAACTGGATCAGCCGGCCGTCGCGACCGAGCAGCGACGAGATCTGGGAGACGATCGGCGCGCGGTCCTCGCGCGGCAGCGAGAGCAGCGGCAGCGCGGAGACCACCGCGTCCACCTCGCGGTGCTCGCCGCGCTCGAGCGCGCAGTCGAGGTCGCAGGCATCGGTGTTCAGCACGCGCAGGGATGGCCAGCGACCGCGCAGCAGGCCGGCCAGCCTGGAATCGCGCTCCACCGCGATCAGCTGCGTGGCCGAGAAGCGCGAGAGCAGCTGGCGGGTAATCGTTCCGGTCCCCGCCCCCAGCTCGACGATCAACCCGTCGGTGCGCGGCACCGCGGCAGCCATCGCGCGGCTCAGCGAGCGCCCGCTGGGTACCACGGCACCGATACGATGGGGACCCCGCAGCCAGGCGAACCAGAAATGGAGGTAGTCTCTGGTGGACATCCCGTTCATGGAGAAAGAAAGTATAAGCAATAGAGCCGGCGCGATCAAGGGGTCGACCCGATGAGCCTGCAAGCATTTTTTTCGCCGGCCGGGCAGACGAAAAAAGTTGGTCGCAACGGCTGAAAAAAACCGTCATAACGACGGCCCACCCCGAGAAATCATACAGCGCGGATTGCACAAACGACGAGCAAAAGAAAAAAAGTCCCTCAGGCGTTGCGCATCAGGTTCTTGGCGATCACGATCCGCTGGATCTCCGAGGTCCCCTCGTAGATCTCGGTGATGCGGGCGTCGCGGAAGTGCCTCTCGGCGGCGTAGTCCTTGGTGTAGCCGTAACCGCCGTGGATCTGCAAGGCCTGGTTCGCCACCCAGCTCGCCGTCTCGGCGGCGAACAGCTTGCACATCGCGGACTGCTGCGAGTAGCTCTGGCCGGTGTCCTTGAGGTAGGCCGCCTCCAGGGTCAACAACCGCGCGGCCTCCAGCCGCGTCGCCATGTCGGCCAGCTTGAACTGGATCGCCTGGTGCTTGCTGATCGGCTTGCCGAACGCCTGCCGCTCCGCGGCGAACTCGATCGACTCCTCCAGCGCGGCGCGAGCGATGCCCAGCGCCTGGGAAGCGATCCCGATCCGCCCGGCGTCGAGGGTGGTCATCGCGATCTTGAAGCCCATCCCCGGCTCTCCCAGCAGGTTGCCTTCGGGCACGCGCACGTCCTCGAAGAAGATCGACCCGGAGTGCGAGGCGCGGATCCCGAGCTTCTCCTCCTTGGGGCCGCTGCTGACCCCCGGCGTGTCGGCCGGCACGATGAACGCCGAGATGCCCCTGTGCCGCTGCTCCTTGTCGGTGTAGGCGAAGGTGATCACCGTATCGGAGTTGGGCGCGTTGGTGGTGAAGTTCTTCTCACCGTTGATGATCCACTCGCCGTTCTCCAGGCGGGCCGTGGCCTTCATCCCCGACGGATCGGAGCCGGCGCCGGGCTCGGTCAGGGCGAAGCATCCCAGCTTGCGCCCCGAGGCCAGCGGTTCGAGGAATTCCTTTTTCTGCTCCTCGGTGCAGTACTTGACCAGCGGATCGCAGACCAGCGAGTTGTTGACGCTGACGATCACCCCAGTGCCGGCGCAGGCCCTGGAAATCTCCTCCACCGCCAATACGTACGAGACGTAGTCCATCCCGCCGCCGCCGTGCTCTTCGGGAATCGCGACGCCCATCAGCCCCATCTCGGCGAGCATCTCTATCTTCTCGGCCGGGTAGGTGCAGTTCTCGTCGAGCTCGGCCGCTATCGGATCGAGCTCGCGCGTGGCGAAATCGCGCGCCGTGTCGCGCACCATCTTCTGCTCTTCGGTCAGGTCGAATTTCATCGGGCACCTCCCTCTACTTGCCTTTGAAGTCGGGCTTGCGTTTCTCCACAAAAGCGCTCATCCCCTCCCGCTGGTCCTCCGTGCCGAACAGCGCCGAGAAGGCCTGCTTCTCCAGCTCGAGCGCGGCGTCCAGCGAGAGATCGACTCCCTTGTTCATCACCCGCTTGGCCGCCGCCACGGCCCGCGGCCCCTTGGAGGCGACCAGGGCGGCGCGCTCGCGCACCTTGTCCATCAGCTCGTCCGGCTCGTAGACCGCGGAGACGAGCCCGATCCGCAGCGCCTCCTCGGCGCCGATCACCTCGCCGGTGTAGACCAGCTCGCGGGCCTTGTTCATCCCCACTGTGCGCGCCAGCCGCTGCGTGCCGCCGAAGCCCGGGATGATGCCCAGGTTGACCTCGGGCTGGCCGAACTTGGCCTTTGTCGAAGCGTAGATGAAGTCGCAGCCCAGCGAAATCTCTGTTCCGCCGCCCAGGGCGAAGCCGTTGACCGCGGCGATCACCGGCTTGTCCATCGTCTCGAACGCCTGCAGCAGAGCGTGCCCCAGATCACCGAAACGGAGCCCGTCGAGCGTGCCGAACTCCCGCATCTGCGAGATGTCGGCTCCGGCGACGAAGGCGCGACCCTCGCCGGTCAGGATCAGCACCTTGACCGCGGGGTCCTCGCTGGCTCGGCCGACCGCGGCCAGCAGCTCCTCGAGCACCCGAATGTTCAGCGCGTTGAGCACGTCGGGGCGATTGACCGCCAGCGTGGCGATCCCGTCGTCCACCCCGTACTTGATGGTCTCGAACTCCATCTCGACTCTCCCTTGTTTCGATTTTTCTCGGGCCGGCTCGGACCGGCTCTCGATCCATACCACGAAAAACCCGAGTGCTGACTATGGCCTAGATCATGCGAGCGCCGAGTGGCGACTGCGCTCTTCTCAGCGCGGCGAACACGTGCCACACTGTCATCCGGGAGGTCGCGATGAAGCAACTACACGCCATCTTTCTCGCCGTCGCGCTGCTCGCCTGCGCCTGCGGCGGGGCCCAACCGGACACCTCGGGCGAGCCGGCCGGCTCGATCGAGGACGGCGAGGCGCTGATCGAGCGCGGAGAGTGGGCCGCCGCGGCCGACCTCTTCGCCCGGATCACCGCCGAGCGCCCGGACAGCGCCCGGGCATTCTACTACCTCGGCCTGTGCAGGGAGCATTTGGGCGACGCCGAGGCGGCCGAGCGCAACTACCGGGAGGCGATTCGGATCGACGGCGAGCTGCTCGAGGCGCGCAACAACCTGGGGCTGATCCTGCTCGAGGCCGGCGATCCCGCCGGGGCCGAGGCCGAGCTGGCCGCGTTTCTCGAAAAGCGCCCCGGCGACGCCGCCGCCCACTACAACTACGGGCTGGTCATGGACGCGATGGGACGCGCGGACGACGCTCGCGAGCAGCTCGAAAAGGCGCAAGAGCTCGATCCCGAAGATCCGGATCCGCTGATGGGTCTGGGCGACCTGGCACGCGATGGCGGCGACCGCGAGCGGGCCCTGGATCTCTACCGCCGGGCGCGCGAGGTAGCGCCCGACGACCCGGTCGCGCTGCTGGGAGCAGGAAGGCTGCTGCTCGAGCTGGAGCGCTTCGACGAGGCGGCGAAGACCCTGGCGGAGATCTCGAATACCGAAGGCGCCGGCGCCGCCGAGATCACAACCGCGGGAATGCTGCTGGCCCGCTTCGATCGCGACAGAGCGGCGATCGAGCTGTACCGCGCCGCGGTCGAGAAGGACGGATCGTACGCCACCGCGCACCTGCTGATGGCCAACGCGCTGGCGCGGCGCGGCGAATGGGAGGAGGCGGCCGGCAGCTTCGAGCGCTACCTGGAGCTGGCGCCGGATTCCCCGGAGGCCGAGGCCGCGCGGCAAGGTCTCGAGGTCTGCCGCGAGAAGGCGGCGCAGTAGCGCCGCCGGGGGTTTGCCGTTGACTCTGCGTCCACGACTGGCGGCGCCGCTCCTGGTCGCGGCGATCGCGGCGGCTGGTTGCGAGCTCTCCCCCTCCGCGCCGGACTCCGGCATCGACGCGGGCGCGGACGGCTCGCCCGACACCGCTGACAGCGACTCGGACAGCGCTCTGGACGCCGGGCCGGACGCCGCTTTCGACGCCGGCGACTCCGGCTGGGACACCGACAGCAACAGCGCCGACGGCACCTGCGAGCCGCTCGAGTGGATCGCGCTCGACGCGTCGATCTCGGGCAGCACCTTCGGCGCGAGCAACGACTTGCAGATCTACAGCTGCATAGATTTCGAGCAAAGCGGTCCCGATCTGGCCTACGGAGCGAACAACGACTCCGGCTCGCCGCAGCTCGTCACCGCAGCGCTCTCGGCTCAGGATGCCGACCTCGATCTGTTCTTGCTGCTCGACGTCTGCGCGGCCGACGCCTGCGCGGCGCACTCGGCCGGACTGGGCGACGAGCAGGCCAGCGCGGTCCTTCCACCCGGAGCGGACCTGTTCGTCGCGGTGGACGGATTCGCCGGCGCGGCCGGCCCGTTCGAGCTGACGCTTTTCGCCGAGGCTATCGAGATCGACTGCTCCGACCAGCTCGACGACGACGGAGACGGCGCCACCGACTGCGCCGACGACGACTGTCTCGGCGATCCGGACTGCCCCCAGCTCTGCGTTCCCGACGAGCCGCTGGCCTGCGGAGAGGCGCTGGCCGGAGAGACCTCAGGCCAGCTGTCGGCGCTCGACGCCTATGCTCCAGGCTTCTCCGGCCTTACCGGACCCGAGCTCGTCTGCTCTTTCTTCCAGCAGCCCGGCGGGCTGCTGCTCGAGCTGACTCTGCTCGACGCCGCGGACGGCCAACAGCTGTTCGTGCTGTCCGGCGAGTGCTCGACCGCGGCCACCGTCCACGCCGGCGGCCAGGCCGCCCAGATCGAGCCGCTTCCCGGCGTGCCGCTCTACCCGGTGGTCGACGGCCCCCAGGGCGCGCAGGGTTCCTTCACGCTGGTCGCCGAGTGCAGCGAGATCGACTGCGCCGACGGCGAGGACAACGACGGCGACGGGCCCGCCGACTGCGCCGACGGCGACTGCGAGTACGACCCGGCCTGCGTGACGCAATGCGATCCGCTCCACGCCGACGCCGGCTGCCCGAGCGTCCCGGACGGGGGAGCGCAGGCCTGCTACCTGCTCGAGGTCGATCCGCTCGGCGGCTTCTGCCACCCGCCGGGAGACGCGGGAGTCGGCGATCCCTGCGCCGCGCCGCACGACTGCATTCCCGGATCCGTCTGCACGCCGGCCGACGTCTGCCTCGCGGCCTGCAACCTCGGCGACGGCGGACCCGGCTGCGACGGCGGGAGCTGCACCTCGATCGGCGCCGATCCGCTCGGCGTCTGCTACTGATCCCGGCCGCGCGAGCTCTTGCGCGCGTGCAGCCGCATGTGTCCCGACTGGATCCCCTCGGAGCAGAGCGCGGCCAGCGCCGCCAGGTTCTGCGCCAGGCCGAGCGCGACGGCCACCTCGGCCAGAGCCGTCGCGCTCTCCACGCCGAGCAGCTCGATGCAGCGCCGCGCGGTGGGATGCGATCGCGAGGCCCCGCCCACGATCCCGACCGCCATCGGCATCTCGATCTCTCCGTGCAGCAGCTCGCCGTCCAGGCGCCAGCGGGAGAGCGGGCCGTAGCGCCCCTGGCGCGCGGCGTAGGCGTGTCCGCCGGCCTCGACCGCGCGCCAGTCGTTGCCCGTGGCCAGCAGCAGGGCGTCGATTCCGTTGAAGATGCCCTTGTTGTGAGTCGCGGCGCGGTACGGATCGGCCTCGGCCATCCGCCAGGCGGCGACGATCCCCTCGGCCACCTCGGCGCCGGAATGGGCGCGCCTCTCGAGCGCCGATCGCGAAAGCGCGCAGCTCGCGCGAGCCAGGCGACGGTCCGCCAGGTTGGTCAGGATGCGCAGCCCGGCCCGCGCCCCCGCGATTCCGGCGAGGAGATCCGAGATCGCCTCGGCCATCGTGTTGACGGTGTTGGCCCCCATCGCGTCCCGGCAGTCGACGACCAGGTGGACGACCAGCCGCCGGGGACCGCCCACGCCGGGGCGCGTCTCGATCGAACGGACGCCGCCCCCCAGCGCGACCAGCTCGGGCTGGACGGCGTCGGCGGCCTCGCGGATCGACCCGCCGGCCCGAGCGATGCGCTCGGCCGCGTCGGGAAGCGGATCGAGCAGCTCGATCTGCGCGACGGTCAACGGCGGATCCGCCTCTGCCTCGAAGCCCCCGCCCTCGCGGACCATGCGCGCCGCGTTGGAGGCGGCGGCGACCACGGACGGCTCCTCGATCGCCATCGGCACCAGCAGCTCGCGGCCGTTGACCGTGAAGTTGGTCGCGACTCCCAGCGGCACCTCGATCGCGCCGATCGCGTTTTCGATCATGCGCTCGGCCTCGTCGAGCGACAGCCCGGGGCCGGGAAACGGTGCGTCTCCGAGCCGCTCCTCGATCAGCCGGCGCCGCTCCTCCGGCCTCCGACGGTGAAAGCCGGGTATCCGTGAGCCGAAACGATCGTTCATATGTAAGCACTTTAGTGCTCCTGCGCCCGATCGACAACTTGTTCTCGACGCTGCTTGGGGGCAGAATGCCGACAGAGATCGAGATGACCGCCCGGCTCGGCTGCCGGACTACCAACAAGGTGCGTCGCGATGATCATCAAGTGCCCCCATTGCTCGACCGGCTACGACATCCCGCAAGAGGCGATCGGAGAAAAGCCGCGCAAGATGCGCTGCTCGCGCTGCAAGCACGTCTTCACCGTCGCCCGCCGCGCGGAGACGACACCCAGCGGATACGAGGAGTTCACCGGCAAGCAGCACCTGCCCGCCGAGTTCTCCTTTCTCAAGCAGTCGGAGCCCGAGCCCGAGCCCGAGCCCGAGCCGGAGCCGGAGCCCGAGCCGGAGAGGGCATTCTTGCCGGCCGAGGGCATGTACCAAAAGCTGATGGAGTCGGACGCCGAGCCCTCGGAGACGATCCCGGTGGAGCCGCGCCTGGTCGCGGGACCGACGGTCCAGGAGGAGAAGCCGGCCGCCGCCGAGCCGGAGGAATCTCCCCGGGACGCCGCGCCGGAGCGGGTCGCGGTGGCGGAGGCCGAGCTCGCCTCCCCGGAAGAGGGCGAGCGCCCTCCCTCCAGCCCGGTCGACATCTACGACACCACGCGTTCGGCCTGGGAGGTCGAGGCGCCGTTGGATCTCGGCGGCTACGCCCTTGCGGAGGAGAGAGCCCAGCAGGGATCGGGACAGCTGGCGGGCAAGATCGTGACCGTGGGGCTGGTGCTGCTGGTCGCCTTCTTCCTGTTCGTGGCCTGGCGCAACGGGTGGTCGCTGTCACTGGACGAGATGCCCGACCAGATCGCCTTCGCCTTCTCGGACAAGGCCCGCGAGGTGCTGCCGCTCGAGGTGGAGGCGATCGAGACGGACGTGGGCGAAGCAAAGATCGTGATGAACGAAAAAGACGAGCCGTTCCTGGTCGTCTCGGGCACGCTGTTCAACCCGGACACGCTGCCGCGAGGGCGGGTCGTGATCCGCGGGCGCCTGATCGATCCCACGGGAGACGTCCGCGCCGAGATGCGCGCCCCCTGCGGAGTGGTGCTGGAGGAGACCGCGATCGAGCTGACCGACAAGGACGCGATCCAGGGCCACTACCGCAAGGGCGGCGAGCTTCGCGACTGCACGATCAAGGCCGAGAACAGCGCCGTGTTCCAGCTGGTCTTCTCCGACGTTCCCCCGGACTACGACAGCTCTTTCTCCGTCGAGGTCCAGCCGGTCTCGGCGAAGATCGGCAACTGAGCCGGGCGGGCACGGCGATGCCCGACGCTGCTTTCGAAGCATGGATCGCCGACCTCGCCCCGCTGCTGGAGGCCGTGGCCGAGTGGGACCAGCGGGCGCTCCTGTTCGCCGGCAGGATCCGGCGCGAGACTCCCGAGCTGGCCTCGGCGGTGTTCTCGCGGATGGTGGCCGCCGCGTTCTCGCGGCGCTCCGACGCCGATCGCATCACGCTGGAGTCGGGCTTGCTGGCCAACCTGAAAAACCAGTGGACGCTCGAGCACCGGCGGCACGCGCGCGAGGCCGCGGCGGCGTTCGAGCAGACGCTGACTCTGGAGTTCCTGGTCCTTCCTGCTGAGATCGATTACAGCGAAGACGAGCGGGACGCGCCCGACTACGGGCTGGGCCGACCCCTGACGCTCGGGGAGCGGCGCGCCCTGGCGACCAGGCCCAGCCGGCGCATCATCGAGCGCGCGATGCTCGATCCGCACCCGATGGTGGCGCGCAGGCTGCTGTCCAACCCCAAGCTGACCGAAAACGACGCGGTGCGAATCGCGGCCGGGCAGGGCTCGCCCGCGGCGCTGCTGGCCGAGGTCGCCGGACACCCGCGCTGGCGGCGCTCGCGGCGGGTCTCCTTCTCGCTGATCTCGAACCCGGTGCTGCCGCACGCCCACGGCGTCTCCCTGCTGCCCGCGCTGCCGCTGCACGACGTGCTCGCGATCCGTGACGACCAGCGGCTGTCGGACGGGACCCGCGGCGCGTCAGAGGCGCTGATCGAATCGAGAAAACCGCTCTTGCAAGCATCCGGTTCGGCCTTTCGATGTCACTGATGGCAGCGCCATCCCTGGTACATGAGCTGCGAGGCGTCGCCGCAGCACGTCCATCCCGGCATCGACTACATGATGGCCTACTGGCTGGGGCGCTACCACGGCTTCGTCGACAAGGACGAGCCGCTCCAGTGCCTGCGCTGGAGATGAAAAAAACGCAACCGAGCGCCGCCTACGTCCGATATCAAGTTTAGAAATGTTTGACGCCGAGCCGCCTTCGCTGCTGCGCGCGCTCGGGGAGATGCTGTGGGTCGCGCGCTGCGGGGCCTGCGACGCGCCTCTCCCCGCCGGCGCCGCCACCTTCCTCCAGCGGGCGTTCTGCCCGCGCTGCCTGGAGACGATCGAGCCGTTGACCTCGCCTCGCTGCCCGCGCTGCGCCGCTCCGTTCGACGGCGCCGGCCCGGATCACCTCTGCGCGCGCTGCCTGGACGACCCGCCTTCTTTCGAGCGGGTCCACAGCCGCCTGCTCTACGGCGGCGCCCTGGCCGAGGCGATCTCGCGAATGAAATACGGCCGCGCCTCCTGGCTCGCGCGTCAGCTGTCGCCGCTGCTGCCGGACGCCGGGCTCGAGACCGGGCTAAGCGCGCTGGTCGTCCCGATCCCGCTCCACCCCGCTCGCCTGCGGAGGCGGGGCTTCAACCAGGCGGCCCTGCTCGCCGCCGCGCTGGCCAAGGGGCCGGGCCGGCGGCTCGAGACCGGCTCGCTGGCGCGGTTGCGCGATGATCCGCCGCAGGCCGCTCGCGATCTCACGGCCCGTCTGCGGGTGCCGGACGACGCCTTCGGGGTACGCCGCCCGCGGCGGATCGCCGGCCGCCGCGTGCTGCTGGTGGACGACGTGGTGACAACAACCGCCACGGCGCGAGCCGCGGCCAAGGCGCTGAAGAGAGCCGGAGCCGCCGAGGTGGAGGTGCTCTGCCTGGCCCGCACGCCGTGACGAATTCGAGATGAATCGAAATCCACCGCTTTCGCGATCTATCGGCCGGGCGCGCAGGTGGTGGTGTAGTGATGGCAGCGGCCCATCGACGGGTGCGCGCAGCGCTTGTGCAGACCGTCGCTCGGATCGAACATGCACTCCGGCTCGCAGGTGGTGGTGTAGTGGTGGCAGCGGCCCATCGACGGGTGCGCGCAGCGCTTGTACAGACCGTCGCTCGGATCGAACATGCAAGGAACGTCGTCGAGATCGGCCCGAGCCGCCGAGCCGGTCAGCGCCGCTACCGCCAGCAGGACGGCTATCCCCGCTGCTCTGGCAGAAAAGCACATCATCTTTGAGACGCCCTCACACCAAAAGGAATTTAATCACGAAAAGCGCGCGGCTCAACCGGTCGGCGGCGATCTGCTCCGAGCGCGTCTGAGCAATCCGCGCTGTGAGCTTTTTTCTGCGAGGTCCGCTGCTCGGGCTGATCTTGCAGCCGGTACGATAAACGATCTCGTCTTTCTGCCCGCCCGGCGCGAGAAAACGCTTGAGAGCCCATCGGTCTTAAAGCTATTCTGTTGGTAATCAGCCGTCCATCCGCGGGGGATGCGGCACCAACTGACAGGGAGGCGACGATGCGCGGGGTGAAAAGAGCGTGCTGTTCGTCGCCGGCGGCTGGTACCAGCAGGAGGACGACATCGAGACGCACCTTCTCGACCTGGGCCACGACGTCACCGTCAAGGCCGACTACCAGGTGTACGGCTCCACCGACCTGAGCATCTACGACCTGGTCGTGATCACCGAGTTCGCGCCCAACCTGAGCTACTCTGCGCTGGACAACCAGGGCAACCCGAGCAGCCCGTGGAACTACTACTGGAAGGCGCCGCTACACGAGCCGTGGGGGCACGACTTCTCCACGCCTTCTCCCCACGACACCAACACCTCGGGCTACGGGCCGTACATCATCGACGCCTACAGCGGCGACACGTATCCGGGTGACGCGGGCGGAGACATCGAGCTGTGGCACACGATCTCCGTGTGGGGAGCCGGACCTTACGGTGTCTACAGCGGCAAGGAGGTTATT
>JAWOBP010000125.1:0-19774 GCA_046484285.1 Polyangia bacterium
CAGCCGCCTTACGGCGGCGAGTTCCCGGACGACTATCAACTCGGCTTTGCCGGAGAGGCGGCGCAGGTATCCTCGGGCAGCGCCCACCACTGCGCGCTGCTGGAAAACGGTGATGTCTACTGCTGGGGCATCAACGATTATGGCCAGCTAGGTTACGGTCACACCGACTTCGTGGCCGCCAGCCAGGTGCCGGACCAGGTCGGGCCGGTGGAGCTGGGCGGGCCGGCGGTGCAGGTCGCGGCCGGCGGCGATCACACCTGCGCGATCCTCGAAGGCGGCGACGTGGTCTGCTGGGGGTGGAACGGTGCGGGCGGTCAGCTCGGCTACGGCAACACGGAGAACGTGGGCGACGACGAGTTGCCGGCCGACGTGGGCACGGTGGACGTCGGCGCCGAGGTCGTCCAGATCTCGGCGGGCGGCGGGTTCACCTGCGCTGTCCTTGCCGGTGGAGGGCTGAAATGCTGGGGCATCTGGTCCTACGAGGCGGGGGAGATGGTCGGTGACGACGAGTCTCCCGCCGACGTCGATCCGATCAGCGTGGGAGGAGCGGTGACCCGGGTCAGCGCCGGCGGCTCGCACGTCTGCGCGGTGATGGCCAGCGGTACCCTGAGGTGCTGGGGTAGAAACGACGACGGCCAGCTCGGCTACGGAGACGCCTACGCTGGAGAGGACTTCCTGGGCGACGACGAGCCGCCGGCCAGCCTCTGCGAGGTGCCGGTGATCTGAGCGCACCGGCCGCTTCGATCTTGTTGCAGGGTTTTCGAGTCGGGGTATCGCGATCGAGCGCCGCCCACCGGACCCCCGGCCCGAAACGCTTTCCTCACAGCGCGGAATGCTCAGGGTCAGGAACCGGTCTTGCTGTCGGCCGAGAGACTGCGCTGCTCGGCGATCTCCTCGAGGCGCTCCAGCAGCTCGCGCTCTTCTTCGCCGACGCTGCTCGGCAGCAGCACGTCGACCTCCACTATCAGATCTCCGCGGCCGCGGCGGCCGACGCGGGGAACGCCCTTGCCTTCCACCCTGACCACGTCGCCCGGTTGCGTTCCGGCCGGGAGCTCCACGTTCACCGACTCGTCGACCAGCTCGATCTCCTCCCGGTGGCCGAGGATCGCCCGCGTGTAAGGTACCGTCAGTCGATAGCGCAGGTCGTTGCCCTCGCGTTCCAAGGTGGGATGCGGGGCCACCTCGACGAAGATGTACAGATCGCCCGGCTCGCCATCACCCTCCGGGTGCTCTCCCTCGCCGGCGAGTCGCAGGCGCATTCCGCTGTCGATCCCCGGCGGCACGGTCGCGGTCACGGTGCGGGTGTACGGGGCGCGCCCGGTGCCGTTGCAGGCCGTGCAGGGATCGGTGATCCGCGTTCCGCGCCCATGACAATCCGGGCAGGTGGTCGTCATGGTCATGAATCCGGTCTGCTGGACCACCTGACCGTGACCGTTGCAGGTGGTGCAGATCTCGGGAGACGTGCCGGGCGCGGATCCGGACCCCTCACAAACTTCGCATTTTTTCAGTTGCGCTACCTCGATCTTTTTGCGCGCGCCCCGAATCGCCTCTTCGAAAGAAAGCTCCAGATCGTAGCGCAAATCAGAGCCCCGTGGAGGCCTGGGAGGACGCGAGCGCCGCCGGCCGAAGATGTCCCCGCCGAAAAAGTCGGTGAACAGGTCGCCGAAGTGGGAGAAGATATCCTCCACCTGGCCGAAGCCTGTCTGCCCGTTGAGCCCCTCGTGGCCGAAGCGGTCGTAGATTCTGCGTTTCTCCGGATTGCTCAGCACGTCGTAGGCCTCGGCGGCCTCCTTGAAGCGCTCCTCGGCGGCGGGATCGTCGGGGTTTCGATCCGGGTGGAGCCTGAGCGCCAGACGGCGATAGGCCTGCTTTATCTCCTTGAAATCGGCTTGTCGCGAGACGCCGATCACTTCGTAATAATCTTTTTTCGACATGACTGCGTACTCGTTCCAAATAATGATTATTTTTATAATGTCAACGGTCCCGGCCGCTGCGGATTGACCTGCGCGGACCGGGAGAGTAGACTTTCACCCACAATGAAATCGTTGTCGATAACCGTTGGCGGGCACTCGTTCCAGATCCGGTCAGACGCCAGCGCCGAGCACGTCGAGTCGCTCGCCGCGGAGGTGGATCGTCGCTTCAAGGCGATCGAGAAGCGCGGGCCCCGAACCGAGCAGAGCTTCCGCGCGATGGCGATGGTCGCGATCGTGCTGCTCGACGAGCTGCTCGAGGCGCGGGAGAGGCGCGGCGAGGCGATTCGTCTCTCGCGCGAGTTCGCGATTCGAATGATCGAGCGCATCGACCGTATTCTGTCGGAAGAGCAGAGCTGATTTTCTACCGCTGATCCGAGAATCCTTTCGCCCGCGACTTGCTTTTCCCCGGTATCGCGGATATGAAGCTCGTGTATTCATTCCAGGTGACGAGGAATGTTGGATATAAATAGGATTACGAGGTTCAAAACCGGGCTCGAGGCGAAAAGACGCGACGTTCTCGCTGAGCGAACCAACTCGAGCCCGAGGAAATAGGGCTCCGCCTCGACGGCGGCCGCGACGGCGGTCGGGCGGAGCACAGAGCACAAGGCCGCGCCGCGCGGATTGCGGCGCCTCACCTCGCAGTCCAGCATTTCTTCGCGCCTGTTCGGATTCTTGCGCGGACGCTCGACGTCCCAACCGCGACGCCGGAGTTGGCCGGTGTCGCGTTGAAAGATAGAAAGGAAAACCGCATGAGCACCACAGTCGTCATTGCCGCTGCGGTCGGCCTGCTGGTCGGCGTGGCAGCGGGCTGGCTGATCGTCGGGAGCCTCAAGGCCCGCGGCGCGGCCGCCAAGGCCGGAGAGGCCGAGAAAGAGGCGGAGGCGATCCTGGAGCGCGCCCGCCAGGAAGCCAAGACTCTCGTCAAGGACGCCGAGATCGCGGCCCGTGAAGAGAAGATACGCACGCTGGCCGAGGTCGAGGACGAGAGCAAGCAGATCAAGGAAGAGGCCAAGAAGAACGAGGAGAGATATCGCAAGCGAGAGGAGCTGCTGGAGAAGAAGAAGGACCTGCTGACCAGCAAGGAGCTGGAGCTGTCCAAGCGCGAGGCCGGCATCGAGCGCTCGGAGCGATCGCTCGTCGAGAAGAACGCGGGGCTCGACAAGCGCATCGAGGAGGCCGAGCACGTCGTGGAGCGCAAGGCCGGCATGAGCAAGGAGGAGGCCAAGAAGGAGCTCGTCGAGAGGATTACCGACGATGCCCGGCGCAGCGCGGCGCTGCGGGTGCGGCGCATCGAGGAGGAGGCCAACGAGGAGTCCGAGGCGCGCGCCAAGAGGATCGTGGGGATCGCGATCCAGCGCTACGCCGGGGAGTACGTTCAGGAGAGATCGGTGTCGGTCATCCACCTGCCCAGCGACGAGATGAAGGGGCGCATCATCGGGCGGGAGGGACGCAACATCCGCGCCCTGGAGGCGGCGACCGGCATCGACCTGATCGTGGACGACACACCCGAGACCGTGGTCGTCTCGGGCTTCGATCCGGTGCGCCGCGAGGTGGCCAGGCTCTCACTGGAGCGACTGATCCAGGACGGACGGATCCACCCGACCCGGATCGAGGACGTGGTCAACAAGGCCGCCAAGGACGTCAACAAGACGATCAAGGAGGCCGGCGAGCAGGCGATCCTGGAGCTCGGGCTGGCGCGGGTGCACCCCGAGCTGGTCAAGATGCTGGGCAGGTTGAAGTTCCGCTACAGCTACGCGCAAAACGTGCTGAGACACTCGGTGGAGTGCGGTTTCATCGCCGGGATGATGGCCGCCGAGCTGGGGCTCAACCAGCGCAAGGCCCGCCGCGCGGGTCTGCTGCACGACATCGGAAAGGCGATGACCCACGAGGTGGAGGGCTCGCACGCCGTGGTGGGAGCGCAGTTCGCCAAGAAGCACGGCGAGGAGCCGCTGGTGGTCAACGCGATCGCCTCGCACCACGAGGATGAGTCGCCGACCAGCGTGATCGCGCACCTGGTGGGCGCCGCCGACGCGCTCTCCGGAGCCCGCCCGGGCTCGCGCCGCGAGATGCTGGAGTCCTACGTCAAGCGGCTGGAGAACCTCGAAAAGATCTGCACCGGCTTCGACGGGGTGGAGAAATCCTACGCGATCCAGGCAGGCCGGGAGGTGAGGGTGCTGGTCGAGAACCAGCGCGTCTCCGACGAGAACGCCACGCTGCTGGCCAAGGACATCGCCGGGCGGATCGAGTCGGAGCTGACCTATCCCGGTCAGATCAAGGTCACGGTCATCCGCGAGACGCGCGCCGTGGCCACGGCCCACTGAGTGCGGGCGATGTCTTCCATCCGCATCCTGTTGGTCGGAGACGTGATGGCCAAGACCGGCATGCTGGAGCTGCGGCGCCGGCTGCCGGGTCTGATCGCTCAGCGCGCCGTCGACTTCGCGGTGGTCAACGGCGAGAACGCGGCGGGCGGCCGCGGAATCACTCCAGACCTGACACGCGATATCCTGGATCTGGGGGCGCACGTGGTGACCACCGGCAACCACGTCTGGCGGCAGCGCGAGATCAGGCCCTACATCTCCTCCGAGCCGCGCCTGCTGCGGCCGTACAACTACACCGAGGGCCAGCCCGGCGCGGGGCTGGGAAGCTACGAGACCGCGGCCGGCGTGCGGGTCGGCGTGCTCAACCTGGCCGGACAGGTCTTCATGGACCAGGCGGACAACCCGTTCAAGGCCGCCGACCGCGCGCTGGAGGCGCTCGCCGGCGTGGAGGTGGTACTGGTGGACATGCACGCCGAGGTGACCAGCGAGAAGCGCGCGATGGGCTTTCACCTCGACGGGCGCGTCACCGCGGTGCTGGGCACGCACACCCACGTGCAGACCGCCGACGAGCAGCTGCTGGAAGGCGGGACCGCCTACATCTCGGACGTGGGGATGACCGGCCCCCACGACTCCGTGATCGGAATGCGCAAGGACCTGGTCGTCGGCCGCTTCACGACCGGCCTGCCCGCCAGCTTCAAGCCGGCCAAGGGCGGAGCACGCCTGCAGGGCGCCCTGGTGGAGGCCGACGCCGCCAGCGGACGCGCGCTGGCCGTGGAGCGAATAGACCTGGCCGACTGAAACAAGACCTCAGCCCAACGAGCCGGGGACGGGCACGGATTCCTTCTGCATCTCGTCCAGGAAGAAGAAACCGACGGGCGCTCGCGATCATTTTGCGCTCGAGCAACTCGTCGAGAAGCCAGGCGTCGGAGAGCTGCTTTTGTCGCCTCGCGGCCGATCCCCCTACCGCGCCGGGCGGTTTCCGCCTAACATGGGCCTGCCGTGGATCAATCTCGCGTCCAGAGCTCGCTGCTCGGGTGGATCATCGCCCTGGCGATCACCGTCTCGGTGCTGCTGCGCCGCGACAAGGACCTGCGCCAGAAGCTGTTCATCCTCTTGGGGGGCAACGTCACGCTCTTCTACTTCTTCACCTTTCTCTACACCTGGCGCGGAGAGCCGTGGTTCGAGCGCATCTCCCTGACCATGGCGGTACTGATCCCGCAAAGCGGCCTGCACTTCTTCCGCGCACTGGCCGCCTCGTCGCACCAGCGGATCCGCTTCGGCCGGCTGGCGCTGGTGCTGGGAATCGCGTTGATCGCGGTCGTGCTGCATCCCAGCCTGCTGCGCCCCGCGGTCGGCCCGGCCGTGCTGGCCTACGTGGTCGGCTTCACGCTCGTGGCGATCCTCGATTTGAACGTGCAGGCCCGCAGCGCGCCCACCCGCTTCGACGCGGCCCGGATCCGCTACCTGTTCTACGGCGGGCTGGCGACCCTGACCCTGCAGGTCGCCGAGCGGCTGGCCCACGCCTTTCACCTGGATCTTCCGCCGGTCGGCCTGGCGATGACCCTTCTCTACCTCTACTTCATCTCCCAGACGATCGTGCGTTACCGCGTCCTCGATCTCTACGAGATGCTGGGCCGGCTGGCCGTGCTGACCTTGATGGGAGCCGCGCTGGCCGGGATCTACACCGCCCTGGTGCTCTGGGCCGGACGCGGCTTCGCGATCAACGCCTTTCTCGCCTCGCTGGTGATCCTCTTGCTGTTCGATCCGCTGCGCGATCTGGTCGAGCGCAAGATATCGGATTTCTTCTTCGGCGAGCGCCGCGAGATGGAGAACCGGCTCGTCGACCTGAGGCGGCGCCTGGGACACCTGATCGGAATCGACGCGATGATCGAGGTTCTGGTCACCGGCCTCGAGGAGACGCGCCGCTTCACCCACGCGGCGCTGTACCTGATCGATCCCAACAGCCGCGGCTACGACCTGCGCTCCGGTTTCGGACCGGAGCCGTCTCTGCAGCGGGTGGAGGCCGTCGCGGTCCGCCGCCAACTGCTGCCTTTCACGGCGGGCGGGGCGATCTCAGCGGCCCGACTCGCCGAGGAGCGCCAGCGCCTGCTGCAGTCCGACCAGAGCGATCGTCTGCTGCTGGCCGGCGAGGCGCAGGAGCTGCTCGAGGGAATGAACGCCGACGTGCTGCTGCCTGTGGAGGGCGAGGAGCAGATCCTGGGTCTGCTGGTTGTGCGCGACGAGCGGCTCCGCGACGCTTTTTCGCCGGAGGAGGTCACGATGCTGGCCGGCCTCGCCGGGCAGGTCGCGATCACGGTCGAGAACTCCCAGCTCTACCAGCAGATGAAGGAGCGCGATCGCCTCGCCGTGCTGGGCCAGATGTCGGCCGGGCTGGCTCACGAGATTCGTAATCCGCTGGGATCGATCAAGGCGGCAGCGCAGTTCATCGAGGAGGTGGCGCCCGGGCGGAAGAGCTCGGACGAAGACCAGGAGAGGGACAGCGGCGATCGGGAGTTCCTCGCCGTGATCGTCGAGGAGGTCGATCGGCTCAATCGCGTGGTCAGCGATTTTTTGTCCTACGCGCGACCTTCTTCCGGGGATCCGCGGCGCCAGGACGTCAACGAGGTGCTGCGGCGCACTCTCCAGGTCTTCGAGACGGGGCGCGCCAAGCGGGTCGACCTGGTGGTCGAGCTGGCCGAGGACCTGGCGCCGGTGATGGTCTACGGCGAGCACCTGCACCAGGTCTTCCTCAACCTGCTGATCAACGGAGCCCAGGCCACGGAGGAAAGCGAGCAGCCCCGCCTCTCCGTCTCGACCAAGATGCACTCGATACGGCGCGGGCGCGACACCGGAGGCGAACGCGACAGGAGCCGTTTCGTCGAGGTCAGGTTCGCGGACAACGGACCGGGGATTCCACCGGAGATTCTGCAAAACATCTTCATTCCGTTCTTCACCACGAAATCCAAGGGCTCCGGGCTGGGCCTTTCGGTCTGCCAGCGGATCGTGCGGGACGCCGGCGGCGAGATAGAGGTTCGCAGCCAGATGGGCCAGGGCAGCATCTTCACCGTCGTTCTGCCCGCGACCGAGGAGCAAAAGGAATCCTCCCAGGACGAATTCGAATCGAATTCGTGGACAGCGGAAAGGACTGGGAAATGAAAGGCAAAATCATCGCAGCTGTCGCCCCGGCGCTGCTGCTGTTCGCCGCGTGGGGATGCGGCGGCGGCGAGGGCGACGACGGTGGACCGGACGCCTCGAGCGACTCGGACACCGACTCGGACTCGGATACCGACACCGACTCGGACTCGGATACCGGCGCCGATCTGCGCGGGCGCGCGCTGGGGCTGATCTACGAGAGCGATACCGCCGAGCCGAGCGAGACGCCGCTCAACGGCGTGCGCGTCTTTCGCTACTCGGAGTTCGGCTGGCCCGAGGGCGAGCCGGAGACGGAGACCGCCGACGACGGCGAGCAGGACGGCGTCTACCAGCTGTCCGATCTGCCTGCCGACTCGATCAGCCACATCGTCGCGGACGGAGACGAGACCTACTACGGCGCGGTTACCTCGACCGCGCTGCCGCCCGGGCTCTCCGAGCGCGATCTGGAGCTGGTCGAGCGCGAGCACCTGGAGGCGATCGCGGCGGACGGCGGCGTCTCGATCGAGCCGCTAACCGGGATCGTGATCCTGACCGCGCGGCCGGACGCCCCGGTCCAGGTCCAGCGCTGGGGCCCGATCGGGGACGCGGTGGATCTGGGCGACGGACGGCGCGTCACTTTCAACATCCCCGACGAGCACAACGGCCGCGGCTTCGTCGAGGTGGCGCTCAGCGCCGAGGGTCCGCCGCCGCCCACGGCTCACGACTGCGACACCCTGGGGCGGCCGGGAGTCTGGGACGACTCGCGGCCGGTTCTGGTGATCGACGACCACGTCAGCGCCGCGGCTGTGCACTGCGTTCCCAACCTGGCGATCACCGAGGTCCATCCCGAGCCGGCCGCAGATTTGAACGGCGATCTGGCGATCGACGACGGAGACGAATTCGTGGAGCTGGTCAACACGACCGAACAGATCCTCCAGCTGGACGGCTGGGTGCTGGAGGACGGACAGGGCTCGCTGCTGCACGAATTCGATCCGTGGTTGTTCCTCGCTCCCGGTGCCGCGGCGGTGGTCTTCGGCGGGGGAGAGATCGCGCTGGCCGACGTCGGTCAGTCCTGCGCGTCGACGGCCAGCGAAGGCTCGCTGGGTCTCGGAAGCGAGACCGGGTTGATCGTGGTCAGAGACGGTGAAGGCCGGGTTGTGGACCGCGCGGGCTACGATGCCAGCTCGCTGGCCGCCGGAGTCTCGCTGGCGCGGCCGAGCTGCTTCGACGTCGAGCTCGTCTCCCACTGCGAGGCCAGCTCGCTGCTGCCCTGCGCCGAGCTGTCGCCGGGCCGCGACGTCGATCTGGAGGACTACGCCGCCTGCGAGCCGCTGGTGGTGAACCTTTCGGGCACGGTCGTGGAGCTGACGATCGAACAGCCCGACGGCGGCCCGCTGGCGATAGAGAACGCGACCGTGGAGATCCAAGGGCATCCCGAAATCGACCCGGTCGTGACCGGGCCGGACGGCGCGTTCGAATTCTCGGACGTCCCGCACCACGAGGTGCTCTACGTGGTCGCCAATCCGCCCGACTCGGACCACTGGGGAGAGATCAAAACGGTGCGGCTGGAATTGACCGACAAGCTGATCGAGCTTCAGCTGCTGCCCGATTCACTGGTGCAGTCGATTCTCGCACCCGTGACCGAGATCGATCCCGAGGCGGGCATGCTTTTCGTCAACGCGGTGGAAGGCGCCGAGGTCACCTTGCAGAACGCCCCGGGAGCCGAGGCGCTCGTGCTCGACGGAATGACCGCGATCGAGGGCAACACCGTGCCGCCCGGCGAGGAGCTGGTCATGTTCGTCAACGTGCCGCCCGGCGACGAGATCACGGCGAGCGTGGCGCCCCCCGCTCCGCTGACCTGCGAGCTTCCCGGACAGGAGACAAACGAGTTCGAGCCCGCGCTGGTGCTGGCCGGGCACCGTGCCGAGCTCGACTACGAGTGCCAGTAGACGGCTCGCGCTTTGGCGCGGTGATCACCGCACGCAGCGGAAACCGAGAAACGAGTCGCTGAAAGAGGGCAGCGCTCCGCTGCGGGCCGAGGCGCGCATGTAGTAGCCGTGATCCCTGTAGCTGCCTCCGCGGGTGACGCGCGAGGTGCCGGCGGGATCGAGCCAGGCCGACCCGTCGCTCGGAGCACCGGAGTAGTTGGAGTGATACCAGTCCAAGTTCCACTCCCAGACGTTTCCCGCCATGTCGCAGACACCCTGGGGCGTGTCGCCCTCGGCTATCGAGCAGATCGACCAGGTGTGATCCATCCCGCAGCCGTCGCCGCCTTCGCTCATCACGACGGTGTCGCAGCTCGGCTCCGGGGAGTCTCCCCAGGGGTATGCGCCGGCCTGGCTCGCGCCGCGAGCCGCGAACTCCCACTGCGCCTCGGTCGGCAGGTCTCCGCCCGCCCACTGGCAGAAAGCGCGGGCCTGGTCCCAGTCCACGCAGTTGACCGGGTAGTACTCGCGTCCGGGCTCGGCCCAATTGCAGCCCTCGCCGCTGCCCGGAGCCGTGGCGCAGCCGCCCAGATCCAGGCAGTGCTGGTAATCCAGGACCGTCACCTCGCTGCGCCCGATTTCGAACGAGTCCACAGTCACGTTGTGCACCGGCATCTCGTCCGTTCCCCCGTCGCTGCCGCCCATCTGGAACATTCCTCCGGTGATCGGCACCCAGTCCGCCCAGGCGCACTCGCCGGCGCTGCAGCCGTATCCGCAGCTGACGCACTGGGCGTAGCCGTCACCGTCGAGATTGCAGATCTGGTCGGGGTCGCAGTCCTCGAGCAGGCTCCATTCGCCCGGCTGTTCCGCTCCGGTGCAATCGCTCGAGGTTCCCGAGCACATCCGATCCACCGAGCGCTCGCGGGCGTCGGCGCCGCACTCGTCGGCGCTGCATCCCTGCTCGACCCAGCTGTCGCAGACGTGATCCGTGCCCAGCAGGAGACCGTCCTCGCAGCACGGACCCGAGACGCACTCCTGGACATTGGTGTCGGTGTCGGAATCGAGGTTGCAGCAGACGTCGTCGCCCGGGCACTCGTAGAGCGGCTCCACCTGGCCGCCGGAGAGCGAGCAGAGCGCCTCGGTGATGCAGTCGTAGGGGCAGGCCAGCGAACTGGTGTCGGTGTCGGCGTCGGTGTCGGTGTCCGTATCGGAATCGGCGTCGGTGTCCGTATCGGAATCGGCGTCGGTGTCCGTATCGGTGTCGGTGTCGGAATCGGTGTCCGTGTCCGCGTCGCCGCCCACCTCGCAGCAGACGTCCGGATCCGGGCAGCTGTACTCCTCGTGGACCTCTCCGCCGAGGTAGTCGCAAGAAGAGGAGGACAGGCAGTTGAAAGGACACTCCTCCTGGCCGCTGCCGGTGTCGGTGTCCGTGTCCGTGTCTGTGTCGGTGTCGGCGTCGGAATCGGTGTCGCTGTCGCTGTCGGCGTCCGTGTCGGCGTCCGTATCGGTATCGGAGGATCCGTCGTCGTCGCCTTCCACGCTTGCCGTGGCGCAGGCGGAGGCGGTGGCGAGCGTCGCCAGCAACGCGATGATCGTCAAGCGCCAGTCAAGCATCGCTGCCTCCCCACAAGAGGTGCAAGAGCACGCTCAGCGGCCCGTCGCCCGCTCGCGCCTCGAGACCGGGTGTGCGGCAGCCGCAGGACTTGGAGCCGCCCCCGGAGCCGCTCTTTTCGATGTCGCCGTCGGTCGAGGTGGACGTGTCGGTATCCACGTCGTGATCGGTGTCGGAATCGGCATCGCTGTCCGCGTCGCTGTCCGCGTCGGCGTCGGCGTCGGTGCCGCTGTCGGTGTCGACCGCGTTCGTTGTGATCAACAGCGTGTGCTCGCCCGGGTCGTCGCCGCCTTCCACGATGATGTAGACCGTGCCGTCCTCCTCGGCGGTCAGCTCGACTTCCTCGTCTTCGCCGGCGCCCCCTTCGTCGGCCCAGGCCAGGCAGTCCTCCCCGTCGGCGCAGGCCGACACCACGGCAAGCGTCCCGTCGACTCCGGCGCCCGGCTCGAGAGTGATCGTGACGCTCTGGCCGGCCTGCATCTCCAGCTCGTAGACGACGTCGCCCTGGCCGAGCTCCGTAAAGCCGGCGTCCATCTCGCCGCAGCCCTCTCCGTAGCTCGTTACGTGGCTGGGGCGACCGACCGTGGTGGTGGTGTGCTCGTAGGGTATGCCGTCCACCTCGACCGGGGTGCCGCAGGAACCCTCCTCGACCCCGGCGCAGACGCCCATGTTGCACGAGTCGTCGTAGGTCCAGTCCACCCCGTCGTCGCACTCGGTGCCGGGCGGCTCGTAGATCGGATAGCAGCCTCCCTCGCCGTCGCACACCGAGGACGCCTCGCACTCGGCCGGGTTGCAGAAATAGGAGGTCCCGGCGCAGGTGCCCGCTCCGTCGCAGACATCGTCGTAGGTGCAGGCGTCCCCGTCGTCGCACTCGGTGCCCTGGTCCAGGTCGGTCATCGTGCAATCGAGGGTGTCGGGATCGCACAGGTTCTTGGTGCACTCGGTGTCGTTGGAGTGATCACAGGCCACTGCGGTGGATGGATCGTACTGGCAGGTGTAGCGCGGACCGTAGAGTCCTTCGGTATCGCAGAACTGGTCTCCCAGGCAGGGATCGTCGCCGGTGCAGACCGAGTCGTCCACGCACTCGTAGGTGGTGCCGATCACGTATACCTCGTAGACATCCATCGACAGCGACGGCTCCGTGCCGAGGAACAGCTCGACCGAGTCGGGGCTGGGGTACATCGCGAGCTGCGCGGTCCAGCGGCCGTACTCGGCCTGCTGGTAGTCCGTGGTGGGGTCGCCGCTCGAGGTGAACCACTCGTCGACGAACGAGAAGCCCTGGGTGGACTGGGACGGCAGCGGAACGACGCTGGAGTACAGGCTGGGGTTGCCGGGCGGAGTGGGTTCGAATTCGTAGACGAAAGAGAACCAGAAGCGCTGCATCTGATCGGAATTGACCTCGTGGGGAATCTCGATGTGCCACTGCGCCGGGTAGGTGAAGGCCACCCGGCCGGCGTCGTAGTCCCAAAGGGGCGGAGTGCCGACCGCCAGATTCCAGTCGGGCTCTGTGATCGCGGTCTGCGGGTTTTGCGGGTCGTCGAAGACCCAGCCCAGCTTGACCTGCGCGTCTGACTCCCAGCTCGGAAGCGCGGGAGGACCGATCTCCAGAGCCGGTGCCTCGCCGCAGACCAGCGAGATCAGGAGAATCGAGAACAGCGAAGCGACTATTTTTAAACGCACAAAAACACCTCCAGCGGTCCCACGAACCGCGTCTTTTTCATTGTACTACAAAAACGCTTTTGATGTGAATAGCGACGGCCCAGAGGTTCCGCACCTGGCGCGAAGCAGACTGGCTCCCGGCCATGGGCATGGAGCCCCGGATTCCGAAGGGCGCACTTCGCCGCTGGATTTCACGGCGAGCAGCGAGTTGTAAATAGAGTGGCCACCTCCCCGGGGCCGAAGCGGGCTCGCCTGGTGCCGGCCATGCCGCGCAGCCCGTAGTGCACGGCTCCGGCCGGCGAGTCAACCAGGGTCCCACGGGGAGGAAGTGAATCCAAGGGAAGCCTGTGTTCTCGATATGCCAGCGGCCGCGCGCTACCGCGAGTACCTGCCGCGCCGATAGCCTGGCCGCCTTGCCGTCCCTTGCCGGATTCGGCCACGCCCTGCAAGGGCACGCGCAAGGACGGCACTGCCTGGGAGAAGGTCACCAAGTGGTTCGGCTACAAGCGGCACCTGCCCTCTGGGATGATGCTCGAATGTATTGTATGATATGGTCAAAGCTGTTTGGGGTTGAACCGATGGCCAGGAAAAAAATATCCACCACGATCTATATAACAGAGAAGCAGGAGCAAAAGCTCAAGGAGCTGAGCAAGCGCACCAAGGTCCCGGTGGCTGTCTACATCCGCGAGGGTATCGACATGGTGCTGGAGCGCTACCAGGACAACCTGCCCGGACAGCTCAAGCTCGATGTTCCCCGCTAGCGGATGAGGCTCTGCGCCCAGATCGCTTCGCTCGCGGCTCTCGTGTGCCTGGCGGCGGCCGCGGCGCTGGCCCGCGCCGACCAGGACCGGCCGGTTCGCCGGGCGGCGGTGGTCCCCAGCGAGGGCGCGTTGGCCGAGCCCGCCCTGCGGGCCGTCACCTCGGAGCTGCGCCTGCGCCTGCGCGACTACCGTTACAGGCTGGTGATGCAACGCCGGGTGCGCGCGGGGGTGGGGCGCGTCGGCTCCGCGGACACGCGGCGCGAGAAGCTGAGCGATCTCGCCGAGGAGCTGGATGCCGAGCTGGTCGTGCTGGCCCGGGTGGGAGTCGCGCCCTCGGGGGAGCGGGTGCTGCGGCTCTTCTCCGCCGGCGCGGACGCGCCCCGGCCCGGACCTTTCGACGCGCGGATCGAGACCTCGCGGCCGGGGCGGTTGCGGCGCGGCGACCTGCGGCGCGCGGTGCGAGCGGCGCTGCGAGAAGCGCTCGGCGAGCCGCCGCCCACCGTGGAGACACGGCAGGGCCCACCCGCCGACAGGCCAGGTCCCGAGGTCGAGGAGGAGGTCGTCGGCCCGCAGCCGCGCCAGATGGACCAGCACGACGAAGACGAATGGCACGACGCGGACCACGAGGGCTTCTTCGGCGATCTGAGCTTCTTGTTTTCCTGGTGCTACGGCGACACGCTCTGCCACGGCACCGGGACCGGCTACGGAGGACGCCTGCGCCTGGGCTACCGCATCCTCTCGCACCTGGCGCTCTCGGTCTCGGGCGCGGTGTCCGGGCACAACCTGCCGAGCAGCACGGACGTGCAGAGCATCGCGCACACCGATCGAGCGCTGCTGTGGCTCGGCGTCTTCGGAGGAGCGCGCGGCCACTTTCTGAACCGCTCCTGGTTCGATCCGTATCTGGGGCTCGACCTGGGCTGGATGCGGCTGTTCTTCACCGAGCAGGTGGAGCCCAAAACGGCGGGCGAGGACTGCACGACCTACATGGGCATAGATCTCTGCGGAGAGAGTACCCAGATGCACAACACGCTGTCGCTGGACGGCTTCGCGCTGGCGCCGCACGCGGGGATCAACTTCTTCATCACCAGGAACGTGGCGCTGGGAATCCAGCTGGAGCTGCTGGTGCCGTTCTGGTCCAAGGCGTGCCGCGAGCTGGAGATCTCGGGGTTGAGCGCTGGCGGCGAGGCCGACGAGGGCAAGAGGTGCAGGGACGTGGAGGGGGCCGACGAGGAGTTTCTGGACCTGGAGCACGGACGGATCAGCGACGAGGGCGAGCTTCCGATCCACCTCGATCTCGATCTGCACCTGGCTTTCGTTTTCTGAGGCTCGGCCGGCACGGGCAGGTGTTCTCCCGGGTCGTCAACAGCGTCGGATCGCAGTATCATGCGCGTCGCGAGGAGGTGCGATGATGAGCGAGATCGCCGCGATCGTGCTGGCCGCCGGCCAGGGAAAGCGAATGCGCTCCGCCACGCCCAAGGTGCTGCACACGATCGGCGGCAGACCGCTGATTGCCTTTCCGCTGGCTCTGGCCCGGCGCCTCGGCTGCGAGCGGATCGTCGCCGTCGTCGGTCACGGACGGGATGAGGTGGAGCGCGTCGTGGCAGGGCTGCCCGGCGGCGAGGAGGTCTCGCTTGCGGTGCAGAAAGAGCAGCTCGGCACGGGCCACGCGGTGATGGCGGCCCTGCCGGCGCTGCGGGGTTTTCAAAAAGCGGTGTTGATCCTGTCCGGGGACGTGCCGCTGCTCCGCCGCGAGACGATCTCGCGGTTGCGCCGCGCCTATCGCCGCGCCGGTGGACCGCTGGCGATGGTCGGCTTCAGACCCACCGATCCGTCGGGGTACGGTCGCGTGATCCGAGAGGGACGCGGCGCGGTGGCCGTGCGCGAGCACCGCGACTGCAGCCGCGCCCAGCGGGCGATCGGCGAGGTCAACGCCGGGATCTACCTGGTCGATATCGGTTTCTTGCGCCGCTCCGCGCGCCGCCTGCGCGCCGACAACGAGCAGGGCGAGCTGTACCTCACGGATTTGGTCGAGCTCGCCGCCCGGGGGAGCCGCGTGCCGGTGGTCGAGGCCGACGAGAGCGAGGTGGCGGGCGTCAACGACCGCGTCGAGCTGGCGCGCGTCGAGCGGGAGGTGCTGGCGCGCAAGAAGGAGGAGCTGATGCGCGGCGGGGTGACCCTGCGCCACCCGGAGTCCGTCTGGATCGATTTGGACGCCAAGGTCGGGCGCGATACCGAGATCGAGCCCGGCGTCCGCCTGCTGGGCGCGACCCGGATCGGAGCTTGCTGCCGCGTCGAGACCGGCTGCGTCGTCTCCGGGAGCCGGGTCGCCGACGGCGCCTCGTTGCTGGCCTACTCGGTGCTGGACGGGGCCGAGGTGGGACCGGGCGCCCAGGTCGGGCCGCTGGCGCGGCTCAGGCCCGGCGCCGTGCTGCGCTCCGAGGCCAAGGTGGGAAACTTCGTCGAGGTCAAGAAGACCGTGATCGGCGCGGGCTCCAAGGCCAACCACCTCGCCTACCTGGGAGACGGCGAGATCGGCGAGGGCGTCAACGTGGGAGCGGGGACGATCTTCTGCAACTACGACGGATTCTCCAAGCACAAGACCGTGCTGGAAGACGGCGTTTTCATCGGCTCGGACAGTCAGCTGGTGGCCCCGGTCACGGTCGGAAAGGGCGCCTACGTCGCCTCGGGATCGACGGTGACCCGCGACGTGCCGCCCGACGCGCTGGCGATCGCCCGCGGCCGCCAGCAGAACAGGGAGCAGGTTGCCGCAGTGCTGCGCCGCACCCTGGCGGCGCGCAAGCGCAGGGCCGAGCGGGAACGGGGCGGGCAGAGCGGCGGCAGGGGGAAGAAGCGGTGAGCGTAGCGCGATTCGCCAGGCGCGTGACGATCGTCGCGGCGCTGCTGGCCGCGCTGGCGCTGCTGGCCGCGGGCTGCTCGCCGGCTGTGATCTCGCGGATCGGCCCGCCCGTTCCGTCGCGGGGCGAGAGCTGCGGGATCGAGGTGCTGGAACCGGGCGAGGTGCCGCAGCGCCCCTACCGCGACGTGGGGGTGGTCTCCCTGGAGAACTGCCAGGACTACCGCGATCCGCCGTGCCGGGGCTGGCTGACCGAGGCCGCCTGCGAGCTGGGCGGGCACGTGACCTACGTCCCGGACGAGACGCCCCGGGACGGAGGCTTCGGGGCGATGACCTGCACCGTGACCGTGGCGGCGTACGTTGCCGACCTGCGCCCCGAGCCGGAGAACGACCCGGTGCTCGGCGCCGAGCGCGGGGAGCTGATCCCAGGCTGCGATTCTTTCGAGAACGAAGGTTCGGACGAGCCGCTTCCTCAGCGCTGCGTGGAGTAGAAGTTGCGCAGGTTCTTCTCCCACCTGTTGACCGTTCCCAACGCACTGTCGCTGTTCAGGCTGCTCTCTGCGCCGCTGCTGGCCGTCTTCTGGCTGGGGTTCGGCTGGAAGGCGATCGCGCTGGCGACCGGCACCCTGGGCGGGATCAGCGATCTGTTCGACGGCGTGCTGGCGCGCAAGCTGAACCAGGAGACCGAGCTGGGCGCGGTGATCGATCAGCTCGGCGATCTGATCTTCGAGTCGTTCTGCCTGATCATCGGAGTGGTGATCGGACAGCTCTGGCTCGGCTGGCTGCTGCTCTACCTGTTTCGCGAGCTGACCGTCACCGCGATGCGCGGCTACATGACCGCGCGCGGAGGAAAGCTGCCCTCCTCGGCGCTGGGCAAGATCAAGTCGAGCCTCTTTCAATGGGCTTTTTTCCCGCTGTTTTTCGGCGCGATTCTGCTCGACCCGGGTGTGATTCCGGGGTCATGGTGCCTGGCCGGGCTGCACCCGGGCCAGGTTCTGGTCTGGGTCGCCACGTTCGCGATCGGAGTCGGGACAACCGTCAGTCTCGTTTCCGGCTGGAGCTACCTGCGGGCCTTCGCCAGCTTCTACGGCGGCCGTGGCGCCGGGGAGGTCTGAGTCGTGGTCGAGCGTCCGATCACCACGCTGGCCCGGGAGCACGGCGTCGAGACCGAGATCAAGCGCAGCCGTTTCGTGGCGCGGGCCCGCCGCGCGGACGCGGTCGAGGAGGCCGGCGAGTGGCTGGAGCGCGCCGCCGATCCGAGCGCCACGCACAACTGCTGGGCGTACCGGATCGGCGACGCGTACCGCTTCTCCGACGACGGAGAGCCGGGAGGCACCGCGGGGCGGCCGATCCACGGCGCGATCGAGTCGGCCGGCCTGGACCGCGTGGCGGTGCTGGTCACGCGCTTCTTCGGGGGGACCAAGCTGGGGACCGGGGGCCTGGCGCGGGCCTACGGCGGCGCGGCCGCGGAGTGCCTGCGCGGCGCCGAGAAGCTGGAGGTCCGCCCTCGCGCGCGCTCGAGGCTGGAGGTGCCGTTCGCCGAGATCGGAGCGGTGCACACCGTGCTGGAGCGCGTCGGCGCGATCAAGCTCGGCGAGAGCTACGGTCAAAGCGGCGTCGCGCTGGACGTGGAGCTGGACGCGGAGCGCGCCGCCGAACTCGACGCAGCGCTCGGCGATGCCACGAGGGGCCGCGTGCGCGCCGTTTCGATCGATTCCGATGGAGGCGTGAGATGAACGCGCATCTGTCGGCGAAAACAACGATTCTGATCGCGGCTGCGCTGGCGCTGTGCTGCACGGCGCGGGGGGTGCGGCCCGGCGACCGAGCGGAGCCGGGTCAGACCGTGGCGTTCGCGCGGGCTTCGGTGGAGGGCATGCGGGCCTCGAAGCTGCTCATCTGCGAGGCGGAGCGGGTCGCCGCGGGTCGCGCCGTGCCGGTTGCCGAGGTCGCGTTGAAAAGCGGCACCGGTACGTATGCAACTTTTCTCGAGCCGGGGCGCTACGCGGTGCCCGGCGTGATGCGCGCCGAGCAGCTCGATCGCCCGCTGGAAGCAGAGCGCGGCACGCTCGTTTTCGACCTGGAGGCCGGGGCCAGCAACTACATCGGGAGCTACTGGCCGCTGACGGAGTCCGGCCGCCAGATTGCGGTCGACCTGGGCGGAGGAAAGGCCTTTTACGCCGCCAGAGCCGCGTTCGAAAAGCGCTTCTTTGGGCTGGCTCGAAGATTTCCCGTCCGCGACGCCCTGAAGACGGCGGAGCTGCTGACCATTCAGCAAGCAGAGGACGACAGCCGGTAGGCGCGCTTCGCATCGAAGACTCTTCGTAACACAGCTCGGAGCGCTCGATATTCGAGACAACTCTCGCCATATCGAACGACCCGGCTTTCACGAGCCTGGCCGGACTGAACGGTCTGGAACGGACCAGCGCGCGGTACGACTTGCCCCCTTGTCCCAGATCACCTAACTTCGTTTCGTTCGGGTAAGTTCGTCCAACACTCGCAGAAAGGAAAGCTGCGATGCTGTCCGAAGAGAAAAAAACCATTTTGCACCTGCTGATTGCGATGGCCTGGTCGGACGGCCGAGTCGACGAGGAGGAGCTGGAGGTCGTCGAGGCCCTGCTCGACGCGTTCGGCGCCGATCAACGAGAGGCCGAAGAGATACGGGACTGGGCTCGATCTCCCCGCTCGTTGGACGACGTCGACGTCACCACGCTCAGCGTCAGCGACCTGGAGCTGACCCTCCAGCACGCCGTGCTGCTCAGCTACCTCGACGGCGAGCAGTCCGAAAAAGAGGTCGAGCTGCTCGATCGCGTGATGGACAAGCTGGGGTTCACGCGCGAGGCCGCCGCGCCGATACTCGAGGCGGCCTCGGAGCGCGCCAGCAAGCTGCTCCCCGATCTCTGACGAGCCCGGAGGGATCGATCCGGGCCGGAGCCCGGCTCAGATGCACTCGCCGTCCACACAGGTCTGACCCGCGCCGCACGGCGCCGAGAGGCCGCAGCCGCGCGAGCAGATGCACACCGCGGTGGTGAAGCTGTCGTAGTCGCAGCTGATTGGTTGATCCCAGTCGATCGAGCAGGCGTCCCACTGGTTGTTGTACGCGTCGACGCACTCCCCGCCGGCCTGCTCGCAGAGCTCGGCGCAGGTGTTCTGCGTGCTGTTGTAAGCGATGGTGCAAAGCGCGTCCGACTGGCCGCAGTCGGCGTATCCGTCGATATCGCCGTCGGTGTACTGAGTCGCGCACTCGACCAGACCGGCGGCGCAGTCGATGCCGCACGCGTCGTGAACCGCTTCGGCGCAGTAGTAGTCCCACCAGCCCTCGCCGCTGTTGCAGCAGAACCCGTCCTCGTCGCAGATGTCGGCCACGCAGTCGTTGCATCCGTACTCCAGGGCCTCTCCCGTCTCGCATACGCCGTGGGCGCAGGCATCCGTGTCGGTGTCCGTGTCGGTGTCCGCGTCGGTGTCTGCGTCGGTGTCCGCGTCGGTGTCGGTGTCGGTGTCCGCGTCGGTGTCGGTGTCGGTGTCGGCATCCGTGTCCGCGTC
>JAWOBP010000232.1:0-22479 GCA_046484285.1 Polyangia bacterium
GCTCTCCGAGGACGCCCCGCCGCGGGTGCTGGTCGACGACGCCCTCCAGAGCCCGAACCTGCCCCGCGCCCTGCGCGACAGGCTGGAGACGCGCCGCGCCCTGGACGAGGCGCGCCAGAAGCGCGACCGCCCGGCGCGGCGCCGACCCGAGCTGGACGACATGCCGCTGACCTGCATCGCGCCGGGCGCGGCGGGAGACGAGATCAACTGAGCCTGCCCCAACGATAGAATCGCGCCAGGTCTCGACTCGGACATGCGGCTCGCCCGTGGTCACGGCCCGGACCTCGAGCAACTTTTTTTAGAAGCAGCTAAAAAATCGGTTGCATGTCGGTCTTGGCTTTGATAGGAAAGAGGCAATTCGGCGACATAACCTGAGCAATGCATGGCTCGACCCTCTCGGACGAGTTGGCGTGTGAGGGGGCGATGAAGAGCTTTGTAGTCCGATCTTGTTCGGAATTCGACGCTCTCGGGGGCGAGGGGGAAGTGAACTCCGCAGGCAATGCGGTGTTTCGAGTGGCACAAGCGGCACACCAGGTATTCGTACCGCCCGGTGCAAACATTTGTAATGTCGACGATTTTTTCGGTCACGCCCTCTTTTCGGACGCTGGCACGAATCTTGACGCGGACCCGTTTCGTTTCCTCGGGAAAACGGGCAACGCGGCCTTGGGTGAGGTGAGATGATCAAGAAGAGCATCGTCCGATCCGGTTTCGTCACTTCGGTTGTGCCGCTGGCGGCGGTCTTGGCCGCCACGGCCTGCAACGACGAGGACAAGCGCGACCTCGAGATCGCCCCGGTGGAGATCGAGCGCGGCAAGGCCAGCACGGTCCCGCTGGACCTGTCCGGACCGATCGCGGTCGAAGAGCCGCAGCTGTCCATCGCCCCCGAGAACGGGCTGGTCGTGCTCTCGCTGCAAAAGGAGAGCCTGACGCGCTTCTGGCTGGAGCTGGACGCCGCGGCGGACGCTCCGCTAGGCGATCGCGAGGTGGAGCTGAACGCGCCGACCGCGATCGCGACCGGCAAGTTGACGGTCGAGGAAGATTCCCAGCTCCCGCCCACCTTCGAGACGGACCCGCAGGTGGTGGAGCGCTGGACCGAGACCAACGTGGCCGTTACCGGCACCAACACTCACTTCGACGGGACGTCGGTGCTGACCGTGGAGGAGGACGACCCGCAGGGCCTGGTGCTGTCAGATTTCGCGGCCGACGGTCCGACCGAGGCGACCTTCACCGCGCTGGTGAAGGGGGATGCCGCGCTGGGATCGCGCCAGCTCGCGATCACCACCGGCGAGGAGGTGGCGACCGGGTCTCTGATCGTGGACACGGGAACGCCGCCGAGCATCGAGAGCGTGGAGCCGGACGAGATCCAGGCCGGGACCTACCGCTACCCCACGGTCACCGGCGCCGGGACGCACTTCGGCGCGAGCACCGAGGTGGCGCTCGATCCGCCCGAGGGGATGGTGGCGGCCGACCCGGTCATCGCCAGCGGGACGTCGCTGACCTTCTGCCTGACGGTGGATCCGCTCGCCTCGACCGGGAGCCGTCAGCTGGTGGTGACGACCGAGACTGCATTCGGCGAGGAGGTGGTCGAGGCGTCGATCGAGGTGACGCCCCCGGCCGCGATGGAGATCTCCCCGAGCTCGGGGTACCAGGGCGAGACGCTGGAGGACGTGCAGCTCGAGGGCAGCTACACCCACTTCACGCAGGATCCGGCGACCCTCGTGCTCGTCGAGCCGTCGAGCGGCGTGACGCTCGACGTCACCGGGATCCCGTCGGCCACTTCGTTCGAGTTGCGGATCACGATCTCCCAGGACGCGGCGCCCGGGATCCGCACCGTCACTGCCGAGTCCCAGACCGACTACGGACCCGAGTTGGTCAGCGCCGACTTCGAGGTGCTGGAGAGCGGCGGGGACGCCGACACCGACACCGACACCGACGCGGATGCGGACACCGACGCCGACGCGGATACGGACACGGATACTGACACGGACGCCGACTGCGCCGACTTCGTCGTGTCTCCCGGCGAGCTCTCGATCGGGCGCTTCGACGCCCAGCTCGCGCTAGAAGGGGATGGAACGAGCTGGATCTCGGGGGAGACCGAGGTGGAGCTCGTCGGTGCTCCCGAGCACGTGTGGCTGGGCGACCCGGGGGATGCGCCGACCGAGGTCTGCACGGTCACGCTCCCGTGGCATATCAGCTGCAACGTGACCGCCGGCCTGTTCGCGGCCCCGGGCGAGTACCAGATCCACGTGATCACCGGGGACGAGGTGCTGTGCGGCAGCTTCACGATCGCGGCCGACGACATCGCCCCGTTCGGCCCGACGCCGACCGGGATCCTGCCTGAGTACGATGCCTACCCGGGAACTCTCGATCCGTCGGCGGGCAACCGCGCCGACTTCTACGAGCTGAGCGCGGCGGCGGGCGACGTGCTCGTCTTCCACGCCTACTCCCTCGACCGGGAGACCCTCGATCCGGTGTTGCGCCTGATCACGGAGGACGGCGACCACTTCGTGGCCTATCGGGACGACGAGACCGCCGCGGGCCTCGACAGCCGCATCGTCTATTACTTCGGCGAGGCCGGCACCTGGTACGTGGAGGTGGGCACCAAGCTGCCGAGCCACTTCGGCGACTACGAGCTCTACCTCTACCGACTGTCCCACGGCGGCGACGTGGAGACCGAGGCGTCGGCGGACAACGACCTCCCGGCCACTGCCCAGCAGGTGTCGAGCCCGGTCTCGCGTGTCGTCTACGGCGCGCTATCAACGGCGGACGACGTGGACGTCTACCGTTTCGATACAACGCCGCTCCACAGCGGACCGGTGGCGGTCGAGCTGGTGGCGCGTCGCCTGGGTGACTGGGACGGCTCGCTCGCGGACACGGTGGTCACGATCCTCGCGGCGGACGAGAGCGAGCTCGACAGCTGCCACACCTGGTACGAGTCGCCGATCACGGCGGACCCGCGGGCGTTCGCCACGTTCGAGGCCGACACCCACTACTTCGTGCAGGTCGAAGGCGAACCGGTGGACGCGGACGATCCTTCGCCCGAGGGGTTCTACGCGCTCAACGTGCGGCCGCAGGTGGTGATCAACGAGATCGATAATCGGGAAACGTCGATCGATCCGTTCGTGGAGCTGATCGGCCCTGACGAGCACGACCTGACAGGCTACGAGATCTGCACCTACGGCGCGGACGGCGGCCCGCTCGACGACACGGCCCCCTGCGTCTCGTTTGACGGCATGACCACGAGCGGGTTCGGCTACCTCGTGATCAGCGACTCGGACCTGACGAGCGACACGCTGGCGTTGCCGCCCGGCACCGCAGCCGTGGAGCTCTACTACGACGGCCTGCTCGCCGACGCGGTGCAGATCGGCGCCGTCGAGGGAGAGAGCCACGGCGAGGGCGACCCGGCAGAGCCGGCCGGGAGGCGCACCCTGGGCCGGGGCGCCGGGGTGGACACCAACGACAACCGGCTCGATTTCGTGCAGATGGCCGACCCCACGCCGGGCCAGGCCAACGATCGCACCTGCCAGGCGGCGGTGCCTCTCTACGACGCGACGGAGAGCGAGTGATGGCGACGCACCGAGCACAGACGAAAGCGCGCGTGCTGCGGCTGCTCCCGCTGTGCCTCTTGTTCTCCTGTTCTCCGGGCAAGGTCGAGGAGCTGCCGGTGGTACTGGCGGCGGACCCGCCTTACCTGCTCAGGGGCGAGGCGGTGGTGACTACGCTCACCTCCCTGGAAAAGTTCTTCACCGCCGATGTGAACGGTCCGATCGAGAGCGAGGGCGGGCTGGTGATCGAGTCCATCACGCGCGACAGCGACACCAGGGCGTTCGCCACGGTCTCCAGCGCCGCCGACACGGTCGTGGGCGACCACCGCTACACGTTCGACCTGGACGGAGAGGTGGCGGAGTTGACGCTCTCGGTGCTCGAAGAGCAGCCGGGACCGGGAACGGTCTCGGCGGAAGGCAACACGGCCACGGCCGGAGCCAGGCAGGCGACCCTGGAGATCCACGGAGAGGGTACCAGCTTCGATTCGCTTTGCACTGTACACGTTGAAGGCGCGGATGGTTTCCACGTGGAGATGACAGATGTGGTCAGCACGACACTTGTCGAAGTGCGCTACAGCATAGATCGCGACCAGTCTTCCACCGAGGCGACGGTCGTGGTGACGGACGGACTGGCGAGGTACGAGGTGCCTTTCACCATAGTGTCTCCGGCGTCTTTCGAAACCACCATCGAGTCTCAATGGCTGGAAAGAGGTCGAGTGGGCTGGATCGGGTTCGCGAGCTCGAACGCCTCGCTGACTCACGGCACGTACATTCCGGACGGGGAGGATCAGATCGAAAGCGGTGAGGTCGACCTGCTCGACTCCACCGAGGCTTGGATTCCGGTCAGGGTGCCCTTTGACTACGAGTCCGACTACGTGGTGCTCGAGGCCTCGACTTACACCCAGGGTGGTGCTTTCCTCGAGACTATCACCGCCGAGGTGGAGATCCTGGAGCCCGCTTATATTGTTGCCGTACCGTCGCTCATCTCGCAGTCGCCGGGCCAGCAGTCGGTCGAGTTGCTTGCACGAGGAACGGATCTGTCGGGCTTGGAGTCCGTCGAGATGGACGGCCCCGAAGGGGTAGGCATTGCCGATTGGCTCGCGGATGATGCCACCAGCGGCACGCTGACTTTCGATGTCGCCGACGGTGCCCACAGCGGTGAGATTTTTATTACCGCGGATGACGGACGACGCCTGATTCCGGGATTGGTCGGCATCCCTCCATTTGGGCACGGCGCCTGGGAGGCGGAGATCGAGATCCCGCGAGGAGACCGTGTGCTGCTGCCCGTGGTCGTCTACGGCGGCGTCCTTCTGGAAGACACTATCGAGGTGACCGAGGACAGCGGGGTGGATGTAGTGGGTTGGGAGTACATCGACGAGGGGTGCCTCGTGGTCGACGTGGCAGTGGAAACCAACGCAAGCGAGGGATTCCGGACTTTGGTGCTCACGAGTGACCAAGAGTATTTCGACATCAATTTCGAGGTAGTCGAATCGGGGATTTGAGCATGGACCGAGAGGGTATTGCGGTGTGGCCGGCAGCTTGCTCGCGGAAGTTCACGAGGCAGGAGGTCGTCTTGCTGTTGGGAGTCGTCCTGCCGATCACGGCTTGTGTCGACAAGCCCGAGGGCCCGTGCCACGCCAACGTGGACTGCCCCGGGCTCGAGGCCTGCGTGCTCGGCGAGTGCGTCGCCGATCCTGCCAAGTGCGAGCGCAGCGGCGCGGTCGCGGACATATCGACGTTGATCCCGCTCCACACCGCCGAGATCTACGAGATGCACGTCCACGTCGCCGACGACGGGGCCGTGCATTACTGCTACTACGGCGAGGACATCGGCGGAGCGGCGATCGCCTACTACGGCCGCCAGACCGGTTGGGATTCAGTCGTCGAGGAGCGGCTCGAGACCCCGTCCGGATCTCCGGCCCGCTGCGGCGCGCTGGCGATCACCTCGTCTGGAGTCGTGGCCGTGCTCTCCAGGAGCCCCGCCGCTGTGCTGTTCCGCAGCCCGGCGGGCGGGTTCTCGGGGCCGGAGCTCGACGGCCTCCTGAGCAACGAGGCGCTCGGCGCGCTTGCCAGCGATCGGACCGTTATATCGCTGCGCGCCGACGAGCTGGGCGGGGTGCTGGTCGGGCTTTCGCTCGGTTACCAGCTCGAATCGCAGCCCGTCTACCTGGCGCGGGCCACGCCGGGCGCGATCGACGTCCTGATCAACGGCTGGAGCGAGAGCGGCGCCGCGACACACACGGGCCACGCGCCGCAGGTCTGGGAGGGCGCGAGCGCTTCGGGGATCAGCGCCGTGCTGGGCAAGGTGCTCTCCTTCGAGGTCGTGCTCGCCGATCGCAACCTGTCCGAGATCGACGCGGTGGAGGGGCTGCACCCGCGCGTGGCGCTTGATGCGAGTGGCGCGGCGCGAGTGGTCCACCTCGACCACAACTACGGGCTGTGGATCGACGAGATAGAGGACGGCGCTTTCGTGGAGCGGGCGTTCGTGGGGGAGGTCGGCCTGGACGAGAGCGGAGACGGGCAGCTTCCCTGGAGCCTGGCGATCGACTCCGACGGTCGCGACCACCTGCTCTACGAGGATCCGACCCAGGGAGCGGGCGCGCTGGTCTACCGCGTCGTCGGCGCACAGGGCGAGGTGGGCGATCCCATGATCGTCAGCTCGAGCCTGGCCGGGGATCTGCCGGGCATGCAGCTCTACGCCCACGGGATCGATATCTGCGGTCGGGCCACGCTGGCCGTGGTCGAGGACGACGAACAGGAGCAGGCAACCGGGATCCGGGTGCTGGAGGGTAGATGAGCCACCGGGCCGCCGAGTCGGTCGGTGAGGACGGAACGGAGATGAGCATGAGGACCAAGGGCTTGAATACGGGAACGGTCGCGTTGCTGCTGGCGCTGTTTTGCGCGGCGGCCTGCGGTGACGATGACGACTCGCAGCCCGCGGACGGCGGCGACACGGATGCCGACGCGGACAGCGACTCCGACACCGATTCCGACGGTGACACGGACACCGACACCGACACCGACACGGACACGGATACCGACACGGATACAGACGGCGATACGGACACCGACACCGACACGGATACAGACACCGACACGGATACAGACACCGACACGGATACGGACACCGATACAGACACCGACACCGACACGGACACGGACACCGCTACTTACGAGAATCCATGTCTGGACGGCGAGCACGCCGGTTGCTACGGCGACGACGTGTGGTGCCTCGACGAATCGGACGTGCCCCAGAGCCCTCTCGACACCTGCGAGGGCGGGGAGCAGTGCGTAGTGCTGACGCCCGAGGTGGCCGAGTGCCTGTGCGTGGGAGACTGGTACCAGGGCTGCTTCAACGGAGACGCCTGGGCCTACGACTCTTGCGACGAGTTCGACCACATTGTCGATCAATGCGAAGGGGCCGAAGAATGCGTGATGCTGGATTCGACGACGGCCGACTGCTGTGAGGCAGACGTCAAGCAGCAGTGCGGTGCCGACGGCCACATTCACCTGTTCGATTCTTGCGAACAGGAGGGGGCGCTTGTCGAGGAGTGCCCGGAGAACGCCGACTGCATAGAAGTCACCGCTACGACCGCGGAGTGCAAGTGCCGCAACTACTGGGCGGGGGACAATTGCGAGATCTGTCCTGGCAACTTCGATCCCAACCAGGATTGCGGAGCCTGCGGAGGCTACTACACCGGACCATTCTGCCAGACGTGTGAGGGTGTCGGAGACATGTGCCAGTGCCCGAGCGACGCCTATCAACCGCAGCCCGACTCGTTCAACTGCTGGACCTGCCCGCTGCCGGTTCCGGAGGCCAATGACGGAGAGTGCACCTACGACGGGGACGAGTACACCTATTCAGAGGCAGCCTCGGTGTGTCCTGAGGGGTTCAATTTACCATCGATGGACCAGTTGCTCAGCCTTTTCGACAGTTGCGACGAAACGTCTTTGGGGCTGGAGTGTGATGATTGCGCTCAAAATACGACTTGTGAGGCCGTGTTCGGGACGTGGGCCCCATACTATGTATGGACATCGGACACCTGTCCGGATGGGCATTCCATTTTGAATTTGCAAGACGGCTATATATATTGGGACGCCTGCGGGGCTGACGACGACATATATGACACCTGGGTCGTTTGTGTTCACTGACAAAGGTAAGGAGAAAAGGAAATGAACCAGAGGGAAAGAATCATTCGGTCGTTCGTGGGGCTTTTTGTGCTCATCTGTTTCTTGATGGGCTGCACGACCCAGGAGAAGAAGTCGTCCGAGTTGCCGTCGAGCTTACCGGCCGGCTCTCAGCCGCTCGAGTACTCCTTTACGGCGCACGACACTGAAGGCGGCGGCCAGTTCCGCAGCTACATGGGGCGCGAGCGCCTTTTCAGCTGCGCGAAGGACTACTGCGAGAAAATGCATCCGGAGTTGAGATATTTCCCAGGGACTATCGATGGAGATTATGTGAGTTTTCGATCGGACATCTGCATGGCGGACATGTTCATGGAGATCGTGAACGGGACCGGCGGTGTCGAGCTGAAGGAGAATCCGGATTTCCTCGTGGACATTGGACAAACAGATAATTTTCTATTCGATCTCTCCTGTAAATGCGGTCAAACAAACAATGCAGGCGCAAACGATCTTGACGAATCGAATGCAATCGTATTTGATCCGTTGCAGTCTGTCGATCAGCGCGAGGAGATTCGCGAGATGGCTTTTCGACAATACTACAATGCCGCTTCCAGCCTGTTGTCGATCGCCGGGGATGATAGGAAACGCGAAATTCTCTACCAAGACGCAGAGGACAGCTGGTTCTACGCGGAGGACCCGGAGCGCTCGTGCGGAGTGGCACTGGCCGAGCAGATGTACAACATGCTGCCGTCCATCGTTGACACGATGAAGAAGATAAAGCTCGCCGACGCCGAGGAGCGAACGCGCGAGGGCGTGCTGGAGGGAGACGAGTGGCGATCGGAAAACTACGGAAGGCGGCCCGCACTGCAGCACCTGTTCGGCAACGCCGCCTGCGCTCCAGACGAGATCCGGCAGGAAGGCACATCTCTGTGCTGGAAGAGGTGTGCGCTGGGACGAGAGTGGAGGAACGGAAAATGCGTTGGAGAACCGGTAAAGCTTTCCTGGAAGGAAGCAGAAGGGGCTTGTCGCAACAGTGGAAACGGGTGCAGGCTTCCTGTTCTCTCTGAGTACGACGGATTGCTTGGAAACTGTTTGTATCCCGTTGATACAGACAGTGCAATTGGATGTAACTCCTGTACAGACAGTGTGGTTTGCAACGAAATGTTTCCAGGGGACACCAATTCATATTGGATTGGTAAGAACGGCGGCGTTCCGGATCGGGTAGAAGAAACCAGAGTTGCGGATTTTGACAGTGGAAATATCTATGTTGAGTCGCCGGATAGTAATTGGTTTTCTCGCTGCGTACGTGACGTGGATGGTGAGGGATCGGTTCCCAGTGTTGCACTGCTTCCAGACGGCAATGCACCGATTCCACAGATGACCGCCGCCCTGAGGCGAGCCATTCGGCTCGTGGACGAGCATGAGATTGATTTTGCCTATTATGCAGCAAAAGAAGAACTGAATATCACAGATCTCGAGGGCAAGCTTCTGAACGCTGTAAACGCAAAGCGCGATGATATCGGCCTGGTTCTCTACACCGACTTCGAGCAGTTGGCCGAGGATCGACGAATCAGCGAGGACGATCTGGCCGGTGCGGTGAGATACATGTACTCACACGTGCTGGCGTTCCCCAGGTACAGGGACAAGAACGGTGGTGGAGCGGCCACGAAGGGGCCGGACGACTCGTCGGGTCTCTGGTTGGAGCCGAAGGTGGAGGTGCCGCTGGCTTTCTACACCAAGGACTACCAGTCCTCGGCGATGGAGACGTTTGATGGTTTCCCCGAAATCTCGGACGGGGGACGGCTCGCCAGGGTCGGGCTGGTGCCCATGTTCCAGAAGCTCAGAAAGGACATCCAAGATGCTGTCTTCAATATGGGGATGGTGAACGGATACGGCGATTCTGACGACGTGGCCGTGGACAACGCCGAGGCGACGGCCGGAGACATATCGGGTACTATTGGTAAGCGGCGGTTGGAATACGAAATTGATGGAACGACCAGTGGTGAGAGATTGTTGACCGTGACTCTGTACAACCCCAAAACGGGAGAAACCGTTGACGATCTCATCGACCGCGTTCGGGTATACCAGATAGGCGAGGAGGAGGGGCTGGAGCAGTTCGAGAACATGACATGTCTACATACATACTATGATTCGCTTGATCCGCAGCCGGTTGATCCTATGTCTCCGGAACTCGAGTGCAACCCGGAAGGCTTGAAGGAGCTGTCATTCTTGAGCTGCGAGGGATGCAACAACCCGATTGAGTGCGAACACAAGTGTGCTGGCGAACAGATGGATCTCGGTGCGAACCACAGATTCTGGATGGTGGAGATGCTGAGTTCCACCGATTGGGACGATCCGTCTTGGCGAACCGATTGGGACGATCCGTCTTGGCGACCGGTAGGGGTAATCGTCAACGACATCGATGACGGCGATACAAAAGGTCCGATCGAGTTGAATTTCGAGGGGATGGCGATAGCGGCCGCTCAACAGGCCACGAGCTTCGATCCCATCGACATGAACGCTTCGATATGCGACCCGATAGGCAGCCAGGGCGATGACTGTCAGGATCCGAGCTGGGTCCCGGCGATAGACAACGAGCTGATCGACACCAGCGGAAACCAGTACGAGGAATCCTACCGTCATTACCTGAATCTGGCGAGAACCGCGGCCGAGAAGGCGCGCGAGCTGCGGGAGCAGCTGATCAGCGACATGATCAACGAGGCGCACGACGACGCGATGGAGGAGGCCGGCTTCCAGTCGGCGCTCGACACGTACATGTCCAACATCAGAGAAATCTGCGGAGACCAGACGAACGAGGAGTTCGCCGACCTGGCGGAGACAGCCTCGGATATGCACGGGAGCGAGTTTTCGACCTTCATAGAGTCGACGGCGTCCAGCTACTACGGATGCGACCACTCAACGGACGCATACCTGACGGATCCCAATGACAATAGTGCACGAAGAGAAGGCATAGTTCACTGCGCGGAGACGAGAAATTGCGGACTTGCAGTTTCCCTAGATGATATAGGCGTTGTTTCAGTCGAAGATCTTGCTGCGGCACAAGATGATATGTGCATGTGGCAGCAAGAGGCGGTTCCGGATTGGCTCGATTGGGATCCGATGACATCAACGGAATGGAACGATTTGCTCGATGGTGGGTCGTCTCCGGCGACCGGTTCTGGAAGTAGTGAGCAGCAAGGATACTCGTTTCCTAATCAGCCGGCCGCTAACAATCCCTATGCACCTACAATCGGTTCAGGTAATATGAAGGCCGACATTTCGGATACCGCGACGCAAAACGTGTGTTCGCAATTCGAGTTTACATTTGAAGAAATTATAGGAGGCGATACAGTGACAGAGCCATTTCATGTCGACAGCGAAGAAGACAAGTACGCCCTTTTGGAGAATCTGTTCAGAATTCGCTGTTGGGCGGTGGAGTACCGCTATATTGTAGCAGGGATGCTTATGGGACAGAAAATCGCCGACCTGCCGGAGATTTTCGTCAAGGCCTCGCCTTCGACTGCTGGCGAAGAGAATGACTTCTTCGGTCAGCAGCTGACGAACGAATTGCAAAGCGATTATGGTTACGGTCTCTACAACGACAAGCTGCAAAAGATAGCAGTGGACCTGGACGAGTTGCGAAGTGCGGTAGCAAGCTACATGGCGGAGTTCGATCATGCGACAGTTGCTGTAGATGCCATAAGATCTGCAATACAGGCATCGGTGGCAACGAGCGAGTTGAATATCGCATCATCTTTGGCGTCGGCATTGATGGCGGAAGCAAGGTATGAGTCCGACTTGGAGCAGCATACCTTACAGTGCATGGAAGATACTGTATATAGATACTCAGACGAAGGTAATCTTTCACGGGAAAACATCGGCCAGGCGATTTCTGCATTCGAATTTCACAAAGACAAGCACGGTTTTGTTGGGTTGAACTCAAAGAGCGAATTCATAGAAAGCTGTAACGAAGTCGCGACAATCTCCCAAAATAGTGTTTTGGCAGCGAATTCCACGGAGATATGCAATTTGCTCGCAGATAACTACTGGTGGATGGGGCCTAGCGGGAAAGAGTGGGCGAAAGATGAGATGATGTATCTTTGCAATTGGTCGGATGATAGATGTTATTTCAGCCCCAGAAAAGGAAGGGCTGATATGATACAAGTCAAGTGCAACAATTCAGGAGAAGCTTTTATTGATCCGTATGAAGAATCTTATGCTCCTTGTGCTTCTGAGTGGTATGATGTAGGCAATAATGACAACCCTACTGGATGTGACAATTACTCTATTGGTGTGATTTGCGAAAATAAGAAGTGGTACAACGTGATTAATAATGAAGAGGTTACAACTACAATACATGAGCAAATGTTGGCGAAAAAGATAGGTCGCTGCGAAGCATATGGGTGTGAGATAGAAGACGGCCAAATCGTACCGGGAAGCTGCAATGGTGCATCATCAGATGTATATGCAGAGAATACTGGCAAGTGGAAAACTGGTGGCCACTTGAACTCTCTTGCGAAAGAGGCGCAATACCTACAGGCCGATGCCCAATATGCAAAACTGATCGATCAGATAATAGTAATTGGTCGCAATCTTGAAACCGCCAAGTACGACATTTCGAACCTGCTGAGGAGCATTGCGACAAGGGTTAGCGAGCTGTCTCGATTGGAGCAGAAGCAGGCTGAGGAGTTCAACTCGCTGGTCAACAAGAAGAGCGTCTCCGAGGCGTCGAGCTACTCTAACCTGGCTGAATGGCAGGAGCGATTCGATTTCCGGCGCGAGCATTACCACGAGCAGCTAGCGAGGGCCAGGCTGGCGGCATGGACGGCGCGTCGTGCGATCGAGTTCCGTTTCGGCATAAACCTGAGAAACGAAACGACGCCTACCATCTACGGCGACGTACCCATGGATTGGGCAGACGACATCTACGGCACCGACGTGAGCTACTGCGGAATGAGCTCGACCGAGATAGAGGACCTGGTGGGCGACGACTACGACACCGGCATGGAGGACAACCCGGTCGCTCAGTGCCTCACGCAGGAGGACTTGATAGAGAAGTATGTCCAGAAGTTAGAGGACTACGTGGAGTCCTACGGCAACAACCCGGACGAGGGATGGTGGTTCCACGAGGACGACGACACGGGGGTCGTCTCCTTGCGCGATCACCTGGCGCTGACAGGCCTGGATTGCAGCCCGGCGATTCAGAACCTGCTGTTCTTCACCGAGGAGCTCGACAGGCAGGATCTGAACGGTTACGAGGACATAGAGGGCCTTTGGCCGATCGAGCCCACCGTTTGGACCCATTCCGGGGCGGACTGGTTCGAGCCGGACGCGGAGTGGCTCGGGATGCCCAGCGATGCCCTGCTCGCTCATTTCACCAACGAGAACGGTCTGTTCGCGGACCAGGTGGAGAACGCCACAGCGGAGTACTTCTCTCTCGATCCGGAAGCAGGGAACGTTTATCAAACTATATATCGTTCCGATCTGGGCGAGGAGCTGTCGGATGGCGATCACTTGGATCTATCGGTGTTCGTCCGCGCCGCGCCCACTCAGATCGAGGCGGACTGCGACACCGGCGCCGGAGAGGGGTACTTCCCCAGCATCGGGCGCTGCGGCATCCCCTGCGAGATCACGGCGGAGGCACCCTCTCCCTACGGAACCTGCCAGGACCCCACCCCGGAAGACGACGACGGCGACAGGCCGGTCTGCATGGCTGCCGGCACGGAGCAGGACGCGTACGGCGAAGTGACCCAGCTCTACATGTGCGAGTGGTGCACTGCGGATCGCGGGTGCCAGTACGAGAACGGCGAGCAGATGGAGATTTCCATCAATACGGATCGCTATGATCAGCAAGCGGAAGAGAACGTGTCCATCGAAGCTGCTCGCACGGTGAATGCATATCCGTACTGGACCCGGACCCGCGTGAGCACGGTAGGGGACGTCGTTTCCTCCGAGAGCACCGGCAGCTTGGAAGACGATGTCTCTGTTGTTTTGCGCGGGAAGACCACGAGCAATTTCGTTACATCAAGCGAGAGATGCGATACGGGTAGTGGCTGGTCACACCCGTACATGATGATGGTTGGCCCACCTACTGGGGATGAGTACATTGCTCCTGACGGAAGCGGAACCTGCCCAACATTTACATGTATCCTGCCTAATCCAGGCAAGATTGCGATTTCTGTCGGCCAGAAAAACGCGGGTGCCTACACTGGATCCATATGGTTGCGGATAGACGACGAAACAGCTGAGCTGGACAACGTGCGGCTCGTGCTGGCGGACGGAGCGGATTTCGGGGATGCGGAGATAATCGGCGCCGAGCTGCTGACGTTGACTTCCGGCTGGTTCCGCTACCAGGTGAGCGGAATAGCAAGCGAGATTATCGATGACCTCTCGCTGGTGGTGCAATACCTGGACGAGGATGGCGATCCAGACGAATGGCCATGTGGCCCCCTCGGTGTATGGGGCGCCCAGATCGAGCAGGGGCTCGGCGCCGGACCGTATCGTCCCACGGGCAAGAACCTGCTGGCCGAGAGCAGCGATTTCGACGTGTGGCTCCCCGGCAACCAGAACGCGGCCGCGGCGGAGCAGGCTGACATCTTCGGGCCGGACGGGAAGCGCGGCGAGGTGTTCAGCCTCACCGACGACAGCATCGACCGAAGACAGCTGCGCCGCCAGGAGACCGATGTGGCTTCGGGCGAGTACTCCTTCTCTGTCTGGATGCGCACCCTTCAGGGCGAGCAGCCGGCGCGGATCCGCCTCCACGATCCCGGAATCGGCGGAAGCCAGAAGTGGCTCTACGTAGGGCCCCAGTGGGCTCGATACCACGTCACATACCAGGCGGATCAAGCCACCACGCTCTCGGCGAGAATCTTCCCGGCGGATGACAGCGCGATCGGCGACCATTCCGAGATGGGCACTGTCTATGTGTGGGGAGCACAGCTCGAGAAAAGCGATCGTCCCACCGGCTACCAGCTCAAGGGCGTGGCGGAGGACAACGTGGAGGTGGGCCTTGTCGGCGCTCAGCTCAACACGGTCGGTTCAGTGCCTTGCGACCAGTACGGAGCTCCCACCGGGATCTACGAGAGCTGCGAGGATACTTACAACGGTGTGCGGGAGCAATGCTGCGCCTACGACAAGAATTGGGAAGAATCGAACTATACTGACTATTATGAATTTTACGAGCACTGCATAAACTGCGACTCTACCGCCTGCGGTCCCGGGGCCGACGTCTGCCATCCGGATTACTGGTGCGCGGATCTGCCCGACGAGGTGAGCAGGTACTGCGTGGCGGAGCTGGAGCCCTACCGGCGCAACACCTACCTGCGACAGCACATCTCCCAGGCCTGCGATATCGAGGTGCAGGACAGCTACGAGCACCCGCTGCCCGAGGATCTGGAGCCTTACGTCTCCTCGTCGGTACGCCAGGGTCTGTTCAAGAACCAGTTCGAGCTGGTACCGGCTTCGGAGGATCGACCCGCCTACTGGGTCTACCGCTTCAAGCTCGACATGGACGCCATCGAGGCCGGGGCGATGGGTCATTTCGGCGTGCTGGCGCAGGGCAACTTCAACTACCGGCTGCGCACGGTAGCGGTGAACATGGTCGGTACGGACGTGCTCGATTGCTCGCAGGCCGAGTCGCCGTCCACCTGCGCGGCCAACCCCTGGGTGAGCTACGACATCGAGCAGCTCGGAGACGTTTTCGTTCGGAACCACCACGAGGAGTTCAACGTCAAGCCGTTCAGCATTCCCACCGGCCACATCAACGGAGGCAAGGCCTGGGCCGCCGAGCAGGTGATCGGCTTCCCGGTCTCGGGCGCGCACCAGAGCGCGCTGTCGCAGATCCAGAAGGTGTCTCTGATGGGGCGGCCGCTGCAGGGTTCCTTCGAGCTGAGGATCTACGACACGCCCGAGCTGGTCTGGGAGAACGTTGAGGATATCCAGCTCGTGCTCGGGTACCACTACTGGACCAGATCCGAGTGACGGACCGCGTTTCTTTTTGACGAAGCACCAGGAAGGAGACGCGGTCGATGGGGCTGACAAACGAAAAGAGCTTTCCAGGAGCAACCCGAAACGCGGCGGGGCGTGTCTCTTGCGGAGCGCTCGCCGCGGCGCTTTCGCTGGCCACCTTCGTTCCGGCGCGGGCCGGGGCCGAGCAGAGCCCGCCCGCCGTGGACGAGCAAGCTCAACCATCGCCCGACGAACATCCTGTCTCGTCGCTGGACGACGAGCAGCCCACGAGTTGGGAGCAGGCGCCCAAGCCGCCGCAGGCCGACGACCTGTCCGCGGACCTCGAGCTCGAGGCCGGTCTGCCAGAGGTGGAGTTCGCCGGCCAGGAGAAGGGCGAGGCGCCCCAGGACGCCGAGGCCCAGTCCCTGCCCTCGGGCTTCTCGGGCAAGTCGGGCGTCACCCCCCAGTCGCTGGCCCTGCCCGACGGCTCGGGGTCGATCGGGGGTATGGGCGAGTCGTTCACTCCCAACATGAACACGGGCAGCGGTTCGATGTCCATTCCGATCACATTGCCTCCGGGCCGCCGCGGGCTCCAACCGTCGGTGGGGTTGGGCTACAGCACCGGTGGAGGGGACGGTCCTCTGGGATGGGGTTGGTCGATGGAGATGCCGTTCATCTCGCGCCAGAGCGACAAGGGGCTGCCGCGCTACGACCACACCGACCGCTTCATGTACAACGGCGGGCAGGAGCTCGTTCCGGTGGCGATGCCCGAAGACGAGCAATGGCCCCACGGCTGGGATCCGGACGATACCGGCCACGAGATCATCTACTATCGTGCCCGGGCAGAGGGCGCGTTCATGCGCTTTTTCTACGACGTCACCGGCGACACGTGGTTGGTCCAGGATCGTCAGGGCAATCATTTCTACATCGGTGAGAACGAGACCGAGAAGATCGTAGGTCCAGACGGCACCTACAAGTGGATGCTCTCCCGCACCGCCGACGTGCGCCGCGCTCTTGGGCTCGGCGGTAATGACGTGCAGTACACCTACTTCGAGGACGGGGGAGCCTTGTTCCCGCAGTCGATCTACTGGAACTCCTTCGGCCAGAGCTACGGAGATCCGGCTTCCTACCAGCACGAGGTCCGTTTCGTCTGGGAGCCGCGGCCGGACGCCACGGTCTCATATGCAGCGGGCTTCGCGGTCGAGTCCAATCTGCGTCTCGAACGGATCGAGGTGCGTTCCTATCAATACTCTCCCACCTCTGGTGACCGTTCTCTAACGCGCGCCTACCTCTTTTCATACGAAGACCAGACCGTGTCGTTCCATTCGCGCCTCGTCGGGGTGCAGACATGCGGTCGGGACTACGACGCCTCCTCCAACACGGGAAGCTGCATGCCTCCCATCGAGTTCCAGTACTCGGTGATCGAGGACATGCTCGGTGGCGGTGATCCTATTCCGGGTTTCGGCCAGATGAATCGCCTGGTGCAGGAGCTGAACATTTCTCCGGACGTGGCAGCCGACGATGCCAACGTAGACCTGATGGACGTCAACCATGACGGGTTGCCCGACGTTTTCATCACCAAGCCGGACTACAACGGCTTCGGCAACGACCACGCCGCCATACTAAACGACGGCCTGGGCAACCTGGATCCCGAAGCGGCGGTGCGCGTCGACAACCCGGCCGGCTGGTCGCTCAATCTGGAGAACATGAACGTCTCCGTGCTGGACATGGACGGCGCGGGCAACGCGGATCTGCTCCACATGCCCTACGCGGAGCAGTACCACTTCTACCGCATGTCGGACGTCTGCGACGGCGCCGAGTACTGCTGGAACGAGACCGAATCGATCCCGCTCAACGACGCCATCGACTTCACAGCGGACGCCGAGGACATCAGGCTGGCCGACATAAACAACGACCACCTCGTCGATGTCGTGCGGACTACGGGCACGCGGATGGAGCACTTCTTGAACCTGTCGGCTTTCCCCGGGTTCGAAGGGGAGTTCGGCCGCATCGACGAGGCCGGCGATCCGGTGGCCAACGAATCGATCAACACCTGCCTGCTCTACCGGGGCGGCACCATGCAGTTCCACGACGGCAACCTGCAGTTCGCCGACATGAACGGCGACGGCCTGCTCGACATCGTCGACATGAAGAACGGCTCGATCGCCTACTGGCCGGGTCGGGGCTGGGGCCGCTGGGGTGACACGGAAGAAGTGTGCGCTCCCGGCGAGATCGTTGACGGGATAGAAATCGAGATGGCCGGCTCGCCGTGGTTCTCCAACCCGGACAACGAGGGCGTGCTGGTCGCCGACGTGAACGGCGACGGCCTCTCCGACCTGGTGCAGATCCGATTCGACGCGGTGGACATCTGGCTGAACAAGGACGGCCGCTCCTTCACCTCGCGCCACATCATCGACGACACGCCGCACACCAACTCGGGCTCCTACGGCAAGGTGCGGCTGGCCGACATAAACGGCTCGGGCACCACGGACATCGTATGGGCCGACGCCGGGGGCTGGAAGTACATCGACCTGGGCGGGGACTACCGCCTCCAGGGCACGAACCGCGGCCTGCCGGCCGGGCTCCTCGAGCGCACGACCAACGGCATGGGGGGCGAGAACCTCATCGAGTACGACGTGACCACGCGCCTGATGGTGGACGCCCGGGGCACTGTGGACGAGTGGCGGACCGTGGCGCCGATGCCGATGACGGTGGTGCGCAAGATAGTCGCCCGCGACAACCTCGACGTGCTGGGCGGCCCGGCCGGCAGGTACGTGCAGGAGTTCGTCTACAGGGACCCCTACTACGATCCGCACGAGGCCGAGTTCAAGGGGTTCGGCTACTCCGAGGCGTGGGACCGCGAGCGAACGGCGGATATGTGCTCGGCCGAGTCTATCGCTCGCGGCGAGGCGCCGACGGTCACCCGCAACTGGTACCACCGCGGCGCCAGGCTGGAGTGCATGGAGCATCCCGACAACGAGTCGTGGCCGGCCGAGTGGGGACCGAACACCGTTGCCTGCAAGCTGGCGATCCACGAGGACAGCCCGGCTCTGGGGCTGACCGGCGCGAGCGTCCGCTCGGAGGTATACTCTCCCTGCTGGGATACGGTCATATCGGCGACCGCCAGCAGGGTCCGCATTCGCAAGCTATTCGACAACGACAGCGGTTACGCGTGGGACAACAGATCGGTCTATTTCATTAGTGCCGATACGGGGCTTGTATACAAGTACGACCCCAATCCGGCCACGGGCAACCAGGACCAGGAGGGCGTCGTCGAGTCGATCTCCTCGGTGACATTCGATCCGGGTATGGTCGCGGATCTCGGCCTGCCGGTGTCGACCATCGAGACCAATTACGTAACGGCCTCCCCGCTCGGCAGCTTTCACCGGGTGGACGGCTTCGCCGAGATCGACGACCACGGCTACCCGGTGAGTACCTACTACGGCGGATTCCACGACTACGGCGGCGGTCACGATTTGTACGAGCACGCGAGGTGCGACGAGTACACCGAGGTGTTCGAGACCGCGTTCAATCCGGTCACCTGGGTCCACGCCTCCACGCGAGCCTACATGCTGGGTCCTTCGGATTCGTCGTGCATCCGCTCCCAGTGCACCTCGGACCACCCCTGCAACGACCTGACCAAGCACTACGTGCCGGACGACGTTAGCGACTGCACGGCGACCGACGAGCGCCACCTTTGCACCATCGGAGACCTGGAATACAGCGTTGTCAGCCGCCACGACTACGACGGCACGGCCGAAGCTCCGTTCGAGGCGGTGCGCAAGGAGTACAACGGCTTCGGCCAGGTCACGCACGAGTACGCCGGGTGCACCGGGCCCGCACCTGAGGGGTGCGAGCGCCACACCCGGAACGTCTACACCGACGAGGACGATGGCGACCTGCACTACTCGGCCTACATCAGGCAGGAGATCGCCCACGTGCCGGACTCGCTCGTCGGGACGTTCGTTTCCAAGGCTCGCTGGGACGCGGGGCTGGCGCAGGTTGTTTTCATGAGGAGCGCGGACGGCTCCGAGGGGGCGGTAGAGTTCGATGAGCTGGGACGCTTCGTTCGCGCCTACGGCGCCAATCCGGAGACCGGAGAGCTGTGTCCCTCGCCGAGCAAGGAGGTGTTCTACCACTACGGCGACGCGGGGATGCCGATGTCGATGCTGGAGACATGGGTCAACACCTCTCGCGACGTCTGCGGTTCGGATCGCTGGGAGACGATCCTCACCTTCGTAACCGCGCTCGGCAGGGAGTACGCGGCCGTCGCGCCCGGGGACAAGCACCTGGGAGAGGAGGCCGCCTACCCGTGGGTGATAAACGGAGCCGCGGCGATCAATTCCAAGGGCAACGCGTACCGCACCTGCGAGGGCGGGGCGATCGCAGCTCCCTTGTTGGATCCGTTCGACGTGGTGGCCAAGGTGGAGTCGCTGGACGAGCTCAACTGCTCCACGCAGGTGTTCGACGAGTTCAACCGCCCGACGCTGAGCATCGCGCCCGACGGGACACGGGCGTATGCGGAGTATGGAATCGATATCGGATACTCATACGACCATCTCGATCTCCCGGCGGAGCTGCTGCCTCCCGGGGAGACGGAGGATGCGTACAACGTCGGCACTTACTCCTCGCAGCGCGTGGACGGGCTGGGACGCACGGTCGAGACGGTGGTGCGCCACCGGGATCCGGATACGAACGAGCTCAGGGAGCGCTGGGTGACCGCCGAGCACGGGGATATCGGCGGCCCGGTGGTCGTCAGCGAGTTCGAGATCTCCGCGGGCGCGAATCCGTCCACGGCGACCGACCGCGTCTCTCGTCGGGCCGCCTACGACTCGCTGGGACGGATGCGGGTCAACATGGATCTGCACTCCGGGCGCTGGGAGTACCGCTACGACAGCCTGGGACAGCTCGTGGAGACCGAGAACCCGCTCGGCCAGGTAGCCGAGTACTACTACGATAAGGCGGGGCGGCTGATCGCCGAGTTCTACGAGGGATCCGACACCCCTGAGTCCGTGTACTACTACGACGCCGTGCCGGACGACGCGACTCTGTGGGGCGACGACGTCCCGGAGACCTGGCCGGGGTACCCGAGCTACGCCGTGACCATGGGGAGGCTGGTGGCGGTCGTGGACCGCGCGGGGGTGACGGTTTCGGCCGGCAACCACGGCACGTTCTCCGAGACTTGGAGGATGGTGCGTCCCGATCCGCGCCTCTACCACTTCGAGACGCTGGTGGACGGCGCCGGGCAGCTCGTCTACGCCGAGGACCCGGACGGGCATCGCTCCACGGCGGACTACTACGCGGACGGGACGTTCAAGAGCAGCTACTGGACCGACGACCCGGGCGAGCCGTTCAAGCACCAGATCGTGCGCGAGATCCGGAACAACATCGTCGGTCAGACCGAGTGGGTGGAGTACGGAGACGGCGGAGACACGGTCGCCTGGACAGGGTACGATCCGGTCAACCACCAGACGGACAACGTGGTGGTACAGCAGCTTCACGGCGGCTCGACGGCCGACACCACGCTGCTGGCGTTCGGCTACGAGTACGATCGCGTGGGCAAGCTGACCGGCGTGGCGGACTGGCGCGGGAGAGGCCCCAGCTCTTCGCCGCGGATCAACGATCTGACTGCGCCTCACCCGGCGTCGAACCCGGCGTTGGTTCCCGGCCGTGAGGGGTACCACCGCTCCGGTTTCCCGATTGCGTTCGATACCCAGATGACGGCCCCGTCGAGCTTCAACGGCGGCCCGGTCTACAGCGAGACCGGCTGGCCGGCCGGGGCCGCTCCTTCGGACGCCAGGCTGGACTACGACGGTCTCTACCAGCTGATCCGCGAGGACCGGGCGTACGCGACCGACACTGCGGACAACAGCGACGTGCTGCTCGACGAACAGGGCCAGCCGGTCTCGGACCGGGTGCAGGCGCTGAGCTGGAGGTTCGATGCCGAGGGGTCGATGACCTCATGGGTGGAGGACGGGCTGGGTGATCCTCCGGCGACGGACAACCTCGGTCGCGCGCTGGGCGGGACTATCGTCAACGGCTACGAGCTGAACCAGGGCGGCGGATGCGACATGAGCGCGCTGTCCGCCGAGGGTCTGCCCGGGGCGATTCCCGCTGGCTGCCACCTTCCCGACGCGATCTATTTCGCCACCAACCTGGGCGACCCGGGCGTGGCGGAGGGTACCGCCACCTGTGTGTGGGTGGAGTACGACGGGATGGGTAGGATGGTGCACCAGACGATCCGCGAGGCGTGCTCGGCCTGCTCGTTCGCGGACGGTCCGGACGGAGCGGTGTGCTCCGACCACGGCCAGCCTGGAGACGACGACTACGTCGCGACCACGAGGACGGACTACGACTACGTGTGGAATGCCGTCGGCCAGCTCGTGCAGGCGGACCGCTGGGACGAGGCTGCGAACTGGACGTCCGAGATCGCGGACTTGACGATGTCGTACGTGTACGACGCGTCGGGGCGGCGGGTTGTGCGTCAGAAGTCCGATCCGTCCGCGATGGCGGACATCCGGCAGGACGTCTACGTCTCGGGGTCGTACGAGCGGCGGGGGGTGCAGCTCGTAGACACGGCCGACAGCGATCAGCCGCGGTCGGTCTACTCCGGCGCCTTCGAAGGCAACCTGAACGGGCGCTACGACGACCTCGAAGGGTCGCGTCTGGTGAAGTACGCCTCGGGCGCGCGCATCCAGTGGAAGGTCCCCGAGGGCGACGACCAGCTCGAGCCCGAGCCGCAGATCTTCTTGTCGCTCGGCAACCACCTGGGCTCGACGAGCGCCGTGATCGATTACGAGAGCGGAGAGCTGGTGGAGTGGAGGACGCACTACGCCTACGGGTCGGAGGAGACGCACTGGAA
>JAWOBP010000029.1:0-18738 GCA_046484285.1 Polyangia bacterium
TGGCGAAAGCTGGGCAAGCGAGCGAGGCGCGCCAGAATCAAGGGCCTGGTCAGGGCCAACGAGGTACGCTACGGCCGCGAGCGTCGCGCCGAGGGCCGGAGCGTTCTGGGAGCGCGGCGAGTGTTGGAGCAGTCGCCGTTCATGCGCCCGCGCAATCCGTCTCGCAGCCCGCGGGTCAAGGTGTTCTGCCGCGACCGGGAGCTGGAGGCGGAGCATCTCGAGATGGAGAAGCTGGCGGCGGGCCTGTACCGCGAGGAGCTCGGAGCGTTTCTCAAAGCAGCGCTGATGGGCAGGCGCACCTCGATGGACTGGCCGCCGGGGACCTACCCGCCGTCCTCGCTGTGGCCGGTGGGCGCCCCGGCCGCGCCCTGCTGAGGCGAGCCCGAATCGAGACCGAGAGGCAAGGACGAAGAGCGCAGGCGAGCCGAAAAGCGGACGCCCGGCGCACCGCTGCGTCTTCTGGAGCGATCATTTGCGAGAAAGGCCGCCGGCGGGTCGGCGCGGCGCGTGAATCTGGAGCTTTCCCCAGCTGAAAAGGTCAAGAGAGAGCCGACACCGACAGCCTTGGAGCCGAGCACCCGCCACAGAACCGGCAAACCGTGGGGAGAGGCCAAGACCGACGCCGAAATCAACAATGATTACAACTTGTTCCGTTCAGTCCGATTTTGACACATTGATTTTGACACATTGACGTGCGCAGAGCAGCAACGAAAGGAGCATCGATTCCGCCCACCGGCACGGCTCGCGTACGCCAGCGAAAAGGCTCGCAGGTCTCATCGCCCGGCGCTCAACTTCCTCCGTCCGGGCCGGCGTCGGAATAGATTTCTTGCACAAAGACGGCAGCCATCGGTGGCTCGTCCTGATATCTGGAGTCGAAATAGACGCGGTCGTCCCAGACTCGGGCGTGCTCGCTGGAGACGTGAGAAAGCCTGCGCTCCTCGTCGGTCGCGAGGTTGTATCCCCAGACGCGCTTGCAACACCCGAACGGGGAATCGGGATTCGGGCATTCGCGGTAGTCCTGCCAGACGATCCAGTCTCCGTGGATGTCCGGGTAGAGCTGGACGCCGTTGCCCGAAGTGATCTGCCGTTGCTCCTGGGTCTCGATGTCGTAGAACCAGATGTCGGCCGCGCCGTAGGTGCTCCAGTCGTAGTACTCCGCGGCGGGGTCGGCGCGCAGGTCGGTCCAGACCACGCGCGGGCCGTCGTTGCGCGAGTTGAACTGGTCCGCGGGGTGGTCGGAGATGTTGGTCAGCTGCTCGCCGGCTAGGTCGTAGGCGTAGATCTCGACGTTGCCGCCGACCCGGGTGAAAGTGATCCAGCCTTTCGAGATCGTGATCTCGCCCACCCCGCCAAAGTCTGTCACGGTTTTGCGCTCCTGTGTCTCCCGGTTCACACGGGTGGTTCCGGTCGATTCTCGATGAGTGGTTCTCGCCTCGCGGTGCGGGCGGTGTCAGTCGTCGTAGACGCGCACGACCAGCCCGGAGCGGAGCTTGGGCTCGAACCAGGTCGACTTGGGGGGCATGATCTGGCCCGAGTCGGCGATCGCCATCAGCTGCTCGATCGAGGTGGGGAACATCGCGAACGCCGCGCCCTTCTCGCCGGCCCGGCGCTCCAGCTCGGCGGTGCCGCGGATGCCGCCCACGAAATCGATGCGGTCGTCCTTGCGCGGATCCTCGATGCCCAGCACCGGCTCGAGCAGGTTGCGCTGCAGGATCGAGACGTCCAAGCCGGCGACCGGGTCGTCGGGGTCGAATGTTCCGGGCCTGGCACGCAGCCGGTGCCAGCGCCCGCCCAGGTACATTCCGATCTCGCGGGGTCGCTGCGGCGAGGGCTGGTCGGCGGGCGTGACCTCGAACTTCTCCCGCACCTCGCCCATGAAGGTCTCCTCGTCCATTTTGCCCAGATCGGAGACCACGCGGTTGTAGTCCATGATGTAGAGCTGATCGTGGGGGAACAGCACGGCCAAAAAGTGGTTGTACTCCTCGTCTCCGGTGTGGTCGGGGTTGGCCTCGCGGCGTCGGCGTCCGGCGGCCGCGGCCGAGGCGGTGCGGTGGTGGCCGTCGGCCACGTAGCTGTGCGGAACGCGCTCGAAGAGAGCGGTCAGGGTCTCGATCGCCTGCGGCTCGTCGACCACCCACAGCCGGTGGACGATCCCGTCGTCGGCCTCGAAATCGTAGGTCGGCTCGCCCCCGCGGATGCGGTCGACCGCAGCGTCGATCTCGTCGACGGCACGGTAGGTGAGAAAGACCGGCCCGGTGTTGGCGGCCAGCGTCTCGACGTGTCTGGTGCGGTCCGCTTCCTTGGCTGCGCGGGTCAGCTCGTGCTTCTTGATCAGCCCTTTTTCGTACTCCTCCACCGAGGCGCCGCACAGCACGCCGGCCTGGACGTGCTCGCGATCGCCGATCCGCATCCGCTGCTCGTAGACGTAGAGACATGGCCGCTCGTCGCGGACCAGCACTCCCTCTTCTCTCAGGCGTGCCAGGTTCTCGGCGCCCTTGGCGTAGACGGCGTCGTCGTAGAGATTGGTCTTGGGGGGCAGATCGATCTCGGGCTTGACCACGTGGAGGAAGCTGAGCGGGTTGCCCGCGGCCAGCTCGCGAGCCTCGTCGGAATCGAGCACGTCGTACGGCGGGCTCGCCACGTCGCGCGCCTTGTCCGCCACCGGTCTGAGCCCCCTGAACGGTCTGATATCTGACATCTCCACCTCCCTTGGTCTGCGTGGCGCGACGGAATACCTTGCCCGCCGGCCCGCGTCGAATGTAGACTGTCCGCCGGATCGGATCGCGGCGACCGAAGAATGGTCGCCGCCCGGGATGGGAAAAGCAATGAAAAAGATCACCCTCACGGCGGTCGTCGCGCTCTCGGCCGCGCTGGCGCTCGGTTGCGACACCTCCGAGCTGGCCGACCTGACCGTCTACAACAACTCGGGAGCGGACGTCTCGTCGCTGGTGCTGGAGGGGCCGGAGAAGACGGGCAACCTGGTGGGCGACGCGACGGCCACGGACGAGGCCACCAGCGATCCGTGCGTGATCACGGCGGAGGGCACGATCCAGGACGGCTCGGTGTGCGAAATCGATGCGAAGCTGGAGCCCGGGAAGTACACCTGGATCGTCGGTTTCGGCTCCGGAACCCTGCAAAGCTCGTACGAGTCGACCACCCAAATTGATCTCTTCCCGGGCCGCAACACACTCGAGCTGACCACCGGCGGGCTGTGAGCATCGAGCGATTGGATCAGTTTTTACATTACGGTATAGTACATACTTTGCAGTTCGTACCAAGCGAGGAGGAATCATGAGTCGTGTGATGGCAGTCCTCTTCATCGCCGCGATGTGGCCGGCCGCGGTCTCCGCCCAGGAAACAGCGGACGAAGGCGGAGGGAGCGAAAAGCCCCAGGAGGCGTCGGGCGAGAGTGGCAGCGACCAGGAGGCGGACGAGGACGAAGTGGAGAGCGGGCCGAGCGGCTCGCAGTATCCCCCGACGTTCGAGGGCAGGTTGGCCGAAGGCCACGCCCGCTACCTGGCGACCGACTACGAGGCCGCGCTCGATCTCTACGAGCAGGCCAAGGAGATGAGATCCGGGGAGGCGTCGGCCTACTACTTCATCGGCTTCGCCCAGGCCGCATTGGAGCGCTGGGAGGACGCGATCGCCTCGCTGAAGACCTCGGCGACGATCGCCGGCGCCAAAAAGAAGGCGCTGCACGCCCGGGCGCTGTTCGCCGTGGCGGTCGTCCAGGAGCGCCGCGGGGACTGGAAGGCGGCCGAGACCGCCTGGAAGGCGTACAAGGGATACGCGCAGACTCTCAAGGACGTGAAGACTCATATCCCGACGGCGGAGAGTCGCCTGGAGGCGATAAAGAAGAGCATAGAGCTCCGGAAAAAATACGAGGGCGTGCGCGAAAAGGCGAAAGAACGCGACAAAGGGGAAGGCTGAGGCCAGCTATCTGGTCGGCAGCCTGGTTCTACACGCCCTGGATGGGTTGAGCGACTTCTAGAAGAGATGGACGGCCGCGACAACAACGAGGCGGATTCGCGTTCCAAGCCCGGCGATGCGGGTTGGGGGGGACGCAGATCGAGGGACGACACACCCTCTTTCATTCGCAACGTGCAGGCGCGGGCGGAGATGCTGCATCCCAGCCGCGACGGGAGCGAAGCGCTGCCGGTGCTGAAGATGCCGGCCTCGATACGGCTGTGGAGAAAGATTCGCTGGCCCCTGTTCGTAGCGTTGGTGCTGGCCTTGCTCGCGGCGGTGGCGGTTTTCACCAGCGATCGCCTCGAGGCGCGTTCCGTGGTAAGCCGCATCGAGGACGCCCAGGAGCTGGAGGCCGAGGGAACGATCTCCGCCCTGGTGGAGGCCGAGCAGATTCTGAGCACGCTGGCCGAGCGGCACCCGGAGCGAGCAAACGCCCGACTGGCATGGGCCTGGCAGGCCGTGCTGCTCGCCGAGGTGTTCGGCCCCGCCGGAGACTACGCCGCCAAGGCTCGCGAGGCGCTCGACGGCGTCGATGCCGGCAAGAGCTCGGTCGGCCGGGCGGCTCGAGCCGGGCTGCACTACCTGGAAGGAGAGAACGCCGCCGCTCTCGAGGAGGTGGCATCCTGCCTCGACGAGCACGCGGGCGGGCCGCGTCTCCACCTCGTGCAGGCGCTGGTTTCGCTGGCGCTCGGCAAGCGGGATCGGGCGCACGAGGTTTTCGAGAAGATCAGGCGGGAGCACGAGGAATACCTGCCGGCGACGCACTTACAGCTCACGGCCGCGATCGAGGCCGACGACCGCGAGCAGATGCGGGAGCTGTCCTCCGACCTGACCGCCGGCTCCTCGGACAACCTGTTCGCGGCCCTGGCCCGCATCGCGGCCGTCCTGCCCTCCTGGGGAGAGCGGACGCTGCCTACCGAGCGCGTCGCGGAGCTGACGCAGGTGGTGCGCGCGATGGAGCCCCGGATCGAAAAGGCGCCGTTGCGTATCGCGATGCTGGGCAGGCGCGTGATGGGTCGAACGCTGCTGATGGCGGGCGAGCCCGATCGTGCCGCCGAGCATCTGGAGTTCGTGGTCAATCGCAGCTCGGATCCGGAGCAGCTGGCCTGGTACGCCCGGGCGATACGCCGCTTCGACGGACCCGACGCAGCGCTCGAGGTGCTGGAGGACAGGCCCGATATCGAGAGCCCGGAGATCCGCGAGGTGCGGGTGCGCTGCCGGCTGGCGCGTTACGAGATCGAGCGGGCCGCCGAGGAGTTCGCCGAGCTGGAGAAGAGCGGTCGGTTGAAGTCGTCGGTCCGCGAGCTGCGCTGGGTTCTCGCGGTGCGTTTGGGCGATCTGGCCACGGCCAAGAGCGCCTTGCCCGACTCCCTGGACGAGAGTCACCTCTGGCTGGCGCTCGACATGTACCGGCTGCTCACCGACTCGGGCGACGCCAAGGGAATCGGGACGCTGGTCGAGCGCCTGGAGAAGATCGATGCGAGCTGCGCGGGCGCGATTCGGGCCTGGCACCACGGGCCGGTCCGCGACGCCTACGATGCGCTCGATCTGTCCGGAAAGCACGGCCCCTGTGTAGACGCGCTGGCCGCGCGCCTGCTGAGGGGGCACGCGGATCCGAACGAGGTGGCGAAGACCGCTCAGCGGGCGGCCTCGGCGTCCGGAAACGATCCGGCGCGGGAGATGACGCGCGCCCTGGCGCTGTGGCTCGCGGAAGGACACCAGCGGGCGGTCGAGGTTCTGGACGAGCTGCGCTCCCGGTCGGCCCAGGGGGCGCCCGTGCGGCACGGCCTGGCCGAGAGCTACCTGGAGATCGGTCTGCCCCAGCCGGCTCTCGAGCTGGTCTCGGAGGCGGACGGCGCCCGCGATCTGGCGATCCGAATCGCCGCGCTCGACGCCCTGGGCCGCGGCAAGAAACGGGACGCCGCAATCGACGCAGCGGCAAGACGCGTCAGAAAGGGCGAGGATCACCCGGCACTGGCCTACTGGCTGATGAAGCGGGACCTGCAGCTCAGCGCCTTCGATCGCGTCGCCGAGCGCGGGGTGGAGGCGGTCAGGAACGGGGGGCGCTGGACCGCGGAGATCGCCGAGCTGCGAGCCCGGGCGATGAACACGATGGGCAGCCGCGGGGATGCGGATCGCAGCCTCGAGACCGCAGCGCAGTGGGCGCGCAAGCGGGTGGGGCGCGGCGAGAGCTGGCAGGCCAAGCTGGGGATCGTGCGGCTCAACCTGCGTCGCGGCGGCAACTTCCTCTACCGGGCGGTGGCCACCATCTCGCAGCTGTACAAGGCGGGGGTGCAGGACGCGGAGCTGTTGTACAGCTACGCGGTGGCCAACATTCGCCAGGGAAACGAGCGCGGCGCGTTGCGCTACCTGCGCGATGCGGTGCAGCTCGATCCGTCCTTCGTTCCGGCTTTCGAGCAGCTGTCGGTGCTCGGCAAGCTGAAGGACGACGAGCGCGCGCTCCTGGAGAACGCGCGACCCGACGTCCGTCTCTGATTCTGCTACTTGGGAGAGCGGATCTTGTTCTTGGCGGTGGTGGGCCCGTCCACGGTCAGGAAGGGGCGCATCTTGGCGAAGGTCTTGCGACCGACCCCGCGCACCCTGATGATCTCCCGCGGGCGCTTGAAGCGGCGGTTCTCGCGGTGGGTGACGATCTTTTTCGCCGTCGCCGGTCCGACCCCCGGCAGGTACTCGAGCTCCGCGCTGCTGGCGGTGTTGATGTTGACGACCCCCTGGGAGGAATCGTTCGTCTCCCCGGCGGCGGCGTCGAGCGATGCGACGAGAGCCGCGACCAGTACCGTGGCTGCGATCTTCTTCGTGACGTTCCTCATCTGTTTCTTCCTCCTTCTCGCCACGCGTTGTCGCGTGGCTCGTTGGTGTTGCGCTGGGGCCGATCGCCCCTCTTCGGTTCCCAGTTGCGAATCTGGATGGCGCCGTTGACCGGCAGGCAGTCGAGCTTGCCGGCGATCGATCCGTCGCGATTCTCCGACGCCACCCCGATCTCGAGCCAGATACCCCGCTGGCTTCCCGGCTTGTCGACGACGGTGTAGATCTTCAAGATCCGTCGCCTCTCTCTCGAGCTGGTGGCTGTTGCTTCCAATGAAACCTCCTTTTCTTGCGGCGGTGCGCGCCGCGTTCGCCGTTCGGCGCGACCCTATTGCCAAGCGCGTGCCAACTCGGTTCCGGCGGGCGGATGAAAGCCGCAACCTCTCGTGGTCGCAGGGAAAACTCAGTTTTGCGGCTCCCTGCGGTCGGCGCCGAAAAGGCGGTGGAGGCGGCGGCGAAAAGCTGCGATCGGCGGCGGGAGCGCTCTCGTCGCCGATCGCTCGTCAGCCAAAGCTTGATGATTTTTTTTCCAGGGCCAAAATAGCTGCACGATCCTCGAAAGGGAGGTTTCGCATGAAGAAGGTGACCTGGACACCGGAGCCGCCCACGAGCGGCAAGACCGATCTCGTCGTCGTGGCCTACGAGCCGCGCGCAAAGAACGAGGCGTTCGAGCGGCTCGATCGCAGCGCCCGTGGTGCAATCTTTGAGCGATCGCGCGCAGAACGCTTTCGCGGACAGCACGACCGGGTCCTGGAGTGGAGCGGGAGCACGCGCCGCGGTCCGCGTCGCGTGGCGGTGGTCGGCGTAGGCCCCAGGCCGGGTGCGGCCAGGTGGCGCGAAGCGGTGGCGCGCGGCGTTGCTGTGGCGACCAGGCACCGCCTGCGCAGCGTCGCCGTTTTCGTGGACGGGAGCGGGGAGCAGATCGCGCTTCGCGTCGGCTGGTCGGCCGAAGCGTTGCTGATGGCGAGCTTTCGTTTCTGGCGTTACAAGACGAAGATCGCCTCGGCGCCGCCGCCGAGCATCGGTCGCGTCGGCGTCGCGGTAAAGGGCATCAGCGCCTCCGAGGGCCGGCGCTGCGTCAAGCTCGGTCGCGCGCGGGCCGGGGCGGTCAACCTCTGCCGGGAACTGGTCAACGAGCCGGCCAACGAGCTGAACCCGGAGGAGCTGGCCGCCAGGGCCGCCGGCCTGGCGGAGAAGGACGGACTGTCATGCCGCGTGCTGGGGGCGCGGGAGGTGCGCGAGCAGGGGATGAGCCTGCTGGACGCGGTGGCTCGGGGCTCCGAGCACGGGCCGCGACTGGCCCATCTCGTTTACCGCCCCAGCGCGGATCCGGTCGCCAGGATCGCGCTGGTGGGCAAGGGAGTCACTTTCGATTCCGGCGGGCTGTGCATCAAACCCGGCAAGTCGATGAGCGAGATGAAGACCGACATGGCCGGCGCCGCGCTGGTGCTGGCGGCGATGTCGGCGCTCGGCGAGCTGGGAGTGCGCGCGGAGGTGCACGGCGTGGTGCCGATCGCCGAGAACGCCGTGGACGGGAGAGCCTATCGCCCCGGCGACGTGCTGACCGCGTTTTCGGGAAAGACGGTGGAGATCGTCAACACCGACGCGGAAGGGCGGCTGTTGCTCGCCGACGCGTTGACCTACGCCGCTCGCAGCGTGGAGCCCGACTGGATCGTGGAGCACTCCACCTTGACCGGTTCGTGCGCGGTGGCGTTGGGCAACCAGCGGGCCGGCCTGATCAGCGACGACGAGGAGCTGGCCGGGAGCTATCTGGCCGCGGCCGAGCGCGCCGGAGAGCTGTTCTGGAAGCTGCCGATGGCGCCCGAGCTGGAGCGAGATCTGCGCAGCGAGGTGGCCGACGTCAAGCACCACGGCGGGCGCTTCGGAGGAGCCATTTCGGCGGCCTTGTTCCTGCGCCGTTTCAGCGGAGGGGTTCCGCTGGCCCACGTCGACATGGCCGGTCCGGCGCGCAGCGACAGAAAAACCGTGCTCGGCCCGCGCGGCGGCACGGGCTTCGGCGTGCTCTCGGTGCTGGAGCACCTCTCGGCCCAGGGAGAAGCTACAGCTTGAAGGGGTACTTGACGGTCAGCTTGTTCTGACTCTTGGGGAAACGGGCGCGCCGCACGGCCCGCGCAGCGCAGCGCCCGGCCGAGGTGCCGGCGTGCTGTCCCGTGGCCACCGCGCTGGTCACGCGGCCCGTGGGAGCGATCGTGACCTGCAGCACGACGGTGCCGCCCTGGCCCTGACCGCAGCTCTTGACCGCGCCGGCGACGGCTCGCATTCCCGCCTGGACCTGAGAGCGATTGAGCTTGGCCGGTACGCTGGGTCCGCCGCCGCCGCCACCACCGCCGCCGCCGGAAGACGCGGAGGAGGCGGGCTTCTTCTTCTTCTTCGGAGGTCCGGAGGTGGCGCCTCCCAGCAGGTCGTCGAGCTCGTCGCTGCCGCCCTTCTTCTTGGCGCCGCCACCGGAAGACGCGGCGGGCGCCGACGCGGCGCCGCCGCCCGACGAGGAAGCGGATGCGCTCGATTTCTTGGATCCCCCCCCGCTGGACTTCCTGGAGCCCCCTCTCGATTTCTTGGCGCCGCTCGATTTCTTGGCGCTTCCGGACTTCTCCTCACCTTCGTCGGGCTCCTGTCCTTCTTCTTCGGAGCCCTGGTCCCCGGCCGCCTTCTCTTCTCCCTCGTCGATCACCTTGGCCTGCTCGGCGGCCAGCTTCTTCTCCAGGTCCGCCATCTGCTGGGTGTCGTCGCCGCCCTGGTTCTTCAGCTCCTCTATCTGCTTCATCAGCGCGGCGATCTGGGCGCGCTCCGAGCTCTCCTTCGAATCCTCGGACTGGAGCAGCACCACGGTCACGATCACTCCCGCGATCAGCACGGCAACCCCGCCGGCGATGATTCCGATCTTGGCCGCCAGCGGCATGCCCTCCTTCTGCGGTGCGAGCACGGGAGCTCCCAGCGAGGGTGCGAAGCCGGTGCCGCCGATCGACAACAGGTCGTCCTCCACCTCCTCGCCGCCGCCTCCCTCGGCCGCCGCCGAGCCGGCCAGGCTGCGGATGTCGATCAGGCCGGAGGCCTCGTCGCCGCCGCCCGTCGAAGGGGCCGCGGGTACGGCGCCCAGGCCACCGTCACCAGCACCAGCACCAGCGCCAGCGCCACCGCCGCCGCCGGCCGAGTCGCCGCTGGCCAGGGCGGCCAGGTTGGACAGCGAGAACAACACCGAGTTCTCGCTGCGCTGCCCGGTCATCATCGCCTGCTCGGCGGAGACCCGGGGGTCTCCCTCCTGCGCGGGGGCCGCCTCGGTGGAAGCGAAGATACCGCCTCCCTCCTCGTCACTCTCGGCCGATCCGAACAGGTCGCCGCCGGCCGGTTCCTCTTCGGCGCCGCCGAACAAGCCGCCTCCGGCCTGGGCCTGCTGCTCGGCCGCTCCCTGCGACGCGAACACGTCTCCCGGATCTCCGGCGGCGCCCGCGTCCGGCTGCTGATCGAACAGTCCGCCACCGCCGGCGGCGCCCGCGTCCGGCTGCTGGTCGAACAGCCCGCCACCCGCCGGCTCTTCGGCCGCCGCCGCCGCCGGTGCCGCCGCTGCCGCCGCCGCTCCGCCGCCCGCGGGCTCGCCGCTTGTCTTCTCTACGATCTCCGGCACTTCGCGAAGCGGTTTCCAGTCGTCGAAACCCTCTTTCCAGACGAAGGTATCGAAATCCAGATTGCCGCTTCGGATGTACTCTCCGAGTTGTTCCGCGGTGTAGGGTCCCTGCTGTTCGCCCTCCACTACGATGTGCCACTCGGCGGTGCCTTCATCGCCACCTCCGCCGGCCTGATATCCCGAGTAATCGAACACACGGGTCGGAGCGTCCGTATCCTCTTCCTCTCCGCTTTCCGCGGTATCGGGCATCGGAGGCGGGGCGTGGGCGGACTCCGCCGGCTGTTGAGCCGCAGGCTGCGCCGGGGCTTCCGCTTCCGCCTCGGGCTGTGCCTGGGCGTCTCCGCGTATGACGATCGAGTCGCCGCACTTCTTGCAGCGGATCTTGAAGACTTTGCCCCGAACTTTTTCGTCCGCAATCGAGTACTTGGCGCCGCAGTTCTCACATACGATTTTCATTGTGCTGCCCTCGGGTCTCGTCTTGTTTTGTCCGCGGGTGTTTTTCTACGAGCGCGTCGCGACCCGCTGTCGCCTCTGGACGCTGACGTCCAATTCTAAGTAAAGACCTCTTTTCGATCAAGGCGTCCACTTTGTCACAAACGACGGCGGGTTCAAGAAACTTTTTGGCTTTTTTCGCCTGCCGTCATCCGATCAACGTTCACCGCGTTGCTGGCGTTCACGCCATATCGCGTATGGAATCAGCTTTTCCTTGTCGTGGGGGCAGAACTTGGCGCCCGCCTCGTAGGGACGATGGCAGCGCGGGCAGATCATGCCGCCCCTGTCCGGATCCTCGCCGGGCGACCGCGAAGAGGACGGGATCGGCTCCAACTCCGCGCCGTCGTGGGGGCAGAATTTGGCTCCCGCGGGGAACTCGTTGCCGCAGCGCGGGCAACGCACAGCACCGCTTTCCCTTCTCTCGGGGGCTTCGATCGGAGGCTCCGCGTCCAGCCAGTCGTCCTCTTCGTCCAGCGCCGACCGCCGCATCGAACCTTTGCGGACCAGCAACAGCACCAACGCCAGCGCGGCGATCGAGACCAGCGCGGCGATCACCACCACCGCGATCGTTCGCCAGCCGCCACCCGCTTCGGCCGGCGCCACGTTGGCCGGCTGGAGACCGGCGTCCGCGGTTCCGGTCTCGCTCGCGACGTCGCCGGTCGGCGGATCGTCCGTCTCCTCCTCGACGGGATCGAGGCGCGCGGCGAGCAGGTCGCCGAGCTCGGGGAACGCCACCGTGACCTCGGCCCTGGCCGCTAGCTTTTCCAGGCGGGCGACCACCTCGTACTCGCCCTCGGCCTCCGCGGCATTCTTCCCCGCCGAGAAGCAGCCGCGCCTGGAAAGCAGACCGCCCACCTCCCGGCCTCCCTGGTAGGCGGTCCAGGTGGCCTGGACCGGGAATCGGCAGCCGTTCTTGTCGCGGCCGCGAGCAGTGAAGCAGATCCGTTCGCCCGGGCCGATCCGCACGTTTCTGGGCGTCACTACGAGCGCCGAGGCCTGACCGTGGTCCTCGCACTCGGGCGAAACGGTCTTCTTCGGTGGGGCCTCGCTCCTTTCGGAAGGCTCCTCGGCGGCGGACTCGCGCACGAAGACGCGGGTCTCGGTGACGTTCGCCACGCAGTGATCGCCCTTGAGCTTCCAGTCGTAGTGGGATTTCGCGCGGTAGACGAGCCGGTTCGCTCCCTGGGCGCTCAAGGAGTACTCGGCGCGCTCGAACTTGGGATCGTTTTGCGAGGTCTGGCAGACGCGCTCCCAGCTTCCCGAAGAGACGCTCTGGCTGATCGAATGAAGGCGCGGGTTGTAGGACATGCACCTGTCGGTGCGGAGGTTGCCCTTGGAGAACACCAGGTGCTGTCCCTGGGCGACGATTTCGATCCCGACGTTTTTCTTGCTTCCATACGACTTCGGCTCCGGCCCGCAGTGATCGCCCCAGCTCTCTATCTTTACGTTGAGACGCAGGGAGGTCCTCACCCATCGCCCGGCGTACTGTTGAGATGCCGCGAGCCGGGCCGGCGCCAGCAGCGCCAGGATGATGATCGCCACGATCGATTCCGCACGTATTCGCATGACGGCAGTCGAGAAAATCGAGATGAACAATAGTCCTTTTTGCCCGCCGGGGTCAATCTCGCGCCCCGGCGGCGTGTTTTCGGCCGGTCGAGGCGTTGCGAGGAGAGCCAAAAAATAATACTAATAGTGGATTCGAACCGCTGCGGGATCGAGGGTGAAACTGGCGAGATGTCAGGGGAGCTGAACAGGATGGTGCATCGCGCCGCTGCCGCGGCCGTGCTCGTCGTGCTGCTCACCGGCGTGCCCCGCGCGGGACGCGCCGGATCGCTGGGCTGGTTCGGCAACGACGCGCGCAGCGCCGCGATGGGCGGAAGCGGTCTGGCCCAGGGCGGAGGTCCGGGCGCGCTGCTGCTCAATCCCGCGCTGCTCTCCTACCGACCCGGCGGTTTCTGGCTCGGCTACTCGGTGGCGCCCAATTTGCTGCACATCGACCTCGATCCCTCGCAACCCGAGTACGAGGTGCCGGCCGAGATCTACGACACCAGCTCGACCGGGTGGTCGCTCGACCGGCCCGTGCCCACTTCGTTGTTGAGCAAGAAGCGGCGATCCACGCGCGACCTGCCGCCCGAGATGCTGCTGTCGGTGGTGGCTGTCGAAACCTTCTTCCACGAGGATCTGCGCGTGGGGATCGGGCTGACCGTGCCGCTGCCCGGCATGGTCGCGCTGGACGCGTGGTACAACGACGAGCGGGAGCAGCACTTCTCCAACCGGCTCCACTTCGAGCGCTTCGGGGAGTTCGATAGCGCGATCTCGATCTACCCGGCGGTCTCGTTCGCCCCGCTGGAGTGGATCTCGCTCGGCGTGGCGCTCAAGGTGGATCTGGCGCTCGTGCTCGACGCCCAGATGTTTCTCACCGAGGGCACCGAGTGGGAGTACTCCTACATCAATACCGGCGGCCGGGTCGAGCCGGCCTGGCGCCCGATCGCGGGTCTCTCGTTTTGCACGCCGATCGGGTTGGATTTCGGGATCGTCTACCAGCACTACAGCTATTTCGATACCCGCGTGGACATCGATCTCGGCGTCTGGAACGGAGAGCGGCCCCTGCCCGACAGCGACGAGCTGCAGGCCACCTTCGAGCAGAGCCATCGCTTCGTGTTCGGTTACGAGCCCAGAGAGGTGGCGCTGGCCGCGGCCTGGAGCCGGGGTCCGCTCGTGATCGAGGCCTCCGGCGCCTGGCAGCAATGGTCCCTCTACCTGGATCGGCACGGCAACCACTGGACCCACCCGGGGCGGGAGCCCGGAGAGAAATGGAAGGATCCGGACTTCCGCGACGTCTTCACCGTTCGCGGCGGAGTCGAGTGGTGGCCCGTCGAGTGGGCGGCGGTGCGCGCCGGCGCCGGGTTCTTCCCCTCGCCGATGCCGTCTCAGACGGGGCGCTACAACTACGTGGACAACGACATCTCGCTCTACAGCCTCGGGGCCGGTTTCCGCTGGCAGGCCTGGAGTCGCTGGTTCACGGCGGACCTGGGCGCCCAGCTGTGGCACATGCACTCCATGCAGGTGCACAAGAGCAACACGAATCCGAGGCGGGGCGGCCTGGTCGACGAGGTTCCGGACGCCGTGACCGATTTCGACGGAGAGCCGCTGGAGGAGGGTCAGGGGTTCCAGACCAACAACCCCGGCTTTCCCGGGTACTCGTTCGGCGGCGCGATGCTGAGCTTCTCGCTGATGCTCGGCCTGGAGTTCGATGCGGCGCCGGTCGCCGAGATATCGGCGGGCGAGAAAGGTAGTGAGAGATGAGGGGAAGACTGACGCTTCTCGCCGCGGGCTGGATCGCGGCCGCGGCGGCGGTGGGCTGCGGAGAGGACGTCCAGGGGAAAGACGGGTTCGACGGCGGTCCGGACGCGGACTCCGACGCGGACGCGGATACCGATGCAGACACCGATGCGGACTCGGACGCCGACAGCGACGGCGACGCGGACGGCGGTCCGGACTCCGGGCCGGGCGCGGAGCTCGCCGGAAAGTGGGGGCAGCTGGTCAACGTCACGATCGTGCAGACTGGCATCCCGATCGTCCAGGAGCAGTGGGTGGCCTCCCGCAACTGGTACCTGGTGGAGCTGGAGAGCGACGGAGAGGGCAACCTGACGGCGCGCGAGCACCTCTGCGCGATCAAGATCAAGCTGCGCGGGATGGGCGGGCTGGACCTGGGCAACGAGTCGGTCGTGCCGCAGAGCTTCGTCGACCACATTCCGCCGCTGGAGCGGCACGTCAGCGTCGACTCGGCCGAGCCGGGCACGCCCTGGGTCTCGGACACGGTCTACGAGGTGCGGGGCGCCAACCTGTGCAACGGCGAGTGCAATCCCCTCGAGGACGCCGAGTGCGATCCTCTGCCCGCCAACGGCTCGGCGAGCGGCCCGGACCAGTCCACCTCCTGCGAGCAGGACTGCGACGGAACCTGCTGCGATCAGGACCAGGACGGGCACCCCGGCATGACCAACATCTTGAGCGGCGCGCTGAGCTGCGACGTCTACGTCACCCAGCGCTGGTGGGCCAGGTTCGACGGCGAGATCGTCGACGAGAACACGATCGCCGGGGCGATAGTCGACAACTTCTCGGAGCAGACGCTCGTCGAGAGCAACGACTGGATCTGCGAGACCGGCGATCCGGGCACGGCCAGCGAGAACTGCCCGCCGCACCAGTACTTCAAGATGGTGCGCCTCGGCGGCGACGCCACCTGCCAGGACGTGCTGGAGCTGACCGACTGCGACGAGGACGACTCGAATTGCGACACCAACGAGGAGCTGCCGCTCGATCCGCAAGACGACCGTCCCACCGACGCTTGCGAGTGATTCCCCGCCCGCGGGCGATCAGCGGTCGTCGCGGCTGATCACGCGCGCCACCTCCTCGGGCGTGGTGATGCCCAGCGCGACCGCCTCGAGCGCCGCGTTGTGCAGAGTACGGGTTCCCCCCTCGCGCGCCGACTCGCGGATCGCGTCGGCGGAGGCGCCCGAGGAGACCAGCTCGCGGATGCGCTCCGTGACCTCCAGGATCTCGTAGATCGCGGTCCGCCCCAGGTAGCCGGTTCCCCGGCAGGCCTCGCACCCCGCGCCGCGGAAGACGCTGAAGCCCGCAGGCGGCGTGACGAAGCCCAGATCCTCGTAGTCGTGCTCGGTCAGGCCCCGCTCGCGGCGGCAGTGCGGGCAGATCTTGCGCACCAGCCGCTGCGAGATCACCGCGCTCACCGCGGCGTTGAGCGAGTAGGGCGCGGCGCCGAGCTCCAGCAGGCGGGAGAAGGCGGTGTGAGTCGAGTTGGCATGCACCGTGGTGATGATCAGATGGCCGGTCATCCCGGCCTGGATCGCGATCCGGGCGGTCTCCGGATCGCGAATCTCGCCGACCATGATCACGTCCGGGTCCTGCCGCAGCACGGCGCGCAGCCCCCTGTCGAAGGTGTACTTCCGCTCTTCGTCGACCTGGGACTGGCTGACGCCTTCCATGTCCACCTCGATCGGGTCCTCGAGCGTCGCGATCGAGCGACCCGCCGAGCCCGCCGCTTGGATCTGGCGCAGCGCGGCGTAGATGGTGGTCGTCTTTCCCGAGCCGGTCGGGCCGGTCAGCACGATCATTCCCTGCGGCTCGTCCAGCAACCGCTCGAGCGTGCGCCGGTCGGAGTCGGTCATTCCCAGCTCCACCAGGTCGAGCTGATCGTCGCCGCGACCGAGGATGCGAATCACGATCCGCTCGCCGTGGAGGGTGGGCATGAAGGAGATCCGGAAATCGGCGCGGGCCAGACCCGAGCGCTGCAGGGCGGCTTTGCGCGTCTCGTCCGCCGCTTCGCGGATGCGGCCGTCCTGCGGCAGAGCGCCGCGGTAGACGACCAGGTTGGAGATCACCTTGAGGCGGTTCACGATCGGGGCGGAGAGCCGCCGGGGCAGAGTCGCGACGTCGGTCATCGCTCCCTCGATCCGGTAGCGCAGCGCCAGGCCCTCGCGGCGCGGGTCGAAGTGGATGTCCGAGGCGCCGGCCTCGAGGGCCTGGTAGACCGTGTAGTCCACCAGCAGCGGCACGTCCGGATCTTCGACAGAGGCCAGGCGCGAGACACGAATCGCCACGGTTCCCAGCTCCTCGGGGCAAAAGAGGCGATCGTCGTGGGCCGGCTCGATCGGCTTGCGCTCGCCGCCCAGCGGCAGCAGGGACAGCACGGCCAGCACCGCCGCGCCGCCGACCCACCAGACCGGGTCCGGGAGGGCCGCCGCCAGCTCCGACTCCAGGCCGAGCAGGTCCTCGATCCGCCACCAGTGGCGACTGAGCGCGCCCAGGGCGGCCGCGGCGACGGCCAGGTAGAGAAGAGAACGGGTCCGAATCATGGAAGAGAGGATAGCAGGGAGGCCGGCTCGAGGAAATAAAGAGCTGCGGGTCGCTGTTGCAACCGGCGGGAAACGACGTCGGTCCGGACCCGAGCGGGAGGAATTGCGATGCGACACGACGATCGCGAGCCGGCGGGCAGGAAGATCGCGACCTGGTCGACGACATTGGCGGTCGCGATGACCGCCGCGGTGGCCTGCGGCGCCGCCACGGCCGAGGAGAATCGGAAAAAGGGCGGCGCGAGCGGCGAGCTGTCCTACGATCCGCGCGATTCGCTGGCGCCGCTGGTGGAGAAGGTGGCGCCCGCCGTGGTCAACATTCGAACAACTCGAAGAATGCCCGAGATGTCCGGGTTCATGGGGCGCGACCTGTTCGAGTTCTTCTTCGGTCCGCGCTTCAGGGGCAGCCCGCAGAGTCCGCAGCCGCGGGCGCGGCGCGAGCTGCGCGCGGTGGGATCGGGATTCGTGATTGCAAAGGACGGCGTGGTGGTGACGAATCACCACGTGGTGGAGGGCGCCGACGAGATCGAGGTGCAGCTGGCCGATGATCGCAGCTTCGACGCGGAGCTGATCGGCTCCGACGAGCGGACGGACATCGCGCTTCTACGGCTGCACGGCGTCGGCGACGGCGAGGATCTGCCGGCCTCGAGCTTCGGCGACTCGGACGAGCTGAGAGTCGGCGACCGGGTCGTGGCGATCGGCAACCCGTTCGGCCTCGATCACACCGTGACCTCGGGGATCGTCTCGGCCAAGGAGCGCGTGATCGGCGCCGGGCCCTACGACGACTTCATCCAGACCGACGCATCGATCAACCCGGGCAACTCGGGCGGGCCGCTGTTCGACCTGCGTGGGAACGTGGTCGGGATCAACACCGCGATCAACTCCCAGGGCCAGGGGATCGGCTTCGCGATCCCCTCCAACCTGGCGCGCGGCCTGATCGAGTCCCTGCTGGAGGAGGGCCGCGTGGTGCGCGGCTGGCTGGGGATCGTCTTCCAGCCGCTCGACCCGGAGCTGGCCGAGGCGTTCGGCGTGGATCGCGAGCACGGAGCGGTCGTGGCCGAGGTCACGCCCGACTCTCCGGCCGACGAGGGCGGGATGCGCCAGGGAGACATCATCGTCGCGATCGGCGGCGAGGAGCTGCGCTCCGGGCGGCGGCTGCCCGCGATCGTGGCCGGGCTCGAGCCGGGCACCACGGTGGAGCTGACCGTGATCCGCGACGGAGACGAGCGCGAGCTGGAGATCGAGATCGGCGAGATGCCCGAGGATCTGTCCGGCTCCGCCCGGCGCGGCGGCGGGGGCGAAGGCGGCGCCGGCAGCGAGCTGGGAGTCCGCGTCGAGGAGCTGGACGACGATCTGCGCGGCCGGCTGGACGCCGAGAAGGTCCGGCACGGCGTGGTGGTCACGGCGATCGATCCAGGCAGCCCGGCCGCGGGTGTCCTGCGCAAGGGGGATATCATCGTCGAGGTCGACCGCGACCCGGTGCGCGACCCCGAGGAGTTCGCGCGGGCCACCGGCGATCCGAAAAGCGGCGACGACCTGCTCTTGCTGCTCTACCGCCGCGGGAGCTGGATGTACGCGGTGGTCCGGGTCTGATCGAATCGATACCTCCCCTCTCCACGATCGCGGCCACCGCGCCCATCACGCGGCAGTCCGACCAGCGCGGCCAGATTCGCTCGAACCTGGCGACCCTCTCCAGGTGCTCGTCTACGTGCGGCGGCTCGAGCTTGGACTCGACCTCGACTACGATCGCGCAAAATCGGCTGGTTTGATGTGGCTCAGGGCCGGTGATATTCTGCTCTGGACTCCCGGCCGAAAGGCGAGTCAGACAGTGGCGGGCGAGAAGCTGGAGGGGAGCCACGCCGGGAGCAAGGGGAAAAAATGAGCCCACAGAAAAACAATTCGTCCATTCCGTCCACAACGTCCATTGTGTCCATTCTG
>JAWOBP010000071.1:0-33262 GCA_046484285.1 Polyangia bacterium
ATCGCGGCGGTCTTGTTCAGCTCGGTGGGCACGGGGCAGACCGGCGCGGGCTCGCGGTCCATGCAGCCCGGCTGCGAGCCCGCCAGACCGACCACCAGCGCGATAGCGACAAACGGCAACCTCTTCATGACGACTCCTCCTTGCGCCTGGACCGGATCCGGGATCCGGCCGCGTTCCATCCAGGAGTGAAACGAAGCAAGATGCCTGCCAGCACGGCCGCGACAGAGAACAACCCTTTAATTCCAAATATTTAGGGGCAAAACGCAGCTTGCGAAAAGACGGCTGACTTCAGCGACTGACAACTTGGTTGCCAGTATTTGACAACTGATATAACAGAGAGCGCCAGCTCAGCTCGCGTAGCGCCGGATCGCCTCTCGGCCGACGCCCGGCAGGCGCAGGATCCACGGCGCCAACCCGTAGAGCGGCGCCCCCAGGCGGAGATCTGACAGCAACCCGAAGGTGCGCCGGTGGCGGCGCCCGAGACGGGGTATTTCCCTGGAGCGGAACCCGGGCTCCATGATCTCGCGCGCCACCTCGGCTCCCGAAATCAGCGCCGGTCCGATCCCCTCTCCGGTCACCGGAGAGGCCAGCCCGGCCGCGTCTCCGCAGAGGAAGACGTCGCCCAGCCGGTGCCCGGAGTAGCCGTGCGGAATCGACCCGGCGCCGATCCGGCCCGCCGAGGGATCGACGCCGATCTTCTCGAGCCAGGCCAGAAAAGCCTTTCGCGGACCGGGCGAGCCGAGGGACCGCCCCGGCACCCCGCACCCGACACGCACCTCCCCGCACACCGGGAACGACCAGCCGTAGCCGACCCCGAGCAGGCGCGGATCGAACCAGACCGCCGGACCGAGCCGCGCCAGGCGACGCCCCGGCGCTGAATCCTCCGAAACGGTCAGCTGCATCGACCTGGTGGCCGGCCCCCGAGCGAGACCGGCCAGGCGTCTGATCCGCGAAGAGGCTCCGTCGGCTCCCACGATTGCGCTGCAGCGCAGCTCGCCCGTCTCGGTCAGCGCGCGGCCCCGGCGCAGACCGAGCACGCGCTCGGCCAGCCGCACCTCCACCCCGAGGTCGCGCAGCTCGGCGATGCGTTCGGCCATCCAGCTGGTCCGATCGATGGTGACCAGCAGCGGCTCACCGATTCGAAGCGTCGTCGAGCCGAGCGGGGAGGCGACGCGCAGCGAGTCGTGGGAGCGCCCGCAGGCGGGCAGCCGCTCGGGGCTCAGCCCGGCGGCCCGCCACGACTCGCGCGAGAGGCCTCCGCCGCAGGCCTTGCCTCCGGGCTCGCGATGTCGATCGAGCAGGACGACTCGGGCGCCGCCGCGGGCGAGCTCCAGCGCCGCGCTGGTTCCGGCCGGCCCCGCGCCCGAGATGCAGACGTCGAAGATTGTCATGAAAAACGAATCGTCGCGCAGGCTCGAGAGATCGTTACAGCTCGCACTCCAGCTTCTGGGCGTGGGCCACGCAGGCGTCCGACGGGTTGGCCTTGGTCATCTCGCACAGGTCCAGCGCCTCGTCCTCGATCACGCACTGGTTGTTGTTGCCGACGCTCATCGGGCAGCAGTTGAAATCCGCCTGGTGCGGCCGCTCGGCGCTCTCGCCGAACTCGTTGTCGCAGTCCCAGATGCCGTTGCCGTCGTTGTCGAGACCGTCGTTGCAGGCCCGGTTGGTGTTCTCCTGGCAGTTGGGATCCTCGAAGGAGAACTGCTGGATGCACTGCACCGAGAGGCTCTGGTTCTGGACCTTGTTGCGCGCCTCCTCGGTCAGCTGCACCACGTACTTGCAGGTCTGCTCGCAGCCCATCCCGCTGCCGCCGCACACGGCGCACGGGGTGCATTCGGGATCCTCGCAGTCGTACTGCCCGTCCCCGTCGTTGTCCAGCTCGTCGCTGCACGCCTCGTTGAAGTTCTCCGTGTCGGTGTTCTCGCAGTAGTACCAGCCGAAATCGTCGTTGAGGTTCTGCTGCTGCTGGTCTCCGATATTCGAGCAGTTCTGCGCGGCGGCCAGCTGCGGCAGCGGGCAGAACACCTTGGTGTGCTCCACGTCCTCCCCGTCGACCCAGGTCTCGACCACCGGATCCTCCACGTCGCCGAAGAAGTTCGGGCACTCCTCCGGGTCGGGCTCGCGGTCCACGTACTCCACCACCACGTCGCACTTGGTCTTGTCGGTCGCCTGGTCGTAGTCCAGCGGCTTGGGATAGCAGGTCCCGGCCAGGTTCTCGGCGATCAGCTCGGCGATGTCCTCCATCGCCGGCGACCAGTTCGCGTTGCAGATCGAGTAGACGTAGCCCATGTTCTGGAACTCCTGGGCCATCTCCACGTAGCGCCGGCCGGGCCGCGCCTTGGTCACCTCCACGTCCCCCTCCATCCGCGTGCAGGCCGGCTCGTAGAACCACATGTCCTGGCCACTCGACTGCTCCACGACCTGCTCGAGCTGCATCGCCTCGTCCTGCAGGCAGTTGTTCGACGCCAGGTCGTCGCCCGGGCCCTGGCAGGTGTCGTTGGTCGGCACGCCCGCGATCGCGGCGAAGACAACTCCCGGGTTGGAGGGGTTGGGCTGCGCCTCGCCCAGCTTGGCATTGTAGATCGTCTTTTGGATGTCTTCGATCGAGTACAGGTGCTGCTCGTTCTCGCCGCAGGCGATGTTTACCTTGGTTATGTCGTCTTGAATCTCGTCCGCCTGGAACAGCTCCTTGCTCTCGATCGAGCAGTCCTCCTCGTCGCTCACGATCAGCACCGCCAGCAGCGCATCGTCGCGCACGAAGCTATCCTGGTCGTTGCGCGTCAGGCCCCTGGCCGCGGCCTGCAGCTGCTGCTCGAAGCCGCAGCCCGAGGTGCCCAGCGACGAGAGGCAGGCCACCTGGAACGCCAGGTCCGGGTTGGGAGTATCGTTGACCGGCGTCTCGGCCCAGGTCGCGGCCAGCGCCGGGCAGGACTGACCCGTGCCGTCGCCTCCCGGAGCCGCGCAGACTCCCACTCCCTCGCTGTCGATGCTCTCGCAGCTCCAGCCGGTGGGGCACTGGTCGCCGCCCTCGGCGCAGGGGATCTCGCCGTCGCGGATGTCCACGGTCTTGCCGCTGCCGTAGGTCTGGAACTTGCCGTCGTCTCCGGCGGACGAGCAGGGCGGGTCTCCGGGCCAGCCGTCGCCGGGCGAGTAGGCGTTCCCGCCCCACTGCAGGCCCATGTCGGACGACACCACCGCGACGCGCATGTCGTCCGCCGCCTCGTGCTCCCAGGTCGGCAGCGGCTGCACCAAAGCGTTGATCAGCGGAAAGAACGCGGTGGCCAGGATCGCCTGCTCCTCGGCCATCGAGGCGGAATCGTCCACCACGACCAGCATGTCCACGCCCTCGTAGCCTCCCACCATCGCGGCGGTCTTGTTCAGCTCGGTGGGCACGGGGCAGACCGGCGCGGGCTCGCGGTCCATGCAGCCCGGCTGCGAGCCCGCCAGACCGACCACCAGCGCGATAGCGACAAACGGCAACCTCTTCATGACTGTTCCTCCCTGAAAACGGACAAACCCGTCCATCTCTATTTCGTTGGACATATTAGTCGCGCAATCGGGGAAAAGCAACCGAAACGAATCAATTCTTCACCGTTTTCGTCCCCGGCCCGGGTTCGGCAGCCGGCTTTCCCAGGTGCGAGCGCCGCCGCCCCCAGCCGGCCAGCAGGCTCTCGAACAGCAAAAGCACGACCCCGGCCACCAGCAGATGAGGCCAGGCCGGCAACCGACCCTCCACCGGCGCCAGCTCCGTGCGATCCCCCAGCGGCTCCAGCCTGCGGGCCGGATCCGACTCGGCCGGATCGGTCACCACCACGAACTCCTGCTCGGGAAGCTGCTTGAGACCTCCGAACTCCGGCACCTCAGCCCAGACCCGGTACCAGCCCGGACTCTCCGTCCCCCGGTAGCTGACAGAGGCGCGGCCGGCGATCTCCTGGGCCGCGAACGCCGTCTCCTCCGCCCGGGGATCGACGACCACCAGCCGCCGCATGCCCTCGCTGACCTCCACGTCGACCGGCTCGCCGACCAGCACCCGCTCCGGACCGCGCTCGCCGAGACGGCCGGCCAGGTGTCGCGCGATGCGCTGCACCAGCGGCAGGAATCCCGGTCGAATGGGCAGGTCGGTCCAATCGCGGTCGAGCGAGGTCGTCAGCAGCATCGCGATGCCCCGGCCGGCGCGCCTCTCCAGCAGCAGCGGCACTCCGCTCTCGAGCTCGGCGAGCACCGCCCGCTCCAGCGAGGGATCGGGCTCCACCGCCAGGTGCGCTTCGAGCCGCACCTGCTCGAGCCCGGTCGACCCGTCGCCGAATGGCTCGAAAACCGGGTGGGCGTGGTTGACGGCACCGACGGAGAACCCCTCGCCGCCCGGATCTTCGCGCCGCACCGCCCGGACTCGCGCCGGCATCAGGGACGCCAGGCCGGACGGCACACCGCCCGCGTTTCCCGGCGAGACCAGCAGGCCGCCGCCGTCGCGGACGAACTCCACCAGCCTGGAGGCCACCGTGCCGGTAAGCGCGTCCACTCCTGCGACGAAGACCGCGTCGTAACCGGTGAACGTCGCGGCCGCGGTCGCCTCCGGATCCACCACCACCGCGCGAATCGGCACCTCGCCCGGAGCCGGAGTCTCCAGTGCACGCCGCAGGTAGAACGCCTCGTCGCGGTAGGATCCCGGCCTGAAGTCTCCGTCGATCACCAGAGCCTCGAGGTCGCGCCGCACCTCGACCCTGAAGTGGCGCACGTCGTCGGCCGGCAGAGCGTCACTCGGCAGCCGCACCAGGCCGCGGACGAAACCCTCCTCGGTGAAGCGGTGATGGAAGCTCTTCGTCTCCGTCCCCCCGGCGGGCAGGTCGAGCGTGCCTCGCGCCGCCTCGCTTCCTTCCAACTCCAAGACGACGTCCAGGTCCTCGATCGCCTCTTGGGAATGGTTTGCGACCAGCGCCCGGATCACCACCTCTCTCGCCGTACCGCTGCCCTCCGGCTCGACGTCGACCCGCTCGACCGCGATGTTCCCCGGGGGGTCTTCCGTTCCGGCTCCCACTACCCGCAACGAGGTGCCCGACTCCCCGGACCAGGGCAGAGGCCGCTCGCGCCATCCCGCGTCGGTCAAATCGGTGAGCAGCAGCACCTCCCGTTGAGGCAGCGGACTCGTCTCCAGCATCCTCCAGGCCAGGCGCAGCGCTCCGGAGATATCCCCGGAGCGGTATCCCGGAGCGGACGACTCCGCGCGTTTCGCCACTAAACGCACATCGAATGTGAGTTCCTCGTCCACTGCTCGCGCGGGACGACCGGCCAGCACCAGACCGGCCGCATCGCCCGGCCGCAGCCTCCCCAGCTCGACGACGGCCCGCCGCCGCGCCTTGTCGAACAACGTCTCGCCTCCGCTGTCCGAGAGCCGCATGCTCAGCGAATCGTCGAGAACCACGACGAGGGCCAGCGCCGTCCCCGAGCGAATCCCTCCCGGCCGGCGCACCGAGAGGCCGGGACGCGCCGCGGCCAGCACGAAGGCGCTCAACGCCAGCAGGCGCGCGATCAGCAACAGGATGTCTCGAAGCCGCTGGCGCGGCGCCCGCCTGACGATCACCCGCCGCAAGACGTCCACGGCGGGAAACGGCACGCGCCTTTCCCGCGCGCGCCGCAGGTGAAGCCAGATCGGCACCGCCAGCGAGAGCAGCCCGAGCAGCATCCACGGCGACTCGAAGCTCACCGCGCCCTCCCGGCGCGACGGCGCCTCGCGGCGAAACGGGCCAGCGTCGCCTCCGGCGGCGCGCTCGTTTCGGCCTGGATCAAATCGATCCCCGCCTCGCCGGTCACTCGCCGCCAGCGCTCGCGCAAGGCCTCCAACTCGCGGCGATAATCCTCGCGGATCCGCGAGGGATCCACCTCCACCTCTCCCTCGTTCTCCAGCCCGCTGAAGACTGCCTCGCGATCGAACGGCAGATCGGTCTCGTCCGGAGAGAGCAGGTGGAACAGGGCGACGTCGTGCCCGCGCGACGCCAGGCTGGCCAGGGCGACCTCCTCGCGGTGGCCGGCTCCCCACAGGTCGCTGGCGATCACGATCATCCCGCGTCTTCCGGCGCCCTCGGCGGCGCGGCGGATCGCTGCGGAGTAGTCGGTACCGCCCCCGGCGGGTGTCTCCACGGTCGCCAGGCGCGAGAGCAGGGCGAAGAGATGGTCGGGATTGCGTCGCGGAGGCAGGTGCTCGATCACCCGGTCGGCGAACAGCAACAGGCCCACGGCGTCTCCCTGGCGAACCATCACGTGCGCGATCGCCCCCAGCAGCACCGCGGTGTAGCGCAGCTTGGAGACCGCCGCGCGGGTGCCGCGAAATCCCATCGAAGCCGAGCAGTCCCCGACCAGCAGGCAGCGCAGCGTGACCTCCCGCTCGTGGCGCTTGACGAAGTAGCGATCGGTCCGGGCGAAGGCCCGCCAGTCGATATCGCGCAGGTCGTCTCCGGGCGCGTATCGCCAGTGCTCCGAGAACTCCACCGAGGCGCCGACGTGATGCGAGGCGTGGCCGCCGCCCTGCAACCCCTCGACGGTGCGCCGCACCTCGATCTCCAGGGTCTTGATCGCTTCGAGCGTTTCCGCGTCCAGCGGTGTGCCCAAAACCCCGTTGCTTCTATCGCTCATCTCGAAACGGAATCGATCAGCTGCTCGATGATCGCGTCGGCCCGCACTCCTTCCGCCTCGGCCTCGAACCCGAGGACCAGCCGATGGCGCAGCACCGCCGGCGCCAGCGCGGTCACGTCTCCGGCGTCGACCGCGAACCTCCCGCGCAGCAGGGTTCGAGCCTTGGCCGCGATCACCAGCATCTGCGCGGCGCGCGGTCCCGCTCCCCACTCGACGTAGCGCCGCAGGGACTCGGGGGCGTCCGGCGAATCCGGTCGCGACGCCCTGACGATTTTCACCGCGTGCTCGATCACGTGGTCGGCCGCCGGGACGCGCGGCACCAGCCGCTGGAGCGCGGTCAGCAGGTCGCGGCTCAGCAGGGCCCGCGGGCGCTCGGGACGCTCGACCGTGGTACGCCGCACGATCTCCATCTCCTCCTCCCGGGAGGGGTAACCGACGTCGACCTGCAGCATGAAACGATCGAGCTGGGCCTCGGGCAGCTGGTAGGTGCCGGCCTGCTCGATCGGGTTCTGCGTGGCGAACACGACGAACGGCTCGGCGAGCTCCCAGGTCCTGCCCCCGGCGGTCACGGCCCGTTCCTGCATCGCCTGCAACAGCGCCGCCTGGGTCTTGGGCGGCGTCCGGTTGATCTCGTCGGCCAGCAGCAGGTTGCAGAAGATCGGCCCTTTCACGAACCGAAAGCGCCGCCCCTCTCGCTCGGATTCCTCGATGATATCGGTGCCGGTGATGTCGGTCGGCATCAGGTCGGGGGTGAACTGGATACGGCCGAACTCGAGCGACAGCGCTCCGGCGATCGTCTTCACCATCAGCGTCTTGGCCAGGCCGGGAACGCCCACGATCAGGGCGTGGCCCCCGGCCAAGAGCGCCACCAGCAGGTGGTCGACCACCTCGCGCTGGCCGACGATCTCATGGTCGATCTCGCGCAGCAGCTCCTCGCGAGTGCGGGCCACCCGTTCGACGAGCCGCTCCTCGTCGAGGTCGGCCACCGATTCTCCGGCGCCGTCCGATTCTCTCGATGTGCTACTCATCTTTCCGAGACCGAGGTTAGTGCATTCAGGGGCAGATGCCCAACGACTTTTTCTTTGTGCTATACTGCGCTCCGCTCGGCGCGCGAGGAGGTCCGATGTCGATTTCGTTCAGATACGCCGTTGCGTTCGCTGCAGCGATCGCCGTCTTCTCTTTTTTGTCTTGCGAGGTTGAGAACGACAACGACGTGGGATGTCTCGATTCCGATTGCGAGGCGTCCTGCCTGTCGCAGGGTTACGTCTCGGGATCGTGCGACGATGACGGCGATTGTCGTTGCATCAATCCCGAAGGAGGGCCTTACGAGTGGGACACCGGATCCGATGCCGACACCGACACAGATGCCGACACTGACACTGACACCGACACCGACACCGACACCGATACCGACGCCGATACGGAAAGCGACACGGCATCCGATACGGGGAGCCTGCCTGACGCGGGAGACACCGATTCCGACACCGCGAGCGCCTGACGGTTTCTGATGTCCCCTCCTGCTCGAGAAGAGATCGCGGTTCGTCCCTCCGAGCTGGACAGCGGCCGCCCCGTCCACCTCTGCGGAGTCGCCGGCAGCGCGATGCGCGGTCTGGCCGCGATGCTCCGCCAGCGCGGTTTCACCGTCGTCGGAACCGATCCGCGCGCCGCGGAGGTGAGGGAGCTGCTCGAGCCGCTCGGCGTCTCGGTCTTCGCCGAGCAGGACGGGCGACGCATTCGCTCGGGCACTCAGCTCCTGGTCGCCACCGCCGCGATCCCCGAGGATCATCCCGAGATTCGCGCGGCCCGCCGGCTGGGGCTGCCGGTGGTCAAGTACGCCCGGATGCTCGGCGCGCTGATGTCCGAGTCGGAGGGAATCGCGATCGCGGGCACGCACGGCAAGACGACCACTACCGCGCTTGCGGTGGCGGCGCTGCGCGCGGCCGGAGCGCGTCCCGGGTTCGTGCTCGGAGGTCAATCGACTCAGCTCGGCGGGGGCGCCGACGCAGGCGACGGATCGCTGCTGGTGGCCGAGGCCTGCGAGTACGACCGATCCTTTCTCGAGCTAGCGCCCCGCAGGCTGGTGGTCACCAACATCGAAGCAGATCACCTCGACGTGTACGGCGACTTTCGAGGAGTGCTGAGCGCGTTCGAGCAGTTCGTCTCCAGGTTGCCCGCCGACGGTACGCTCGTATTCCCGGACGGGTGCCCTCACGCCCGGCGGATCGCCGATCGCGCCGGTGCCGGCGGGGTGTCTTTTTCCGTCGATGCCGAAAACGAACGGGCAGAATACCGCGCTGGCGGGATCGCTCGCAGCGAAGAGCACACCACCTTCTCGCTGGTGATCCGCGGCCGCGAGGCGGCGAAGGTGAGATTGCGGCTCCCCGGACGGCACAACGTCTCCAACGCCCTGGCGGCGCTGGCCGTCTGCTGCGAGGCCGGCTTCGATCCCGAGCCGCTGGCAGGGGGGATCGGCGGCTTCGCCGGAGTCGAGCGCCGCTTCGAGCTGCGGGGCGAGGTCGCGGGCGTGGTGGTGGTCGACGATTACGCGCATCACCCCACCGAGATTCGTGCCCTGCTGGAGGCCGCTCGCGAGCGTTTTCCCCGTCGCCGCACGGTCGTCGCGTTCCAGCCCCACCAGGTCTCCCGCACCGCGGCCTTCCTCGACGACTTCGCGCGCGAGCTGGCCCGGGCCGACGAACTGGTGCTCGCCGACATCTACGCCGCGCGGGACGGCTCGGGCGCCGAGACCAGCTCCGCGGAGCTGGCCGACCGCATCGCGGTTCACGGTGGCCGCGTGGAGCACATTCCGACCCTGGAACGAATCGCGGATCATCTCGAGAGCTCGCTTCGACCTGGCGATCTGCTGCTCACCGCAGGGGCGGGCGACGTGCATCGAGTCGCCGGAGAGGTGCTCGAAAGGCTGGCGAAAAGGTAGCCGAAACGAAGCACGATGGTGTTTTCTGCCTTTGTCAACCTTTTTTTTGGAATTTTCCCGTCCCTCGAACAACTAACACAAGTGAATAGTGAGCGACGCTGCTGACCGGTCCGCGGCATTGGTCGGCGCGCGAGCTTAGCTCTTGATTAGGGGAGGTGGCTTCGATGAAAAAGATTAACCGACCTTTGGAGATGAAGAACGTCAAGAGACACCGCCGGGAGGACTGCGTACACTACGAAGGCTGCCTGGAGGAGGCCTCGGCCCTGCTGTGGCCCTCGTTCTCCTGCGAAGACTGCAAGCAGTTCGCTCCCAAGCGCAAGTCGATTCCGCGCAACGATCACTGCTCTTCTCCTCTGGCCTGGGAGATGTAGAGCCGCTTTTTTGACCGAGGCGAGCGGAAGAGATACGCGTCGATCATGGCCACGCGCGGTGAGTACATATACCCCTACCCCCGGCCGATGGTCACGGTCGATACCGTCGTGCTGCGCGAGATGGAGGGCCGCCTGGAGGTCCTCCTGATCCGGCGGGGCAAGCCTCCCTTCGAAGGGCATCTGGCTCTGCCCGGCGGCTTCGTCGAGATGGAAGAGGACCTGCCCGAGGCGGCGGCGCGTGAGCTGGCCGAGGAGACCGGAATCGATGATGCCCCGCTGGAGCAGGTGGGGGCCTTCGGCAGACCGGATCGCGATCCGCGCGGACGCAACATCTCGGTGGCGTTCGCGGGCGTGGTGATCGGAACGGGGGGAAAGCCGAGCGGGGGAGACGACGCGGCCAGCGCCGAGTGGGTTCCGCTCGAAAAAGTCGGCGAGCTGGCGTTCGACCACGAAGAGATCCTCGACTCGGCTCTGCACCGCCTGGATATCGACCAAGACTGACGACGGGCGGAGCCGTCAGACTTCACCGTAGACGCAACCCGGAAAATACTCCTCGATCTGCTGTCGGCAGGAATCTTCCGTCATCTCGGACACCTGTTCGGACATCGACTCGACGCACTCCTCGTACTCCCAGGAGGATCCGTAATCCTCGCAGTAACACTCGATGAGCAGCTCACACCAGTAGCCGTACGAGGTGTCCTGATCCGTGTCGAACGGATCGATGCCGCCGTCCTCCTCGAACCACGGAGCGCTTTCCAGATCCAACACGTCCACTCCGAGCGAATGGGGATCGTCCGATGCCTCGTCGGTGTCGTGAATGCATCCCGCCGGCAGAGCCAACGACAAGGTCGCAAACAGCACCGGCATCCCGCCGCGTCGTCGATTCACCATGATCATCTCCCCCTCACCAGGCATAGGCTCCGCTCAGCATGCCCAGAAAGCCAGACGGCTGCCCGGTGATCATGTATGGCCCCGGGACAAAGAGACGCTGAGCCACTGTCGCGTCCACCCGGAAATCCGCCAGCCTGAGGCCCAGTCCCGTGGACCAGTGAAAGCGTCGAGAGGTCCTCTGCTTGCCGGCGTAGAAACCCTCGCCCTCGTCGGAATCGATTTCTTCGGGCAGCGGCGCCTCGGAAACCGAGAACGCGACGTCGTAGCTCGCGCCGGCGCGCACCACCAGCATCTCCAAGGGAGTCACCTCCAGCGCCGCCCCTGCTCCGGGAAAAGCGATGCTCCGCAAGGTCGGCTGCTCCTGCTTGTCGATCTTTCCGGCGAGGTTCTCGAAACCGAAGCGCAGACCGATCCAGATCTCGACCCAGCGCGGCAGCCGCAGGCGCGGGCCGGCGGTCACTTCGAGCAGCCAGCGCCCGAACTCCCCGCTCTGCTCGAGCTCCTTTTCGCTGGCGCGTGTCGCGGCGGTGTAGGCCCGGCGGGAGAGCCGCACGTCGAAGACTCCGGCCAGCTCCCGCCGCGGTCCGATGATCGAACGGTGCCTTACGAGAAAAGAAGGGATCAGCTCGCCTTCGTAGATCGTGTCGCCCCGCTCGAACAGCTCGAAATACGAGAGGGTCACCCCGGCGCCGAAATCCCCGTGGTAGCCTTCCGCGTCGAAGCTGTACCCGAGCTGCAGGTCGGCAGCGAACGTGGTCCCGCCGCTCGAGAGCGCGTCTCCGTCGTCGTCGTACTCCTCCTCCGAATCGAGCCCGGCCGAGATTCCGAGCCGCAGCCCGAAGCCCGAGGAGAAGCCGAGGAACAGGTCCGCCAACGTGTAGTTGGTGGGGATGTCGGCGCTCAGCTCGAACAGCTGCTCGGTCTCTGCGAGATCGTCGTAGCGTGGAGTGCGGTGCAACCACGCGCCGAGCGCCACCTCCCGACCGAACAAAGCGCCGAGGCTGCCGGTCATGCTGATCTGCTCGTCGGACGAGCTCCAGCCCTGGGCAGGGCCTGCGTTCAAGAAAAGCAAGTCCGAGTAGGCGCAGAGCATGCCCGGAAAATCGGCGATGTCCACCTCGTCGTCGACGAGCGCCAGCTCGGCCAGCGACTCGAGTCGCGCCTCGGTGGCCGTGGCTCCGCGTGGCGCGAGCGCCGCGGAGGACAACACGAGCAGGCAGGATATCGCTGCGCACCGTCTCATCGCCGCTCCTCCCCGGCCTCCTTGTCAGGCTCCCCTGCCACGGCGGGTCCGGCGTCCGCTCCGGCAGACGGTCCGGCGTCGGGCTCCTCGGCCTCGGCTCTGTCCGGCTCCGGAGCAGGCGCTCGCGGGACACAACGGCCGCGCTCGTCGCAGCTGCGGGCTTCCTCGCAGTCCCCGTCTTGTTCGCACTCCGCACGGCAGCGTCCACCTGCGCAGTGGCGACCCCGCGGGCAATCCGCCGAACTCTCGCAGTCGGGCGGAGACTCGCTCCTGCGCGCTCGGACCACTGGACGATCGGCGTCGAGCAATCGCTGTGCAATATCGTCGAGGAGCTCGCGAGTGCGGCAGCGGGCCGAGTGCTCCTCGCTCCAGCCGCCCACCAACCGCTCGCGAATCTTGCACCCCACCTTCACTACGTACGTCCCGGGGATTCTCTCGCCGTCCTCACCGACAAAAGGATCCGTGCTCACGGTGTATTCGATCCGAACGCGGGGGCGCTCCAGCCAGGCGGTTCGCAGATTGCCCCGGCGCGGGTATACAGCGGCGAGCTCCAGCCCATGCTCGGCCACCGCCTCCTGCGCGGCGAGCACTACCCGCACCGGAGAGACGCCCACCACCGTTCTGCGAGCCGCCCGCTGTCCGAGCCCCAGGTCGCAACCGGCGATCCACGCCCCCAGGGCGAGCAGCCCGATCGCGCAGAAAAGGCATCTGGATGGTCTGCGAACCATGCGGGAGTCCCCTCGAAAAAAAACAATCAGGATTTATATATCACAAACAATAGCAATAAAACAGGACCGATTTCTCGCGAACTGTTTCTGAGAATGGCGAAACCTGAGTCTGATAAATGCTGCGGGAAATCGGGTCGATCAGGTGGGATCGGAGATCTGGACTACCAGCGCCGGCCGCCGCCGCCGCCGCCGCCGCCGCGGTTGTCACGGCGCTTCTCCCGCGCCTCGTTGACGGTGATCGTCCTGCCGTCCAGCTCCGTTTCGTTCATCTCGTCCATCGCGGCGCTGGCGGCTGCCTCGTCGTCGAAGGTGACGAAACCGAAACCGCGGGAGCGTCCCGTGTCCCGGTCGGTGATGATCTTGACCTCGGAAGTCTGCCCGAAACGGCCAAACGCGTTCTCGAGCTCAGCCTCGCTGGTGTTCCAGGACAGGTTGCCTACAAACAACTTCTTCATCTCGCTTCTCCACTTTGCCGGGCGCTCTCGCGCCCATGAGTCCACGGCCGCCGGCTCGACGGCCAGAAAAAAGATGGCTGCCACCAAGACAGCCGCCCGAGTCCCGTCCACCGCGGACGGGCTCACGTCTCAAAAAGCTGGGACGCATCGCGTATAATACATCAATCCCTTTTCAAAGGGAGACCTTCTTTGAAAAAAAATCATGAGGGCATTTTTCTGCGGCAACCGAAATATTTCTCCAGCCCCGCGAGGAATCGCGTGCGTCGGTGGTATCGCTTGCGCCAGTCCCCGGTGCGATAGCGATGCTCGGTGAGAATCAGCCGAGATCGAGGCCTGGTGAGCGCGACGTAGAACGTCCTGGCCTCCTCGGCTACCTGCGCGGCGTTGCCGGAAGCAACGGCCAAAAAGCACGGGTAGTTGTTTTCCACGGCTCCGGGCAGGATCACGGTGTCGAACTCGAGGCCCTTGGCCCGGTGAACCGTGGAGACGACCAACCTGTCCTCATCCAGGATCAGATCCGGCTCGCGGTAGATCATGTAGCGGTGGAGATTCCCGGCCAGGAGATCCTCCAAGGGAGCGGGCGGACAGGTCCTATCCATGTGCCGGATCAACTTGCCTTGCAGCATCTCTTCGTGCAGCCACTCGTATTTTGGGACCTGCGCCCGCAGGTGGCCACGGTAGAGATCGAACACCTCCCCGAAGCCGATCTCTTCTCTACCTCTGTCTCGCAGGCGCTCCAGCAGAGGCTGGAGCCTGTCTCGCAGGCGTTGCAGCACGGACCTGTGATCTCGTATCGCTTTTTTCGCGGAGCGTCTTCTGTTGCGCGCGTCAACCGCCAGGCGCGCGAGCAAGCTAGCCGCGGCGCGAGCGTCGTCCCACGCATCGTGGCTGTTGGCGCCCTCGAGCCCCAGCAGGTCGAGCAGCGAGGCCAGCGTGTGGCGCGGGGCTCTCGGGTACAGGGTGCGGGCGGTACGGAAGGTGCAGTACCGCTCCGAGCCGCCGTCGAGAGACGGGAGACCGACACGGCGCAAATTGGCATCGAGCATCCGCCAATCGAACGAGAGGTTGTGCGCGACCAGAGGTGAGTCGCCGAAAAAAAGTCGCACCTTCTCCAGCGCGCTGCGACGATCCTCGCCTTCTCGCTCGAGCCTGGCGGCGCTGATCCCGTGAATCCGCTCCGTGTCGGCCAAAGACTGATCAGTGCGCAGGTAGAGGTTCAGGGCGTCCACCGGCTTGCCCTTGCACAGCTTCAGCGCCGCGATCTGCACGATGTCGGCGCCGGCGAAATCGAGCCCGGTCGTCTCCACGTCGAAAACCACCAGGCTGTCACGCCGATATCTCTCTTGCAGGCGACCGGGCGGCCAACGGGAAATCTCGATTGCGCTGGCGAGCATGTCGGACGGGTTGACCCCCGCCTCGAACAGCTCGTTGACGATGCGCCGCGACTCCTCGAGCGTCCGCACCCCGGCGAAGATCGGCAGCATCCGTATCCAGGAGATGCGATCGTCCGGGTTGTCAAGCACGGACAAGAGAGCCATGAAGTCCTTGGCGTTGCGGGTGCGAAACAGGTCGAAATCGGAAACCAAGAAGTGCTCCATGCCGGCCGAGCTCAGAGCAAAGGAGTGCTCCATGGCTCTGCGGTTGGTGCGCGTCAGTATCGCGATGCTACGCTGGCCGCGCTCGATCTGCTCGGGAACGATCTTATTGGCAATCGCGCGCCGCTCGTGGCTGTCGTACTCGAAGGTGAGCAACTGCATCGCATCGCCTGCGGACTCGCTGGAATCATCGGCCGAGATGTCGAGCGGCGTTTTCAAGATGCGCCTTGCGTATCGTTCGTAAAATCGCAGCAGGTACGCCGGCGAGCGGTAGTTGGTCCGCAGATTGTGTGAACAGAACCCGTCGGTCTCTCGCTCCAGCCGAGACAACGACCCGCCCATGAACGAAAAAATGGATTGCTGCGCGTCTCCGAGAACCAGCAGATGCGTGCTCTCGCTGCACAGAGAATCGAGAATCGACCACTGGATCGCGTTGAGATCCTGGGCTTCGTCCACCTGAAGCCAATCCAGGGCCGCATCCCTCTGATCGGACCGCAAAATTCGCAGGTGGTGATCGGCCAGGGCGAGAATATCGTCGAAATCGATCGCAATCAGCTTGTCCTTGAGCGAAATGTAGCGCTGAAACGCATCGTCGAGGAAACGTGCGAGGTGAGGCTTGCTGCACCGGATCCGCCCGGAGCTGTCCGTGAATCCGCCCAGCATCCGTTCGCTCTCCTCGACCACTTCGCTGTCGAGATCTAGAAGCCTTCGCCGCCGAAGACGCGACCAGAGCTTGAGCAGCTGCACCAGATTGCCCAGCGGGGGAAGCCCGTCGATCCGATCCGGATGCCGGCGCCCGTATTCCGCCAGGGTGTCCTTGACCGACTCGACTACCAGCTGATGCGCATCTTCTTCGTCGAGCACTGCTCCGCACAGCGGAAAATGGCCGTTGCGCTTTAGAAAAGCGATGCCGAAGGCGTGGAAGTTGCCGACGAACACCTCCTTGCAGTCGAGTGTTATGCGCTCTTTCATCACTCTCGCTGCGCGGTTGGTGAACGTCAAGCAGGCCATCCTGCGAGGATCTACACCGCGTTGCACCGCCAGGCGCACGCGGTGGGAAAGCAACTCGGTTTTGCCGGATCCTGGCGGCGCAAGCACCTTGTGCCTGCCGGAGCACAGCTCCAACACCTCGCGCTGATCGTCGTCGAATCGCAAAGCGGCACCTCCAAAGCGAAAAGCGACCCTGCCAGCCCATCCGAGAGATACATCGACCGAATCCCCCCAAGAGTTGCAAAAAAAATCAGATCACCCCCCGGGCACGCCGAAGCGGGTTTCGCTCGCGAGCCAGAAAGCCCGGTCGGCCGGCCAGGGGCGTGACCGCGCTGTGCGCTCCGGACCCCCGGGATCATCCGAGCAAACCGCGGGAGCAAGAAGGGCGGGTGCCGGCCTCGGAGCAAGAGACGAAGAGGCTGCGGGAAAATGGCTCAGGGAGACAGAGCGCGCGCAGAGGGGAAACGTCGCCGGGCTACCACCGCGAGCTCCGATCTTTTGAGTTGCGTTCCAGGCGAACCCAGTCGACGTTCAGGCCGGAGTCCTCGTCTCCGCAGTCGTCGTCGTCCGCTACCCAGAAACGAATCTGGGTCTGAGCGGTCAGATACGAGGTGATATCCTGTGATCTCTCCGTCCAGCCGCTGCTTCCATCCCCGTTGTCCAGGTAGATCGGCGGAAAGGTCGACCAGGCATCGGTGGTGATATTGAGATACCAGTCGTCCTCGTCGTCTTCCAAGTCCAAAAAGCCGCAATCCGACTCGTTCATCTCCCACCAGACCCGGTAGACCACCTCACCGTGAACCTCGCCGCCCAGGTATTCGCAGGAAGACTCCGACACGCAGTTGTAGGGACAGTCCTGTCCTGTCTCTGTTCCGGTGTCGGTACCGGATGGACTCTTCGAACGATTCGCGCTCGCGTGGACCGGCAGGTCTATTCGAAGAGGATGTTGCCCCACTCTGCGAGCACCGGGGCAAGCACGAGCGAGACGACGCTCATCAGCTTGATCAGGATGTTGAGCGAGGGACCCGCGGTGTCCTTGAAGGGATCGCCGACCGTATCTCCCACCACGGCGGCCTTGTGGGCTTCGGATCCCTTGCCGCCGAAGGCGCCGCCCTCGATGTGCTTCTTGGCGTTGTCCCAGGCTCCGCCGGCGTTGGCCATGAAGAGGGCCATCAGCACGCCGGTGACCGTCACGCCCGCCAGCACGCCGCCCAGCGCCTTGACACTGAGAAAACCGACGATCACCGGCACCAGCACCGCCAGCAGCCCGGGAGCGACCATCTCGCGGATCGCGGCCGAGGTGGAGATGTCGACACACTTGGCGTACTCGGCCTTGGCCTCTCCCTCCATCAAGCCCTTGATCTCCTTGAACTGGCGCCGCACCTCCTCGATCATCGACTGGGCGGCACGGCTGACAGCGTTCATCGCAAAAGAGCTGAACAGGAAGGGCAGCATCCCGCCGATGAAAAGACCCCCCATCACGACAGGATCGGAAAGATCGATCACGGTCAGACCGACCTGAGTGCGGAATGCGGCGAACAGCGCCAGCGCGGTCAAAGCGGCCGAGCCGATCGCGAACCCCTTGCCGATCGCGGCGGTGGTGTTGCCCACGGCGTCCAGCTTGTCGGTTCGTTCGCGCACCTCGGGGGGCAGCTCGCTCATCTCGGCGATGCCGCCCGCGTTGTCCGCCACCGGACCGTAGGCGTCCACTGCGAGCTGGATGCCGGTGGTGGACAGCATGCCCAGAGCTCCCATCGCGATGCCGTACAGACCTGCGAAGCTGTAGGTCAACACGATCGCCACGGCGATGATCAGCAGCGGCCAGGAGGTGGAGAGCATGCCCACGGCCAGCCCCTTGATGATGTTGGTGGCCGCGCCGGTCTGAGACGCATCGGAGATCGACCGCGCCGGCTTCTTGCCCTCCGCCGTGTAGTACTCCGTGGTGATCCCCACCAGAACGCCTGCCACCAGGCCGATCACCGTCGCCAGGGCGATTCCCCACCAATGATAGGTCACCTCCGCCGCGGTGCCGGGATTGATCGTGAACTGGGCCGGAAGCAGGTACTTTATCAGCGCAATCGTGGCGATCGCCACCAGCCCGGCCGTGAGGAAGGTTCCCAGGTTGAGCGCCGCCTGCGGGTTGCCTCCCTCCCTGGTGCGCACAAAGAAGGTGCCGATGATCGACAGGACGATCCCGGCGCCGGCAATTATCAGTGGCAGCATTATCGCGTTGTACTGCATCGCCTCGCCGCCGTCCGGAGCTGCGGCGATCGCCGACATCCAGGTGGCGCCCAGCACCATCGCGCCGATGATCGAGCCGACGTAGGATTCGAACAGGTCGGCGCCCATGCCGGCCACGTCGCCGACGTTGTCGCCCACGTTGTCCGCGATGGTCGCCGGGTTGCGCGGGTCGTCCTCCGGAATGCCGGCCTCGACCTTGCCCACCAGATCGGCGCCCACGTCGGCGGCCTTGGTGTAGATTCCGCCGCCCACGCGGGCGAACAGCGCGATCGAGCTCGCGCCCAGGGAGAAACCGGTGATCGTGTTGAGCACCAGGTTGGTCTCCTCCCCTTCGAACGCCCAGACGTTGGTGTAGATCAACAGCAATCCGCCCAGACCGAGAGTGGCCAGCCCGACCACGCTCATGCCCATCACCGATCCGCCGCTGAACGCGATCTTCAACGCTTCGTTCAGACCGCTGCGCGCCGCCGCGGTGGTGCGACCGTTCGCCGCGGTGGCCACGCGCATGCCGAAGAAGCCGGCCAGACCCGAGCAGATCGCTCCGACGACGAAGGAGATGCCCACCATCCAGTGGGAGTCCTTCATCCAGGCGTTGGCCACCGCCAGCAAGATGGCCACGATGACGACGAAGATGGCAAGAGTGCGATACTCGCGCCCCAGGAAGGCCATCGCTCCGTCGCGAATGTGCCCCATGATCTCGCGAATCTTGTCCGTACCGGTATCGGCCCTGTTGACTGTAACCGTTTTTATGTAGGCGAAGACCAACGCCAGCACTCCGGCAATTGGTGCGACGAACAGCATCATTTCAAGAGTCATCGGTCTCACCTCCGCGCTTGTTGAATGTGTTCATTGCTCTGACTACACCATGGCGAATCGCAGTTTCCACCGCGTCCGCCGCCTTGGCGATGACATCCGTCAGTACAGCGGATTCGTCCGAGGAAAACTTTTCGAGAACGAACCCGGTGGCGTTGCCGTGCGTCGGGCGCCCGATACCGACCCGCACTCGCGAAAAATCTCCGCTGCCCAGCAGCTGCTTGCACGAGGCCAGGCCCTTGTGCCCCCCGGTCCCGCCTCCCTTCTTGACGCGGACCACGCCGAAATCCAGGTCCAGATCATCGTGCACGACCAGGATGCTCTCGACCGGAAAACGAAAAAAACCGGCCGCGCGAGCTACGCTGCGACCGCTGAGATTCATGTACGTCATCGGCTTTATCAGTACCATCGGCCGATCGTCGATCCGGCAACGCGTCATCTCGGCGGTGAACTTTCCCTGCCAGCCGACCGCTCCGGCGCGATCGGCCAGCTCTTCCACCACGCCGAACCCGATGTTGTGTCGAGTCCCGGCATGCTCCGGACCCGGGTTTCCCAGGCCGGCGACGAGGATTCCGTCTTCCACGGCGAGCGATCGTCCTTCCTGCTATTCGCTCTGGCCGGACGATTCCGAAGTCTCGGCCTTCTCGCCTTCTGCGGCTGCCTCTTCGCCTTCGGCCCCTTCCTCGTCCTCTTCCTCGGCCTTCTCCTCCTCGAGGGCGCGCGGCGTCACCACGGCGAGCACGGTGGTCTCCGGTTCCAGCGCCACCTCGACGCCCTCGGGAATCGAGAGATCCTTCACCTGCACGCTTTCGTTCAGCTCCACCTCGGTGATGTCGTATTCGACGGAGGCGGGGATGTCCGGCGGCAGACAGGTCACCGGAAGCCGGCGGTAGGGCTGGGTCAGCGTGCCGCCCAGTTGCTCGCCGGCAGAGCGTCCCACTGCGATCAGAGGAACCTCGACATCGATCGCGCGCTCCACGTCCACGAGAAAAAAATCGACGTGGAGCAGCTCGCGCGACACCGGGTGATACTGGTAATCTCGAACGATGGCGTGGATCTCGTCGGGGAGCTTCGCCGGAGCATCATCGACATCGATGTTTAGCACCGTGTTGGTGCGCAGCGGGCCTGACAGGGCGTGGGTCAACGCCAGCGGCTCCACGGCGATCGAAACGCTTTCCGTCCCCGGCCCGTAGATCACGGCCGGAACCAGCCCCTCGCGGCGCATGCGCCGGGTCGGACCCTTGCCGGTGTCGCGGCGAAGCCTTGCCTCGAGCTTGGTGAATTTCATCTGATAACCTCGCTTGTTCTTTGCGTCGCTTGTCGCTTCTCAGTAGTCGGAGAACAGCCCGCTGACCGAATCTCCGGTGTGAATCCTCTTGATCGCCTCCCCGAGCAACCCCGCGCAGCTCACCACCTCGATCCGACCGCGCTGGCGCGCCTCTTCCGAAACGGGAATCGTGTCGGTCACCACGAGCTTCTCTATGTCGGATTCGTGGAGCCGATCGATCGCGGGACCGGAGAGCACGCCGTGAGTCGCTCCGGCGAAGACGCGGTTGGCGCCGCCCTCGAGCAAGGCGCGAACGCTGTTGGTCAGCGTGCCGGCGGTGTCCACCATGTCGTCGACGATGATGCAGTCGCAGCCCTTGATCTCGCCGATGATGTTCATCACGGCCGACTCGTTGGGCTTGGGGCGGCGCTTGTCGATGATCGCCAGCCCCGCGCCGAGGCGCTTGGCGAACGCGGTAGCGCGAATCACGCCCCCGGCGTCCGGAGAGACCACCACTACCTCCTTTTCCATCAGGTGCTCGAGCCTGGGCACCAGCACCTCCAGACCGTAGAGGTTGTCGAACGGGACGTCGAAAAAGCCCTGGATCTGGCCGGCGTGGAGATCGAGCGAGACCATCCGGGTCACGCCGGCGGCCTGTAGCAGATCGGCGACCAGCTTGGCGCTGATCGGCGTTCGAGGCGCCACCTTTCGGTCCTGGCGCGCGTAGCCGTAGTAGGGGCAGACCGCTGTGATCGACGCCACCGAGGCGCGCTTGAGCGCATCGACGAGAATCAGAAGCTCCATCAGGTTGTCGTTGACCGGCGGGCAGGTGGGCTGGATCACGAAAGCGTCCGAGCCCCGCACGTTCTCGTCGATCTCGACGAAGATCTCGCCGTCGGAGAATCGCCTCAAGGTAGTCTCCCCCAGCCTGAGATTGGCCCGCGCGGCGATCGCCCGCGAGAGTGGGAGGTTGGCGGATCCCGAGATCAAGCACATCGTCTGAAACGCCATTGTCTTCTCCTCGTGGTCACGATTCCCGTTGTCTTCCGCGCAAGCCCCGAGCCGGCTGGGGCGGTAGGATTCGAACCTACAACGCCGGGCACCAAAAACCCGTGGCCTACCCTTGGCCCACGCCCCAATCTGCCTCGATGTCCGTACGAACTGACGGCGGCGAGCTGTCTTCACCATCCCTCCGGGCCCGCCTTCCCCTTTCCCGGGGCCTTCGGTTCGCACCGGACTGGGCGAAAGCGCTGTATCACCGGCCCCAAAAGCTGTCAATCCGACCGATGAACGACCTCGTTTCTACAAATCGATTCTTGCCTTTTTTGTTCGAACATTCTCCCGAAACGACACAGGTCGTTCTCGTTGTTGATGTACGAGGACAACCCTGCTAGAAATCGCCCTCTGACGAGGCCGTCGATTCCCCCCTCGCGGCGGAGGCGGTCTCTCGCACAAGGAGGCCGTCCAGCCATGAACTTCGACCTGACAGAAGAACAGATCCTGATGCGGGACACCGCTCGCAAGTTCGCCGAAGACCGCATCGCGCCCACCATCGATGAGGACGAGGAGGCCCATCGCTTTCGCCCCGAGCTGGCCCGGGAGATGGGGGAGCTCGGATTTTTCGGTTCCGTGGTCGAGGAGCGCTACGGCGGGACCGAGGCCGGGCACCTGGTCGCCTCGCTGATGGCCGAGGCGGTCGCCGAGGTCTCGGCCTCGTGGGGCCTGCCTTTCAACATGCAGATGAACGGCCCGGCTCTGACCATCCAGAAGTTCGGCAACGACGACCAGAAGGAAAAATACATCGAAAAGCTGGTCGAGGCAGAATGGCTGGGATGCTTCGCGATCACAGAGCCCAACATGGGCTCGGACGTGGCGGCGCTGAAGACCACCGCGACCGAGGCCGACGGCGGCTTCGTGCTCAACGGCTCCAAGACCTGGATCTCGCAGGGCCACGTGGCCGACGTGGGGCTCGTCTACGCCTATACCGACAAGGACAAGGGCTCCAAGGGCATGTCCTGTTTCATCGTCGATCTCAAGAAGACAGAGGGCGTGACGACCGTACCGATCGAGAGCAAGTTCGGCCTCTTTTGCGCTCCGACCTCCGAGATTTATTTCGAGGACGCCTTCGTACCGGCCGAGAACATGCTCGGCGAGCGCGGCAAGGGGTTCAAGATCTGCATGACGATGCTCGACGTGACCAGGCTCTCCTGCGCGGCCCGGGCTGTCGGCGTGGGCGGCGCCTGCATCCGCGCCGCCGTCGACTACGCCAACGAGCGCACGCAGTTCGGCAAGCCGATCGGCTCGTTCCAGATGATCCAGGAGCAGATCGCGGAGATGGTCGCCGAGCACGAGGCCGCCAAGCTGCTCGTCTATCGCGCGGCGGCCAACAAGGACGCCCATCCGGAAGTGCGCAACACCCACGAGGTCTCGGTCGGCAAGTACATCGCCTCGGAGTCGGCTGTCTTCTGCGCCAACACGGCGATGAAGATCCTGGGCTCGTACGGTTACTCCACCGAGTACCCGATCTGCCGTTTCCTCCGGGATTCCAAGTCGTATCAAATCGTGGAAGGCACCTCCAACATCCAGAAGATGATCATCTCGCGCCACGCCCTGGGTGGACGGTAACGCCGGAGGCCGCCATGTCGCCGCAGATCGCAGAAGGGCTTCGCATCATGGGAGTTGGCATCGGTGGCGTCTTCGCCAACCTGCTGGTTCTGATGGCGGTCGTCTCGATCTTGGGCGCGGTCTTCGGCAACAAGAAAAAAAGCAAGAAGAAAAAGAAAGAATCCAAGACATCCGGCGGGTCCCCCGACTCCGAGAAGGACGCCGCCAAAGAGGGCTCCTGACACTGCGAGCGCGGTCAGCGCAACGACAAGGAGAAACGAAAATGGCGATCGAAATCACGGCTCCGATGGTTGGCAAGGTTGTCAAGATACTGGTGGAAAAGGGTCAGGAAGTGGAGGAAGACGAGCCGGTGGTGATGCTCGAGGCGATGAAGGTCGAGATGCCGGTGGTCGCGCCCGAGGACGGCAAGGTGGTCGAGATCAAGGTCTCCGAGGGAGACACCGTGGAAGGCGACCAGGTTCTGATCGAGATGGAGTAGGGACGGGGCGGAGAACGGCGAAAATCGAATGGAAGAGCTCCTCGACCTTCTGTCCAAGCTGATCGAGCGGACCGGAATCGCTCAGCTCGTAACGGAAGCGGGCGGTTGGGATATCGCCTGGCAGGCCCCGGTGATGTGGCTGATCGGGCTGGTGTTCATCTTTCTGGCGATCAAGAAGGACATGGAGCCGCTGCTGCTGTTGCCGATCGGCTTCTCGGTGCTGATGGTCAACATCCCTCTCGGCGGTCTGACCGAGGTCGGCGGCGGCGGCGAGGAGATGGGGCTCTTCTACTTCTTCTACCATTACGGGTTGGAGACCGATGTCGTACCCTGCCTGATCTTCCTCGGGCTCGGCGCGATGACCGACTTCGGGCCGTTGATCGCCAACCCCAAGACCCTGGTGCTCGGCGCCGCGGCGCAGGTGGGGGTCTTCGTCGCCTTCTTCGGCGCGCTGCTGCTCGGCTTCGACGTGGGCGAGGCCTGCTCGATCGGAATCATCGGCGGTGCCGACGGACCCACCACGATCTTCACCACCACCAAGCTCGCTCCACACATTCTGGGAGCCACGGCGGTTTCGGCCTACTCCTACATGGCGCTGGTGCCGATCATCCAGCCGCCCGTGATCAAGCTGCTCACCTCCAAGAAAGATCGCGGGATCGCGATGAAGATGCTGCGCCCGGTGAACAAGACCGAGAAGATCGTCTTCCCCATAGCCGTGGCGCTGGTGGTCTGTCTGCTGGTTCCGGCGGCCACGCCGCTGATCTCGATGTTCATGCTGGGCAACCTGATGGTCAACTCGGGAGTGGTCGATCGGCTCTCCGACACCGCGCAGAACGCGCTGATGAACACCGTCACGATCCTGCTGGGCATCTCGGTGGGCGCCACGATGGAGGGCAGCCGTTTCCTCAGCCCGGACGTGATCGGGATCTACGCGATGGGGCTGATCGCCTTCGCGATCGCCACCGCCAGCGGAGTGCTGTTCGCCAAGCTGATGAATCTCTTCCTTACGGAGAAGATCAACCCGCTGCTCGGCTCGGCCGGCGTCTCGGCGGTGCCGATGGCGGCGCGGGTCAGCCACAAGATGGGGCAGCAGGCCAACAAGAAGTGCTACATCCTGATGCACGCGATGGGACCCAACGTCGCGGGAGTGATCGGCACCATCATCGCCGCGGGCATCTTCATCACGCTCGTCGGCGATTGATTCTTCCACGTCTATGAGGCCGGCGGAGCCTTTGTGGACAGATGAACGGTCCAAAGATTCCCGGTGTGAACTGCCAGGAACCCACCCGTGAAGAGCTGCTGGACAGCTTGAGGGTCACTCTCGCCGAGGCTCTCGAGCTGAACCGACGCGAAGCAATCGAAGCTGCAGCCAGCGACTACTCCGAAGAGCATCTGACCTTGTGAAACGGACCGGATTCTTGAAGCACCTTGGTGCCTCGCCATTTTGAGCTGAACGACAATCTCGCCCGCAAGATCTGCAAGGACCTCGGCATTCCTTCATCTGCGAAGAGTGGTTCGCCGGGGGAGTGCAAACGCTTCGATCTCTGGTAGAGTGTTCTCTCTGACTGGAGCGGGTCGCCTCTCGAGGTGGTTCTCTCCGAGGAGCGGCGATGGGCGATTTCACTCTGCCACCCAAGGCCTACCGCTTGATCGCGCGGGCGTTCACCCGCGAGATGATCGTCGGCGAGCTGGAGCAGGCGAACATCGAGGTCCCCGAGGACGACAAGGAGGTGATCACCGCCTGGGTCGAGCACCTGGCGCACGTGTTCGATCCCTCGGACAACCCGTTCTCGAAGGACTCGCTGCTGATGGGGCTGACCGCCGGCGGCATCCAGTTCCTCCAGGACAACGACCTGCTCAGCGACGCGCTGAAGCGATCGCTGCTGCTCAACGTGCTGACCGTGGATCCGGACGCGTTGATGCAGGCCCTGCTCAGCCGCGTGCTGCGCGAGACGCAGATGGTCGCCAACGTGTTCAACGGCGAAGGGCTGGAAGGAATCGAGGAGCTGATCGACCGCGAGCACGTCAAGATCGTGTTCGCCGATCCATACCGCTACGACCTCGACGAGTTCGCCTCACTGGTGGCCTCGCTGACCGAGGAGCGCGACTACCTGCAGTTCGTGCTGTTCACCGACGTGCAGCGGCTGCTCGACACCTGCCCGACCCTGCCCCCGGCGCTGGCGCGCTGCGTGACGCTGGACAAGAACATTCCGCTCAAGAGCTTCAAGGCCGCCGTCCACGGGGCGATCGAAGCGGTGCGCGCCCAGTTCCCGGGACTGCTGCGCGAGGCGCGGCCCGACGCCAAGGACCTCGTGGGACGGATCGTGGGCAACCGCCTCCGTATCATCGAGGTGGTGGGGCGCGGCGGCCAGGCCACGATCTACCGCGCCGACCACCTGATGATGAACCGCCAGTGCGCGGTCAAGGTGCCGGACGACGAGGTCATGCAGGATCCGGATCAGGCGGCGCGCTTCCTGCGCGAGGCCAAGCTGGCCAGCGCGGTTCAGCATCCCAACATCGTGTCGGTCTTCGACTTCGGAACCGACGACAAGGGCACCACCTTCATGGCGATGGAGCTGGTGGAGGGCGAGCCCCTCGACGAGCTGCTGGAAAGCCGCGGCGGCAAGCTGCCGCTGCCGGAGGTGATGGAGTACGCCCGCGGCGTGGCTGCCGGGCTGGCCGCGGTTCACGCGATGGGGCTGGTGCACCGCGACCTCAAGCCGGGCAACGTGCTGCTGCACTGCCTGGCCGAGGGGCGCGTGATCCCAAAGCTCTCGGACTTCGGGTTCGCGATCGGCCCGGAGAGCATCGGCGGCGCCCGCCTGACGATGGAAGGGATCGTGGTCGGAACGATCAAGTACATCTCTCCAGAGCAGGGACAGGCCAAGCCGGTCGATCACCGTTCCGACGTCTTCTCGTTCGCGATGATGATCTACCGCCTGCTGACCGGCCAGGTGCCCTTCGACGACGAAAACGTGGCCCAGGCGCTGATCAAGCGCATCCGCGAGCCGGCTCCCACGATTCGCGAGCTCGACCCGGAAATCCCGATCAACGACGAGGCCGAGCAGCTGCTGCTCGAGATGCTGAAAAAGAATCCCGACGATCGTCCGGACTCGGCGATGGCCGTGATCTCCGCGATGGACAAGGCGCTGGGGCTGGAACGCAAGCTCTGAGCCATGACTCTCGACCCGGACCCCAAGAACCCCGGAGGCGAGATGAAAAAGACAGCGTCGCGCTGGGTGGACAAGCTCGTCGAGGCAGGGCTCGCCGAGGCCGGAGAGCCGCTGCTCGGCGTTCGCCAAGACGGAATCCGCTCCAGCGGCGATGCCCGACGGCGCGAGCTGCTGCGGCGCCTGCTCGACGAGCTGGGCGACACTGCCGTGCTGATCGCAAGACCGGCGGAGCCGTACGGATCGATCGTCGATTTTTTGGCCCGCCGCGCAAAGGGAGTCGTTCGGCCGCAAGACTCGGAGACGCAGGTGCTGCTGGGCGACCTGCCCGTCGCTCCACGGCCGACCGCCGAAAATCTGCTGCCCCGGCTCGCCGAGCGCAGCTGCGCGATCGCTCCCGGAGGGATCGTGATCGCTCGCGGCCAGCAGAGCGCCGAGCAGGCCTTCATCGCGTTCTCGTCGGTCTGCTTCGCCTGCTACGTGAAGCTCTTCAGCGACCGGCTCGCCGATCTACGTGACGGGCGCAGCGACTCCGAGGCCCGCGAGGTGGTCGCCGCCGCCATCGAGATCGATGCGCCCCCCGGCACCGAGGACGCATCCGCGCCGGAAACCCTCCGCGACATCCCCGCTCCCTACCGCAGCGTCGACGAGGTCCACCGGGCGCTGTCCGAGATCGGACGCCGCACCGTGACTAGCGGACTGGTGGGTGCCTACTTCGGCAACGTCTCTTACAGGCTCGGAGATACGCTCTACATCAGCCGCAGCCGCAGCTCCCTCGACGAGCTGGAGGGCCGCATCGTCCCCTGCCCGCTGGATGAAGCGGGCTCGGCCCCGCCCACCGCCTCCAGGGAGCTGCCGGCGCACCTGCGCATCGTGAAAAGCACGAAAAAAAGAGCGGTGCTGCACGGTCACCCGCGCTACGCGGTGATCGCTTCGCTGGCCCGGGATTCCGACCAATCGTCGGACGCATGCTCTGTGCGCGGCGTGCCGATAGTTCGTGGAGAGATCGGAGGCGGTCCCCGCGGGCTGGCACGAACCGTGCCGCCGGCGCTGGAGAGCTCGCCGGCCGCAATCGTCCGCGGTCACGGCGTGTTCGCCACCGGAGCCGAGAGCCTGGTCGAGGCATTCGACAGCCTGCTGGAGACCGAGCTGGAATGCCGCGCGGAGGTCCTGGACGAGTTGGGGCTCAGGCCTCCGAGGTGACCGGCAGCCGCATGGAGAAGCAGCTTCCCTGGCCCCGCGTGCTCTCGACCTGCACCTGTCCGCCGTGGGCCTCGACGTAGTGCTTGACGATCGCCAGACCGAGGCCGGCGCCGCCGTGCTCGCGGGTGGACGATCCGTCCAGCTGCAGGAAGGGGGAGAAGATGCGACCCAGGTCGCCGTCCGCGATCCCGTCGCCGTAGTCCCTGACCGAGATGTCGAGCATATCGGTCGTGGCCATCAGCACGAATCCGAAGCCGTCCTCGGGACCTTCGCCGGCCTCGGCCGGCCTCAGCCCGGCGTTGACTCTCACCACTCCGCCCGGAGCCGAGAACTTGATCGCGTTGTCGATCAGGTGGGCCAGGCTGGTCAGCAACTTCTCCGGATCTATCGCCAGGCGCGGCAGGTCTTTCGCCACGTCGCAGGAGAGGGTCACGCCGCGCCGTGCCGCGGCCGCGAGCTTCTCGTCGACCGCCTCGCGCACCAGCTCTCCCACGTCGGTCTCGACGAGCTGCAAGGTGAGGTGTCCGGTACCGATCCGGGAGAAATCGAGAATGGACGATATCAGCTTGAGCAGCTCGTCGCCTTTTGCCTTGATCGTCTCGATGAACTGGCGCTGCTCCTCGGCCAGCTCGCCGGCGATACCCTCCACCAGCATGTCGCTGTAACCGATGATCGAGGTCAACGGCGTCCGCAGCTCGTGGCTGACCATCGCCAGGAAGTTGGATTTTTGCCGTTCGAACTCGCGCATCTGCTCGTTCATCTCTTCGAGCTGCCGGTTCTTGTCGGCCATCTCGCGGTACGACTCGCGTACCGACGCCAGGTGGATCTCGCTGGTGACATGCGCCTTGCGCGCTGCGAACAGCACCACGTCCAGCACGGATGCGATCGCGCGAGAAATGCGCCGCACCGACCTTTCTCCGACTCGTCGGCTCTGGGCCAGCAAATCGGCGATCCGCTGCTGATCCACATCCGTAGAGATTTCGAACAAATTGGGGGGAACCCGCTCGACGTCGGTCGGCAGGTACGGTCCGAGCACCAGCTTGCCCGCCACCTCGCGATCGTCGAGAATCGGCGCGATCGAGTAACGCAACCCGCAAAAACAGTCGATGTGCTCGATTTCCCTGGGATCGGCGGGGCGAGCCTTGACCGAGAGGCGCGTGCGCTGACAGCCGCTGCGGCCCGCCTCGAAGCGGCTCAGGTACCGGCAGAGGGGATGACGGCTCTCTGTCTCGACCAGCAGGTTGTTCTTCTCGTCGAAAACGCGAATCGCCACGTCGAACAGCGCGTGAAAAGCACGGCAGACCTCGCCGAACGTCTGAGAATCGACGAGCTCGGACAGGGGTGCGTGAAGTCTGGGCTCTACAGGGTCCAAATCGCGACTCCTCAATCGGCGTCCGGAAGCGTCAGCTGTCGCCTCAGGTGATTCAGCATCTCCTCTCCGCGCACCTGGAACTTGGCCTCGAGGTCGTGCCAGGAGTCGAGCCGTTCCCAGGTCAGCTCCAGCAGCCCGAAGAACGTCTCCATCACGCCGTCGCCACGCGTGGCGATCGCCTTGTAAACCGGCTCGCGCCCCTTGCTCGCCAGCGTGTCGATCTCGGCGTCCGTGCGGACGTTGGGCAGATCCCGCTTGTTGAACTGGATCACCAGCGGCATGCCCTTGATGTCCAATCCGTTCTCCTCGAGGTTGTTCTTCAGGTTGAGGAACGACGCGCGGTTCGCCTCGGTCTCGCTCGTCTGCGAATCCGCGATGAACGCTACCGCGTCGGCGCCCTGCAGCACCAGGCGTCGCGTGGCGTTGTGGATCACCTGTCCGGGAACGGTGAACAACTTGATCGTGAACGAGAGCCCGGAGCTGCTCTGCAAGCGCATGGGCAGCAAGTCGAAGAACAGTGTGCGGTCGTCCTTGGTCTCGAGAGTCATCAGGCGACCGCGCGTGGAGGGAGCGGCACGGCGGTGGATCGCGACCAGGTTGGTCGTCTTGCCGCTCAGCGCGGGACCGTAGTAAACGATCTTGAGCTGGATCTCGCGTTTTTCGAAATCTATCTGCACTGTCGCCCCGGTAGAGGTGGAGCGGGCATCTCGCCCGCGCGCATCGCTATTCTGGTGTAGATGCCCCGCGCGGTCAACGACTTGCTCCCGGACGGTCGATCTTCGGCCGGACCTCCCAGCGAATCCCTCGTCAATTTCACAAAGATATTTTATAATATTCAAGGGAGGGAAAGGAGTATTCCATGAGCTGGACCTACAGCTGCCCTTACTGTGACTGCGTGGTCAACCCTGACGAGACCGTGATCCTCGTCGCCGAACGCAACAACCAGCAGATGTTGATCGGCTTCCATCCCCAGCCAGGAAACTACACGATCTACGTTCCGCAGAGCGTGCAGCTCAGTCGGGGAGACGTCTGGGAATTCTTCTGTCCGCTGTGCCGGGCCAACCTGCGCAGCGAGGAACATCCCCATCTCGCGGCGCTGTTGGTCTGGCAGGGCGATGTGCGTCGACGCGTGCTGTTCTCCCGGGTGGTCGGCGAGCAGGCCACGTACATCGTGCAAGACAAGGACGTGGCGCAGCGGCTCGGCGAGCACGCAGATCTCTACGACACCAAGAAAATGCGCCGCATCAAGCCCGAGACCCTGCACTGATCGAGACTGTCTTCTGCTTCGAGCAGAGGGACTCGGCTCAAAGGAGCATGCGGTTCGATGGGTTGCGGGTTTCACCGGCCGAGGTGATACGAATCGCCGCCTCGTCGTTGACCGGACAGACGTTCTCGCAGGCACCACAGCCGTTGCACAGCGCCGGTTCGACGTAGGGGCGCTTGACAGTGCGCTTCCCCTCCCGCGTCTCGGCCTCCACCTCCTCGAGGCGGATCGCCTTGGGCGAGACCGGGCAGAACTCCTCGCAGACCGTGCAGGGCGTGCCCATCGCCCACGGCAAACAGCGCCCGCGGTCGATGAAGGCTGTGCCGATCCGCAGCATGCTCTCGCCGTTGCTCCCGGTCTTCTGGTCCTCGTTGACACGCCGCAGCGCCGCGGTGGGACAGACCTGGGTGCACAGCGTGCAACTCGGCTCGCAATAGCCGATCCGTGCCACCAGCACCGGAGTCCAGAGACCCTCCAGACCGGCCTCGTCCAGCGCCGGGTGCAGCGCATTGTTGGGGCAGATCTTCATGCACTGCCCGCAGCGCACGCAGCGTTCCAGAAATCGCGGCTCTTCGAGTGCCCCCGGAGGGCGAATGCAGGCCGGATCGGGACGTCCGCGCGGCGAGGTCAACCCGCCGGTACGCATCGCCGGCACCAGCGCGGCGCCGGCCGCCGCCCCGGCCAACAGACTGCGGCGCCGCACGTCCGGAAGCTGTTGCTCGTCGCCCTTCCAGCCCGCCGGCGAGAAGCTCAACGCGTCCTCGGGACAGACGGCCACGCAGTTGAGACACAGATCGCACTCTGCGCGCTGCCATTTCTCCCCGGGACGCGGATTGGCCGCTCCGGAGCAAACCTGGTCGCACTTGCCGCACTGCGTGCAGCTCTGATCGTCCTTCTCCAGACGCAGCAGGCCGAAGCGACCGGCCGCGCCCAGCATCGCGCCCAGCGGGCACAGTCCCCGGCACCAGAACCTGAAGATCCAGCGGTTGGCCGCCAGCACCGCGATGAACACCACGGCCAGGAGCAGGCCGCCGCCGACCAGCATTCCGCGCTGGTAGAAAACCACTCCCGCCGCCGCCTGGTACAACCCGTCCGAAATCTGCTGCAAGACGGGAGCGTTGGCTCCGGCGGCCGACTCTATCGCGCCTCCCACCAGCCAGTTGACCCAGGGCAGCAGGACGAGAGATATCCCGCGGGTGGCCAACGAAATCGGGTCGAGCAGACCACCTATGCCGGACCCGAGCAGGGCGGCGGCGAGCACGCCGACCAGCACCACGTACTTGATCTTCTGGTATGGCCGCGCGCGGTTCTCCTCGACGAGGCGCTTGCCCCGCTTGCCGCGGCGAATCGATCCCACCAGGTGGTTCAACGTCCCCAGCGGGCAGACCCAGCCGCAGAACGCACGGCCGAGGAGCAGCGCGCTGCCGAGCGTGACCAGGCCCAGGATCATCGCGCCGGGCACCGCGCAGTCGCTGAGCAGCGTGATCGCGCCGATCAGCGGATCGATCAACAAGAAGGCCTCGACGGGATAGGGTACCTCGGCGGCGCTGGCCGCGTCGAACCCTGCGCCCGTCAGCGCAGCGCTGGCGGCGATCAGGTAGAGGAACAGCGCCAGGCTGATCCCCTGCACGACGCGTCGCGTCCAGCGAAGCGCGATCCACTTGCTCCGCGTCCTACGCGAGCTCGAACCGCTCGTGCTCATCAGGAGACCTCGCGCAGATCGAGTGAGCTCGGATCGGCGCTGCCCAGCCCCCGTTCGGCCGCCAGGGACAGGTACTCGAGGTCGGGAGGGCTCAATCCGATCAGGGAGCAGGAGAACGCATCGACCGCGACCGGATCCACCGCGGCGATCACCTGGTCGACGCGCTCGGTGTCTCCCACGTCCCCGCCCTGGGGGCCGTTGCGCAGCAGCACGCGGGTCGCATCCATCACCGTCAGCGTGGCCCGCGCGAAGTCGGTCAGGTCGGCTATCGAGTGATGAATCCGCTGGTGGAGCCGGTTGCGCCGCCCGCCGAGGACCCCGTAGAGGTTCTTCATCGCCCCGGTGAAACCGCAAAGCCCGTGATGCTTGGCGATCGGGACGTTGATCAGTCGGTCGGCGGTCACCGCCGGGGCCAGCACCGGCATCCGCCCCAGCACCACGCCCCCGAGATCGAACTGCCGGAAGCGGTGCTCGGCGGGGAGGACCACCTCGGCGCCGGCCTTCTCGCTCGCCTTCCAGATGCCGGAGCGGGTGAAGCAGCGGCCCGGCTCGTTGCAGGTGTTGTCGGTGACCGTTACCCGCCCTGCGCCGGCCTCCAGGCACATCGAGACCAGCTCGGCGACGACCTCGGGGTGGGTGTTGGCCGCCTGAACCGGAGTGCGATCCCAGCCGACGTTGGGCTTGATCACCACGCTCTCGCCAGAGCGCACGAAGCGCTTCATTCCACCCAGCGCCTCGATGGCACCGCGCGTCGCTTCCCGCGCGTCTCCGTGAGCCACCACCAACTCGCCGGTTGGCAAATCCAGGCCGTAGCCGAAATCGCGCACCTGCTTCGCCCGCCGGACGAAAAGCGGCTCGTCTCGGCCGCGGTCCCGAGCCGCCACGCCGATCGCAGAGGCCCCCGCGATCCCGGCGCACCCGACGCCGAGCCGCTTGAGAAAACCTCTCCTGTCCCATCTGCCCGACATCGCCGCGATCCGGCTATCCGGTCTTCTTGCCCTTTGTCCGAGACTTCCTGGCGGTCTTCTTCTTGGTCGCGGTCTTCTTCTTGGTCGCGGCCTTTTTCTTGGTCGCCTTCTTCTTGGTCGCGGTCTTCTTCTTGGTCGCGGCCTTCTTCTTGGTCGCGGCCTTTTTCTTGGTCGCCTTCTTCTTGGTCGCGGTCTTTTTCTTGGTCGCGGCCTTCTTCTTGGTCGCGGCCTTTTTCTTGGTCGCCTTCTTCTTGGTCGCGGCCTTCTTCTTGGTCGCGGCCTTCTTCTTGGTCGCGGCCTTCTTCTTGGTCGCCTTCTTCTTGG
>JAWOBP010000104.1:0-22456 GCA_046484285.1 Polyangia bacterium
GCGCCGGGCGCCGGGGTGCGCCCGAAGCCGGATTTCCAGCAGAAAACGGACGAGATCGGGGGGCGAGCCGGGGCGAGAATCGGCCGCAGGCGACCGATTCGGGGAGGGGAAAGCCGAGATGTCAGGCAGCAGCCCGGCCGGATATGCTTCGACCGGCGAATACTGCTGTTGTTTGTTCTTGGTGTCTGACACCCGAGCTTGAGACCCGATCTTGAAGCGTGGACGTGCTACTAGTGCCGAGTCAACCTCTCCCGTTCGGGTGAGAGCGGCCCCTGCCTGCGTATCCCGGCGTCACTCCTCCTCGACGTGGCGCTGCCACGCCTTCGTCGTCCTTCCTTGGCCTCGCCGATGATCTCTCGCCCCGTACCCGAAATCGTCGGGTTGACGTGCCACTAGCAGCTATATGCAGTGTGAATTTGTCAGGATCGATGTACCGTCACGTACCGATCTTTTCGGGTTAGTGGATCCTGACTCTCTGCACGACCAGCGTGACCTTCTCCTTGCCGTGTGCGATGCCGAGCATCACCACCGAGCCGATCGGTCCGCTGATCGCCTTGCGCGCCTGCGCCGGGGTGCGCACCTTCTTGCCGTCCACGGTCAAGATGCGATCTCCCTCCTCGAGACCAGCGACCGCCACATGCGAGCCGGCAGAGACGTTGCGCACCACCACTTTTCCGGGCCCGCCTCCGATCTGGATTGGCAGTCCGCCCTTGCCCGGAGGCGGGCCGGTCACCGGTAGCCGGTCCACCGATCCGTACTCCGAGTCCATGCCGGCGGCGGACGGGGAGGGCTCGCTGAGCGCGATCGCCCGCGATCCTTCGTTTCCTTGCTCCGGTTCCCGGAGCGCCGGTCCGATCGGTCCGCTGGGCAACACGAAACGGTCGAAGGGAATCCCGCCTTCCTCGTCGGAGACCAGCTGGACCTCGGTGTCGAAGCGGGCCTTGGGCGCCTGGGCCAGCACCTTGCCGTCCTTCTCCGCGACGACGTGGTAGGTGCACTCGCCGACGCCCTCGAGAGCAAAAGTGCCGTCTTTTTCGGTGATCGCGGTCACGACCTGGATCGTCCCGCGGGCCATCGAGCGCGCGGTGATCCTGGCCTCTTTGATTCCGTAGCCGCGCGAGTCGACCAAGCGGCCGCGGATCGACTCGGCGGCGAGCGGCAGCTCCAGCTCGAGGCTGATTCGCCGGCCGGGCCTTCCGTCGATGCGCGCCGCGGCGGGCACGCGTCCTTCGGCCAGCGCCTCGACCCGCGCGCTCCCCGGCAGCCCGCGCAGCTCGGCGGTGCCGTCCCCGCCGCTGCTCGTCTCGGCCAGCAGCTCTCCATCCTCGGAGTAGACCGAGATCTCGGCCTCGCGCACGGGGTAGCCCTTTTCGTTCACGGTTCGCACGAAAAGAGCGGTTCCGGGACGCATCGCGACCGCGATCTCTTTCATCTCTCCTCCGGTGGGCAACGTGATGCGCGTCGGGCGCTCCATGATCAGCTCGGGATGGGAGGCCGTAATCTGCAATCGCCCGGACGGCAGCCCGTCCAGCTCGAAAGATCCGGACTCGTCGGTGACCGCCCGCCCGGGCGATTCGTGATCGCCCGCGGGCAGCGGAACGCGTTGCGGGCCGACGAGCAGCGCATCGCCTTCGGCGCCCGGACGGGCGATAGGCCAACCGTGGCGCGCAGCCTCGAGCATCCGCGAGAGAAACAGATCGCGCCGCCCGTCGTCGACCATGACGGCGGCTCCACCCAGCTCCTGGCTGACCTCGACCAGCGCGCCGGAGACCGGGTTGCCGTCCGGATCGCGGACGGTGCCGCGCACGCGAGCGCCGGAGCGCAGGCGCAGCACGCTCTCGCCTTCCGGATCGAGAGCGACCGGAGCGGTGCGCAGATAGCCGGGAGCGACCGCCTCGACAGTGTAGGCGCCGGGGGAGAGCCCCGCGAACGAGGTGGATCCGTCCTTCCCGGTGACTCCGGTGCGGCGTAGCACCGGCGAGTCGACCGGTGCGATCAGCACGGTCGCGTTCGGGATCGGATCGCCGCCTTCGGCGTCGACCGTGCGGACCTGCGCCTCGCTTGCGGGCTCCAGCCGCGCCTCGAGTCGCGCCGTTTCGCCGGCGGCGACCTCGCTCGGTCTGCCGGTCACCACCGCCCGCTCGCCGTCGTAGGCCCACAGCGCGTAAATGCCCGGAGCCAGGCCGGCCAGGGCGAGCGTTCCGTCTCTTGCGGTCAGCGCCGAGCGCTGCGGCCAGAGCGCGCCGCCCGCAATCAGAACGCGCAGGCGGCCGGGGGGATCTCCTTCCCCGGTCGTGAAGCTGGCGGTCAGCGAGCCGCCGGGCTCCAGCGTCGGGTCGGTGGCACCGTCGCAGCGGGCGGGTCCCAGGCCGGAGGATGCCTTGCCGGGCGCCCAGGCCCAGACCTGCAGCGGGCGATCTTCGCTCAGACCTTCCAGCTCGTATGCGCCGTCGTCGCCGCTGGCCGTCTCCAGAGCCACGTCGGCCTCGGGCCAGGGCGAGTCGAGCAGCCGCAGGCGGATTTGCGCGCCGGGGATCGGGTTCCCCTCGCTGTCGCGGACCGTGCCGGAGATATTGCAGTCTCCCTCGGGGGCGGGCTGCAGCTCTTGGTCGTAGACGTCCGGCGCGTCGCGCGAAGACGCCTGTGGTTTTTCGGCGACTCCGTCTCCGCCGTCGACCCCGCCTTGTCCGCCGTTTTCGTCGAGCAGCTGGACCAGACCCACGGTCGCCAGCGCTCCGACCGCGACGCCGATGACCAGAGCGATTGCGGTGCGGCGATCCCCCAAGCACGACCTCCGGGCTCAGTCATTCTCCGAGAGGACCAGGTCCGCTCGCGATCGGTGACTGCTGATGATGCGATGCTCGATCTCGAGCACGCGTTCGATGAAATCCCCTTCGGCCGGATCGCGGGCGCGCTTCTTCCGATGCCAGAGCGTGTCGTGGTAGGTGCGATCGATGAAGGCGTGAAAGTCCGCCTCCTCGAGCAGGGTGGTGTAGGTTCCCTCGGCGATCACCACGTCGGCGTTCTCCAGCCCGAGCATCTCCTCCACGATGCGGTCTTCCTCGAAGATGATCAACGGCTTGACGATGCTGGAGACGCCCTGCTTGGCCGCCTCGAGATGGCTGTCCAGCAGGTCGAGCCGCACCTCCGAAGGGCCGACCCAGTCGATGTCCAGCTTGCGGCGCTGCGCGTTGGACTTGGGCGGAAGCCGGAAGTAGTCGTCCTGGGCGAGAATCACCACGCGGAAACCGGCCAGCTCCAGTTGCTCGGCGGCGGTCGCCGCCGTCTCGGACTTGCCCGAACCGGATTCGCCGGCGACCGTGATCGTGAAAATTCGTCCCGCGCGCCGGATTCTCTCGGACGTGGCCTGTTCGATCCGGATTCCGCTTTTGCGGTGGAAGTCGGTTATGACCAGCTTGTCTCCGATCAATGCGAGCTCCTGTGTGGCCGTGGTGTTTGAGCGTTCGTGAACCGACCAATGAGTAGGTACTATACGGGAAATCGACGCGACTATCATCATCGCGGCGCAGTTTTTTCTCCCCGCTCGCAATCCGAACGGCAGCCGCCGCCGATACCGACCTCGACCCGGCGGACGACCTCTCCGTCGCGGCGCTCGGCCCGCAGCGTTGCGATGGAGGTATGGCGCTCGCACCCTGATGGAAAGGGGGCCCCCGCCCAGTCCCCGATCTCGTCGAGCACCAGCCAGTCGCCGGGCGGCGGCGCCTCTCCGCGGTCGGCGGAGAAGATCGCCGGTCCGCCGGGCAGGTTTCGCAGGCTCCACGCCAGCTCCGCGGCCAGGCCGTAGTTGTCGCAGACCCAGATCTCGCGCGAGCGGGCCAGGGGAAGGGCGCTCGCGCGGGCCGACAGGTCGCTCCAGCCGTGCAGACGGGAGATCGGGTCCCTTTCGGGGGGAAGCGGCAGCAGCGGAAAAAGCGCATGGATGTGCGCGGCGGCCGTCACCGCCAGCGTCAGAGCGATAGCCGCGGTTCGCCAGCCGCCGGTACGCCTCGGGTTGCGCTCGGCGCGTTCGTCCGGGAGCGAAAGCGCGGCGACCGCGGCCAGCGGGTGTCCCAGCGAGGCCCAGCTCTGCTCGGGGTGGGCCAGCGGCGAGACGAGCAGCGCCGCGGCGATCGGCAACAGCAATCCGGCTCCGATCACGGCGCGCCGCGGACGGTCGGGCGCGCTTTGGGCGAGTCCCAGCACGGCCAGCCAGGCCAGCAGCGGGGTGATCAGCCCCAGCTGGCCGGCGACCAGCTCCAGAGGGCGTAGAAGGAACCCGGCCGCGCCATAGCTCGTTGCGCCGGGCAGGTCGCCGGACAGGTGTGCGAGCTGGAATCGGTACGATGGCCAGCCGGCGGCGGACTCGGCCAGCAGGTGAGGGAGGGCGATCGCGCAGGCGACGGCCAGCGCGAGCAAGGGTCGCGGGCCGAGCGAGACGGCACGCACGCGGCGGTCGAGCAGCGCCGTCGCGGCCAGCGGCAGGATCAGCAGCGCCTGGTGTTTGGCCAGCATTCCGGCTCCGAGCGAAGCTCCCAGGGCAATCCAGGGAGACAGGGCGCGCGGGTTCGATACCAGACGCAGCAGGGCCAGCACGGCGACCAGCCAGCACAGGCCCAGCAGCGCGTCGGGGGTGGCCAGCAGCGCGCCGGCGGCCGGGACCGGCATCCACGCGGCGACCACCGCCGCGCACAGAGAGTGGCGCGGATCGGCGCCGCTTTCCCGCCCGATGCGATAGATCAGCGCGAGCGCCGAAGCGCCCAGCAGCACCGAAGCCAGGCGAACGCCGATCGTCCCCTCGCCCGCGATCGCGGTTCCGGCGCGCACCAGCCACGCGATCGCAGGCGGGTGATCGGGAAAGCTCCAGGCGGGGGAGAGCGACCAGGTCCAGTAGTAGGCCTCGTCCGGAGCCAACTCCAGCAAGGCGGCCGGCACCAGGCGCGCGACGGAAAAAAGAGCGGCGAGAAGAGCGACCGCCCAGGCCCAGCAGCCGCGCCGTTCGGTCATGATCGTCGAGCGGCTCGCGTCGCCTCCCACAGCGCGATCGCCGCCGCGGCCGAGACGTTGAGCGAGTCGAAGCCCGTTTCGAGGGGAATCGAGAACAGGGCGTGGCAGCGTTCACGCGTCAGCCGTCGCAGCCCTCGTTGCTCATTGCCCAGCACCAGCGCGCTGGGTCCGCCTTCCCAGCCGGCGCGGTGAACCGGTGTCTCGGCGGCGGCGTCCGCTCCCAGCACGCGATAGCCTTCCTCGTCGAGGCGCTCGATCAGGCGAGCCAGGTTGGTGACCCTTGCGATTCGCATCAGCTCGCTGGCTCCGGCCGAGACGCGGACCGCGGCGGCGGTGACCGGCGCCGAGCGATTTCTGGTCAGCACCATTCCGGCCGCGCCCAGCGCGTGGGCCGAGCGGATTACAGCGCCCAGGTTGCGCGGATCCTGAACCTGGTCGAGCAGCACCAGCAGAGGCCTGGGGAGCTTCACAGCTTCTCTTAGCAGATCGTCCACACCGGCGTACGGGTAGTCGCCGCTCAGCGCGACGACTCCCTGGTGCACGAGGCCCTTGGCCAGGCGATCGAGAAAGGAGCGCTGCACTGTCTCGATCTCGATGCCGACGCGGCGGGTCAGGTCGCCGAGGCGTCGCGCCGTGGTGGGCTGGAGCCCGGCCGCGAGACAGACCAGGGAGATCGCGCCCGGAGAGGCTCGCAACGCCTCGCTGACCGCGTTGGGACCGGCGAGCACGCGTTTCATCCGGAGGCCCGCACCTCGTCCAGCGCGGCGGCGATCTCGTCGCGAACCGCTTCGGCCGCGGCGAGGGGATCGGGCGCCTCGCGGATCGGCCGTCCCACGACCAGGAAGTCGGCGCCGTCCGAGATCGCCGATCTCGGAGTGGCCGCCCGCTTCTGGTCGCCGGCCGCGGAGCCGGAGGGGCGGATTCCCGGCGTCACGATCGCTGTCCCGGCTCCGACCGCCGAGCGCACGAGCCGCACCTCGCGCGGAGAGCAGACCACCCCGCCGCACCCGCTGGAGGCCGCCAGCTCTGCGCGGCGGCGCACGGTTTCCCGCGGCGGCCCGAGCAGGGCGGCGGAAGCGAGATCGGCCTCGTCCAGGCTGGTCAGCAGCGTCACCGCCAACAGCTGCAGCTCGTCGCCGGCCGCCTCGCGTGCCCGGCGAAGCATCTCGCCGCCTCCGGCGGCGTGGACGGTCAGCATGGATACACCTAGCTCGCGGGCAGAGCGAACCGCGCCGGCCACTGTGTTCGGAATGTCGTGAAGCTTGAGGTCGAGGAACACCTCGCAGCCCAGATCGCGGGCCAGCTCGACGGCGGCCGGACCCGCGGCGGTGTACAGCTCGAGTCCGATCTTGACCAGCCCGATACCGCCGCGCAGCCTCTCCAGAAGCGATTGCGCCGCGCCCAGATCCGGCACGTCCAGCGCCAGGATCAGGCGGCTCACCGCCTCGTCGCGCTCGGCGGGCGTCTCTTCAGCCACATCTCACCTCCAAAAGAAAAGGCGGGAGCCGCGTCGCGGCACCCGCCTCGTCGAGTCGCTGATCGCGCGACGTCAGAGCCCGAGATCACCGCCGCCCAGCGGATCATCCGTCAGCTCGACCTTGCCGCCGCCCTTCTTCTTCTTTTTCTTGTCGTCGCCCCCCGAGCTCTTCTTGGAGGCGCGCCTGACGTTTCGTCGGGCCTTGTCGCGATCCTCCTGAGCCTCCTCGAGGCGTCTTTTTGCCGCCGCGATCGCCGCCTCGTCGCCGGCCTCCTGGGCTTTCTGGAGTTCCTGGGCCATGCGCTCGGCTCTCTCGTCGGCCTTCTTCATCTCGGCCTGCATGGCCTTGATCTGCTCCTCCAGCGCCTTCTGCCGCTCCTCGGCCTCCTTTTGCTCCGCCAGTCGCTGCGCCTCCTCGGCCTCCTTCTCGGGAATGTGCACGCCGTAGTACCAGCCCAAAAAGCCGCCGCCGCCGATGATCAAGACCGCGGCGATCAGGCCCCAGATCCACTTGGGGACGCCTGCCTTCTCGGCCTCGATGCGCTTGATCTCCTCTTGGTGCTGAAGCAGCCGCTCCTGCTCCTCTGCGCGCTGCCTGGCCTCCTCCTCGAGCTTGATCTTGAGCCTGCGCTCCTCCTCCTCGCGGCGCTTGCGCTCCTCTTCTTCCTTCTTGGCGCGTTCCTCCGCCAGCCTGCGCTCCTCCTCCTCGCGGCGCTTGCGCTCCTCCTCCTCGCGGCGCTTGCGCTCCTCCTCCTCGCGACGCTTGCGCTCCTCCTCCTCGCGAAGCCTGCGCTCTTCTTCTTCGGTGCGCTGGCGCTCGTCCTCCATTCCCATCAACTCTTGGAGAGCGACGTTGACCGAGTTTTCATTCCTGTCTTTCTTGGCCATCATCTTCCTCGCGTCGCCGTGAACGGGATGCCTCGTGAGGGAGGCATCCCGTTCGGGTCCACCATACTGAAATACGCGCGATCGGTGCTCGAGGATCTATCCCGTGCGCCGATTGCCGCGCAGCTTCCCGCAATCACGGAGGAAAGCGGCTTGCGGCAGCTGCGAAGATTACCCGTCGACGAGTTGCAAGTCAAACCTTTACAAAAGGGGCTATTTGTGGGTTCGGCCGGCGAGAAGCAGCTCGGCTATCTGGACCGCGTTGGTGGCGGCGCCCTTGCGCAAATTGTCGGCTGCGATCCAGAGATCGAGCGCCCGATCGCAAGACGGATCGCGGCGGATGCGGCCCACCGCAACGGCGTCTCGGCCCGCTATCGAGCGCTGCAGGGGATACACGTCCGCCTCCGGGGCGTCGGCGATCTCGACTCCGGCCGACGCGCCGATCAGCCGGCGCGCCTCGTCCGGAGAGATGGGCTCCTCGGTCTGGACGTTGACCGCCTCGGCGTGTCCGACGAAGACCGGCACGCGCACGCAGGTCGCCGACACTCCGATGCGGTCGTCGGCCAGGATCTTGCGTGTCTCGTCCATCATCTTGCGTTCCTCGCTGGTGTAGCCGTCGTCGAGAAACGCGCCGATGCGCGGCAGGCATTGAAAGCCGATCGGATGGGAGAATACCTCTCCGGGCTCCGGATCACGGCCTTCGAGCGCCCGAAGAGAAGATCGCTCGAGCTCCTCGGCGCCTCTCGCGCCCGCGCCGGAGACCGCCTGGTAGGTGGCGACGACGATCCGCTCGATGCGCGATCTGCGGTGCAGGGGCGCCAGCGCCACGAGCATCTGGATCGTGGAGCAGTTGGGATTGGCGATGATCCCGCGCGGGCGGTCGCGGGCGGCGTCGGGGTTGATCTCCGGCACCACGAGCGGCACGTCGTCTTCCATGCGAAACGCCGAGGTGTTGTCCACGACGACCGCACCCGCGGCCGCGGCGCGCGGGGCGTGCTCGCGGCTGACCGAGCCGCCCGCCGAGAAGAGGGCGATCTCCACCCCGTCGAAATCGAACTGGGCCAGGTCTCGAACAGAAAGGTCGCCTCCGCGCCAGTCCACGAGCTTGCCGGCGCTGGCGGCCGACGCCAGCGGAATCAGCTCGCGGACGGGGAAATCGCGCTCCTCCAGCACGGCGAGCATCGTTTTTCCCACGGCGCCGGTTGCGCCGACCACGGCGACGGTGGCTGGTGGCACTTGTATCCTCCCGGGAAGCGCAGAGTGCTTGTCAGACACTGCGGTAAAGGCCCACGACCAAGCCCAGAATCTGGGTCGGCAGCAGATCCTCGCGGCGCACCACGATCGGCGCGTAGGCCGAATTGGCGGGCTCGAACACGACGTGGTCCTCCTCCGGCCGGTAGTGCTTGACCGTGGCCTCGTCGTTGAGCAGCGCCACCACGATGTCGCCTTTCTCGGCGTGCATCTGCTTGCGCACGAAGACCGTGTCGCCGTCGCGGATTCCGGAGTCTAGCATCGAGTCGCCGGCGACGCGCAGGGCGAACAGCTCCTCGTGAACGCCGACCAGCGCGCGGTCGACGACCAGCTTTTCCGTGATGTTCTGGCGCGCGAGCACCGGCTCTCCGGCGGCGACCCTCCCGACCACCGGCACCTCGGTGGTTTCGCCGGAGGCCGCCTCCGCGTCGATGCGGGTCGGACGCAGCGCGCGGGATTTCATGTCCTCGCGCTTGAGATATCCCTTGCGCTCCAGAGCGCGGAGGTGATCGTTGACTCCGTTGGTGGAGCGAATGCCCATGTAGGATCCAATCTCTCGCAAAGTGGGCGGGTACCCGCGGTCGAGAATGGACTTGTTGATGTAATCGAGCACCATCTGCTGACGACGGGTCAATCCTTGCATCACACCGGGCCTCCACGCAAAGCTGTACGTTTTGGGACGGAACGAACGATTGATATGTTACTGAACAGCAGTTTACCATGTCAAATAGTCGGGGGTTCCAACAGAGAAATAGTGGGCCGTACATCCGATATTTCGTCGACCCTTCCGGCAAAATCGAGAAACGTGGGGTAGTCGCGGGGCGAGACCCGCTCGACGTCGAGCAGCGTCTCCACCTCAAGGCTTATCGCGTCTTGCTCTCTCGAGGCGCGCCGCGCGATTCGCCCCCAGCGTCCCTCGGCGCTCTCGTCCTCGGGCAGGTCTGTGACCGCGCCGGGCGGAAGGAGCACGCGCGCCCTCAGCTCGCGGCGCATGTGAGAGCAGAGAACCAGGGGGCTGGCGCGAACCGGCAGCCCGCCGATACCTCTAGAGATCTCCATCCCGAAAGGGATCTCCAGCTCCAAATCCTCTCCCGAGGAACGCGCCAACCTCTCGGCGGAAAAGGAGTAGCGCAGCACCAGCGGCGATTCGGGGTCGTCGAGCCCCTCGATCTCGAGCGATTCGAGCGAGGCGCTCGGCACGGCGGAAGAGAGGTAGCTCTCCTGGAAGCGGGTCTCCAGCTCGTCGTCCGCGAGGCGGCGAAGCTGGCTGCGCCAGTCCGCGGCCGGGGTTCCGCTCAGGCGTTCCGAGACGTGGCCCGCGACGCTTCCGTCGTGCCCGACCTCGAGCTCCAGATCGATGAGTTGCTCGTCCCGCGGCGTCGTTCCACCGTCCGTCTTTTTCCAGCCGGCGTCGGCGACGAGCAGCGCCGGGCGATTGCGCAGGCAGGGCGGGAGATAGCCGTACGGTGCGCCGTCGCGGCCGAGGTGAACCCAGCGCTCGCCTTCGACGAGCAGCAGTGGGTGGTCGATCACGTCGAAATCAGGGAGCGATCCGGGGGTCTCGTCCTGGCCCGCGCTGACTCCGAAGGCGAGCCGAGCATCCAGACCCGCGGCGCGCAGCAGGGCGATCGCGGCCCGGGTACGGTCGCCGAAGCGGCGGGCGATCACGTGCGCCGCCTCTTCGAACAGACCGCCTTCGTCTTCGATGTTCTCCATCACCCAGCCGTAGATCGCCCGCGCCTTTTTCTCGACCGAGGTTGTCCGAGGCAGGCCGTGCAACGCCTCGTCGAGCGCGGAACGGATCGATTCGGACGGCCGGTCCAGCTCGGCGCACATGTCTCGAATCCTGGCGGCCAGCGCTTCCCAGCTAGCGTCCGCCGCGGCCCGGATCGAGGGCAGGTGCTCGGCGGGGTCCGGGGCGGAAGGCTCGCGGTTGCGCGGCAGCCGGCCCCGCACGCGCCAGCTGGAGATGCGCAGACCGCCGGCCGTTCGCCGCTCGGGATCGGGACAGTCGCCGCGTGGATCGAGCAGCACCTCGACCTCCGCGGGCGCGACCAGGATCATTTCGGAGCGGTGGAAGGCGGTATCGAAATCGGCAAAGTAGAATCGCGCCGTGTCGAAGCCTCCGGGAAAGACCTGTGAAGGCGGATGGAAGGCCGCATACTCCACTTCGACGAAGTCGCCGGGCTCGAGCTCCGGCATCGACAGCGAGCTCTTGTTGGCGATTCGCTCGGGCTCGACGAAACGCCCGCCGGGCTTGACCGTGCGCGCCGTGAGCAGCACGGACGATTCGGGAAGCTCGAGCTCGCCGTGCTCTTCCAGCGCCTCGTCGCTCTGCACCCGGGCGATGCTGTGCACGATCTCGGTCCGCGAGCCGTCGCGCTCCAGCAGGTGGACGGCGCGATCGAGCACCCAGACCGCGCTCGTTTCGTACTCGACCCCGCTTTCGAGAAAGCTCTCGATCACTGCGGCTCCATCGACGCGCAGCTCGGAGTAGAGCAGCTCTCCGCTCAGCGCCGCGATGCGGCGATCGAGGATCGGATGCGGGCCCTGGCGCGCGCTGCGGGCTTCCACGAGCAGATCCAAGGCACGCTCCTCGTCTCCGGCGGCGGCCAGCGCGTCGCTCCGCAGCAGCAACGGCTCCGGAGAGGCGGGATCGAGCTCGCGGGAGCGCCGCGCCGCTTTTTGCGCCAGCTCGAGATCGCCGGCCGCGACCGCGGCGCCGGCCAGATCGAGAGCGGCCAGCCCGTCGTCGGGAGAGCGCCGGGAGAGGCGACGGCGTTCCTCGATCGCCTCCTCGTAGAGACCGGCGCGGAGCAGCTCTTCGGCCAGCGCCGGGCTCCCGGCCTCGCAGGCGGCGATATCGCCGGCCAGCTCGCGGGCGCGCTCGAACCGCTGCCGGCGTCGCGCGAGGGACAGCTTCCAGACCAGGGCCGGGCACTCGCCGGGAAGCTGCGCGTCGATACGGCCGACGGCGTCGGCGAGCTCGGGCTCCCAGCCCAGCGCCGCGGCCAGCGAGGCGAGTCGCGTTGGGATCTCGGGCTCGTCGGGATCGAGCTCGAGACCGCGTTCGACCATGCGGAAGGAATCCTCAACCCGCCCGTCGGAGGCGACGAGGCGCGCCAGGAATAGACGTGCCCGCCACAGCCTCGGCTCCGCCTCCAGGGCCCGTGACATCGCTCGCCGCGCGCGATCCAATCCGATTTCGCCGGGAATCGAGGAGTCGGCGCGCGCCATCTCGGACACGGCGACCAGCGCAACCGGAGAGCTCTCGTCGCAGCCGAGATCGTCAAGCAAATCGCGCGCCGATGCGAAGTCGTCTCGCCACAGCGCGGCTCGCAGCCGGGCCAGCGAGGTGGCCGGACGCGAGGCTCGGGCGGGGCGGGCCTCGATCGGCACGACCGAAGCCGCGCTGGCCGCGATTGCCGGGGAGTGCTCGACAGCCGCCGGCTGGCCGTCCCCGGTCAGGGCGACCAGTGAGAACCACGGCGCTTGCTGGGAGTCGGCCAGCAGCAGCTCGATCCGGGTCGATCCGGCCGGGAGCTCGGCGGCGAACCATTGGACCGAGGGCGGACGCTCCAGGCGAGGGTCGCGTTCGCCTATCGGAATGCCGGCGGCCAGCAGCAGCGCGGCGCCGCCGGTCTCGAGGCGGAAATGCACCGTCGCGGAACTGTCGAGGACGACGGTCGTACGCGCCCGGGAGACGCCGGGCAGCGCAAGCTCCCCCAGCGCGGCTTCGACGGTGTGCCCGTCGGAATCGACCGTCTCGGTAGCCCGCCGCCCGCGCCCCGGTCCCAGATCGACGACAGCGGTCCAGCGCTGGAGATCCTCCACCAGCTCGTCGTAGGTCTCCCAGACGAGAGGCCCGGCGGGTCCGGCGATCCGCCAGCGACTCAGAGAGCCGGTGTCGTCCAGCCCGACGCGCGGATTTTCGTCCGGATCGGCCCGACGAGCGAGCGCGTAGGAGAGGTTCTTCAGCTGGTACCACGCGGCCGGAGGAAGCTTCCCGGGTCGGCGTTCCAGCTCGTCGAGCAGATTCTCGATCCGGGGGCGCAGGCCGGGTACCCGGTTCCGGATCGCGACCGTGGCCATCGCCGCGGCCAGCGCTTCGTCCGGGTGGCTCGCGCCGCGGTGGGCCGCCAGGATTGCGCCCTCGTAGGAGTCCAGCGCATCGCTCGGCCGGCCGAGGGCGTCGAGGATCTCCCCGAGCAGGAACAGCGCCGACGGGGAGCCGCGCTCGACGGCGGCCGCGAGGTGTTCGGCGGCTGGATCGAAATCGCCGTCCAAGATGTAGGCCCTCTCCCCGGCGGAAAGGTCGGAGCCGGCCTGGGCGGCGACTCCGATCGGTCCGCGCGCGGCTCCGCACCCGAGCGCCAGCAGGAGCAGCAGCGGGGCCAGCAGCAGCTCGCGGCGAGGGATGCTCATCGCTTTCTCCTTCGCAGCCGCAGCACGCGACCGAGCGCTTCGTCCACGTCGCGGCAGAATTGTGCGAATTCGGCGTAGTCGCTCGGCTCGACCAGGTGGGTCCGCAACGCGAACTCGCGGCGCACCTCGAGACGTCCAGCACTGATTTCGATCTCCAGGGACAGCTCGCCGAAGCGTGTCGCGATTGCGGTGGAAGAAGGCAGGGACTCCACTTCGAATCCGCTCGGAAGCTCGACGGAGAGGTTGCGCTCGTCGGTTCGGCGCGGGCCGAGTGACAACGGATACCGTCGCTCGGGAAGCCGCAGGTAGCGCTCGGCCAGCGCGAGGCCCTCGTCGATCGGAACGCGGAGGCGATCGTCCTCGAACCTGGCCCAGCTCGGCGCCAGGGCGTCGTAGGAGTAGCGCACCGGCAGCGCGGGATCGTCGAGAGGCGAGATCTCCAGCTCGCCGAGCCGCACGCCCGGAATCTCGCGGGTCAGAGAATGCTCGAAGCGCTCGCGACGGGTGCTCTCCGCCTCGAGCTCGGTGCGCAGTCGAGCCGCGCGCTGTCCGGTGACCTCGGCGGATGTCTCGAGCCGCGCATCGCCGTCCGGCTCGAGCAGGACTTCGACGCGCGCCGTGGAGCTGCTGGCTTCGGCCGGCAGCAGATCGGTGCGGTCGAGAAGCACGCCGTCGTCCGAAATTCGCAACGCCATCACGTCCTGGTCCTGGAACGGCAGCTCCGCGGGACCGTGGTGCTCGGCGGTGGCGTCGAGCCAGATCTCCAGCGAGGGGACGTAGACGATCGCGTGATTGAAAGCGGACAACGAGGCGGGCCGGGGATCCATCTCGCCCAGCGACCGCGTGCGCACCAGCGCGAGCTCGGCCTCCACACCGACCACGCCGAGCATCGCCACCAGCAGGGCGGCCTTGTCCTTGCAGTCGCCGAAGCCGCGTGCGGCCACCAGCGGAGCGCGGTAGGGGCGGTAGCCGTGGATGCCGAACTCCAGGCCCACGTAGCGAGTCGAGGTAACGACCCAGCGGTGAATCGCGCGGACGCGCTCGCAGTCGTTCTCGAGACCCTTCACCAGTTTTCTCGCGGTGGAGGAGAGGCGCTCGTCCGCGACGATTTGATCGCGAATCAGGCCGCGGTACCAGCGGCCGAGCTCTGTCCAGGACTCGTAGGTCGAGACGTGCAGGTAGGCCGACGTCGACGTGCCGCCGGGCATGTCGTGCTCCTCGTGCACGCGCGGTACCGACTCCGCGGAAAAGACGTTCGTCACCTCGTCGCCGCTGCTCTCCCGGTAGTGCTCGATCCTGCCGTCGAGCTCGGGAGGCCGGAACAGCAGCCGGCGCGCCGCTGGAGAGATCAGCACGTAGCGCCACAGCTCGCGCGGCAGCTCGTCCTGCAGTCGGACGAGATCTCCGAAGTAGTCGGCGTAAGCGTTGCGCCGGGCCATGTCGTCGACGCGGAACCGCAGGTCCAGCACGTCTCCCGGCTCCAGGGGCGGCAGCTCGATCACCTCGGCGCGCATGTCGTAAAAGAGGCGGTACCAGGGCTCGGAGACGGAAACCGATCCCAGCGGGGTTCCGTGCCTCACCGAGCCGTCGGGGCGGTGCACCCGCGCGGACAGGATCTCGACGCGCTGGTCACCTGGCTCGTACTGTACGCTGTAGCGTCTCCACTCGCGGGTCGCCTCGCGCGAGAGCAGCTCCACCGCGATCTGGGTGAACCTGGAGGACAGTCCCGAAAAATGGACGCGCACCACCGTGTTGTCGACCAGGTAACGCGCCGCCGCGGACGAGGGCTGGCCGCGCTCGGCCAGGAAGCTCTCGGCCGGGACGACCCACGGCTGCTCGAAGCGTTTCCGCGGGGCGAGGTGCTCGAGGTAGCCGGCCAGCCAGGAGTCCTGGGGGGCCAGCGCCAGCGAGCGTTCGAGATGCTCGATGCCCTCGTCGCGCCTTCCGATGCGCAGCAACAGGCGGCCCAGAGCCTCGTGCGCGGGTGGCGACTCGGGCGCGACGCGGGCGGCTCGGCGCAGCAGATCCACGGCGGTCTTTTCATCCCCGGCGCCCTCGCGCAGCGCGGAGACGGTCTCGAGCACCCCGAGCTCGGCGCCCGCCAGATCCAGCATCGCCTCGCAGTGCAGCGCCAGCGATTCGCCGTCTCCCGCGGCCAGGGCGGACCGCGCCAGCATGCCGTGCAGATCCACGTCGTCAGCGCGAAGCTGTCCATAGCGCGCGGCAAAGCGCAGAGCAAAGGAGACCGCCTCGGCGCGTCGGGACAGATCGTAGGCGGCGCGCAGGGCCAGCGGCCGGTCAGGGAATCTCTCGGCGATGCGGGTGGCCTCGGCGGCAGCGGTCAGATTCAGGCCTCGCCGGGCCAGCAGGCGCGCCTCGAGAACGGCGGCCTCCAGGTCGTACGGAGCAAGCTCGGAGACCTGCTCCAGCACCGTGGCGGCGCGACCGGGCTCGGTGCCTTCGATCAACAGCTCTGTTCGGGCCAGCAGAGCCGGCGCGGAGCCGGGATCGGCGTCGAGCGCTTTTTGGATCGCGACGCGGCGCTCGTTGCGATTCGCGGCCAGATCGGCCCAGGTCAGGCAATAGGAAGTCCTGTTTGAGCGGCGGCAGGCCCGGCGGGCCAGGTCGCGGGCTTTGTGCGAGGCGGGATCGAGCGCATTCGACAGAAGCGCGAACTCGGCGGCGCGCCACCAGTCTCGCGGTCCGGAGCGGGGCTGCTCGGCCCTGGACAGCAAATCGTCGAAAGAGGTCTTGAGCCGGCGCGGCGGCGGGCCGGGCGGTTCGGATATCCTATCGGTTTCGGGATCGATTTCGGCGGGCCAGGGACGGCCGCGGCGATCGGTGACTCGCGCCAGCAGCGAAGCCCGGCCGCGCTCGTCGGAGCAGACCTTGACCAGCAAGCGGTTGGCTCCCTTGCGCACGTGGACCGCGGCGGCGAGGCGATCGGGATCGAGGCCCCGGTAGCGTTCGTCGGACAGCGCTTCGACTCCGTTCCAGAAGGCGCGCACTGCGCCTCCGGTTCCGATGCGCAGCACGGCCCGACCCTCGCTTTCCGAGATCAGGTCGGTGGACAGGTAGGCGCAGCGGTGCTCGAACGGCTCGAAGAGCGCGTCGATTCTCACGCTGCCGAAGGCGCAGGCTTCTTCGGGCAGCGGTCGCCATTCGGCGTTCTCCCCGTCTTCGGGAGCGAAGGATGTGGCCAGGCCCAGGCCTGCTTCGTTGTCGTAGGGACCGCTGACCAGCCAGCGATCCAGGTAGCCCAGCTCGCGCCAGGCGCGCCGCGCCGCGTTCCGGCGGCCGAGTCGCAGGTCTGCGCGAGCCAGCAGAGTTGCGGCGCGGTGTTTCGCCGCGGCCGGCAGGCGCTTGTTGTCGGTTGCTTCTTTCAGCGCGCGCCTCACCGGCTGGGCGCCTGCCGCGTCCCAGAGTGCGAAGATCTCGAGCAGCAGCAGCTCGGCCTCCGCGGCGCTCGAGGCTCTGCGGAGGTCGACGAGGTGCTCCTCCACCGCGGCGAGCGCGCGATCCTCGGCCAGAGCCGGAAAAGAGCGCGCGACGATCGCAAGGGCGAGCAAGGTCGCGATGGCCAGTCGGAACATCACCGCGAAGAGATAGACGTCATTCCGGCTGAAAGTCAAAGACGGTTGGGACTGGCGGTCGACGGTCCTGCGCGTCGCGCTTTGCGCAAGGTCCGGTCTCCAGGATCGGATCCGACTGCCCATGTAGCCTGTATCGGACGATCGGCTCGAGTGGTTGGGAAAAAGTGTGCCCGCACCGGCATGCGAACCGTCTTCGGCCCCGAGCGGTTGAAAGGACGTCTTTACCCGGCTCGGGGGTAGCGCCTATGCTTTCAGGGTGATGACGGGTGGAGGTCAGGGAGGGCGAATCGAGTGGGTGGATCGGCTACGCGGTCTGGCGGTGGCCGGCATGATGCTCGTGCACTCGGGACCGGTCTGGCTGCAGGCCGAGCACCGCGAGGGCGGCTACGCCGGCGCGCTGGGCCAGATCTCCGGGATGGTGGCGCCGGTGTTCCTCTTTCTGGCCGGCGTCTCCGTGGCGATCGCGGCGCGTCGTTCGAGCGAGGCATCGCTCTGGGAGCAACGAGCTGTGCGTCGCCGGGTGTCCTTGCGGGGGCTCGCGATCGCGGCGATCGGCTACGCGATGCACGGCTCCTTCTGGATCTTCGGCGGGCTCCACGGCGACTGGCGCGGTGTGCTCAAGGTGGACGTGCTGCAGTGTATCGGCGTCGCGCTGGCGGTGCTGCCATGGATGGCATGGCCGGCCGGGCGATCTGCTCCGCGCTCTCTGGCCGCGATGCTGCTTTTTCTCCTGGGTGCCCAGCTGACCTGGCGCTTACCGCTGGCGGCCGTGCTGCCGGACGCCCTGGCGGGATATCTGACCTACTACGCGGACTACGCCCTCTTTCCGCTGTTTCCCTACGCGGCCTGGATCGCGCTCGGATTGCTGGTCGGACCGCTCTGGCTGGCGGCGGAGGAAAACGAGCGCGGTCGTATCCGTTTCTGGTTCGGAGTCGCGGCCACGGCCGCGTTAGCGATCGCGGCGACGCCCGGCCTGGAGTGGCTGGAGAGAGCCAGCGGCTTGAGGGATGTCCCGTCCGCGGAGGGAGGCGCGGTGCGCACGACCGTGTCGTTCTTCGTCTTCAAGGCCGGCATGACGCTGGCGCTGCTCTGCGCGGCGCGACTGACCGGTCTGCTGCCGGCCGCGAGCCGTCCGGGGCCGCTGCTCCTGCTGGGGCGCAGATCGCTTTTCGCCTACGTGCTGCACCTGTTCTTGATCTTCCACCTCTTCGCGCTGGTCTGGCGCGATCGGCTGGCGCCGCCGGAGCACCTGGGAGGATTCGCCCTGCTGGCGGCGACGACCACGGCGCTGACCTGGCTCTGGCACCGCCGGCGCCCACTGTCGAGGCTGCTGCCGCTGACCGGCTCCCCCGCGCGACGGCGGGTGGCGAGCAACTGATCCGCCCCGGGACAGCGCTCAGTCGCAGGTGGCGAGGTCGGCGCAGTCGGCCCAGCCGGTGCTGTCGTAGACTCCGGTGTCCTCGTCGCAGCTGCCCTCCTCGGCCAGGCAGTTGAAGTAGTCCGAGATGTCGCACGGGTAGTCGGCGTAGACCGAGCAGTCTACCAGGCCGGAGAAATCCGTCTCGCCGCACTCCAGCGAGGCCAGCCAGTCCTCGCAGGCGACCACGTTGGCCTGACCGCTGGAGCCGGTGATGCAGACCAGCAACTCGAGGTTTTCTTCTTCGCAGGACTCGACGCAGCCGGCGCCTTCGGATATCCCGTCCAGCAGGCAGCTCAGGATGTCCAGGAACTCGTCGCCGCAGCCGCCGCGCTCGGCCTCGCGCCGCTCTGTCTCGCAGACCTCGATCGCTTCTTCCAACGCGAGGTTCCAGGAGCCGCCGCCGCTCCGCCAGGAGCAGTCGTTGCTCTTCCAGTCCTGCTCGGCTTCGCAGTGGAGCTCGCAGCCCTCTTCGTACATTCGCTTCGTCACGTCCGCGCAGGGACCTCCGCCACCGTCGTCGCAGCCGAGGATGCAGGCGGGCAGCACAGCGGCAATCATACCGGCAAGGGATGCTCTCATCTCACGGATCAATTGTTTGTCGACCCGTCTTTTGAGTCAAGAGCAAGAGTTTCCGGTGATGGAATATCGAGGGCAGGGGGAGAGGTGGCGGGTGTGGGCTACTCGCAGGTGGCGAGGTCGGCGCAGTCGGCCCAGCCCGAGGAGTCGTAGGCTCCGGTGTCCTCGTCGCAGCTGCCCTTCTCGGCCAGGCAGTCGAAGTAGTCCGAGAGGTCGCACGGGTAGTCGGCGTAGGCCGAGCAGTCGACCAGATCGCTGAAGTCGTAGTCGCCGCACTCCATCGAGGCCAACCAGTCCTCGCACGCGGAGACGTTGTCCACGTCGCCATCATCATCATCGTCGTCGTCGCAGGCGACGGCGAAGATGCCCAGGGAAGCGAACAGGGCGGCCAGTACGAGAATCATTACCTTCTTCATTTTCTTTCCTCCTTGGATACGGGTTGCTGGTTGGACCTTTACCAGTCCAGGTTATTCAGTCCAAACAAAAAAAGGATCTTTTTCGTGAAGTCTCAATTTTCGTCGATCTTCTCCGCGACCGCTCTCGGCGGCCATTCGAGCTACTCGATTTCATCGAGATGCTTCTAAATACACTTTCGAGGCCACAAAATCAAATAAAAAATCGGATATTTCCCGCCGGGCTGTTTTCCGGCCGGTTCGCGGAGCCGCCGACGACCTCCCCCGAGCTCAGGAGGTCTTTTGCTTGTAGTGGTAGTAGAAGCGCAAGACCTTGCGGATGTAGCCGCGCGTGGAGCGGTAGGGCGGAACGCCGTCGTGCTTCATCACCGCTCCCTCGCCGGCGTGGTACCCGGCGATGGTCAGCACCATGTCGCCGCCGAAGGCGTTGGCCAGGTAGCGCAGGTAGCGCGTACCGCCCATGATGTTCTGGTGCGGATCGAACGGATCGCTCACGTTCATCCGCTTGGCCGTGGCCGGCATCAACTGCATCAGCCCCTGGGCGCCGGCGACCGAGATCACCCGGGGATCGTAGTCGGACTCCACGCGGATCACCGCGCGGATGAACGGCTCCGGGATGGAGTAGGAGCGCGCCGCTTCGCGAATCGAGGCGTCGAAGCGGGAGTAGCGCGCCGGGCTGCTGTCGCGTGCCGGTACGGGCACGACTCCGGGGCGCGCGCGCCGCCGCTGCGGGGTTTTCATGTACAGATCGTACTTCTTGCGCGCCTTTCCCCTCGGCTTCGAGTTGGTGAAATGGACCGTGCCGTCCTCGTCGGTGAAGGTGTAGATGTCCGCCTGCGCGGCGAGCGGAATCCCCGCGGCAAAACAGATCAGGACGGCGATGGCGCTTCTCGGGGCCCGCATCGGCTCCATTCTACTTCAGGGGCTCGGCTGGATTCAACTTTCCGCTACCTTCGAGGCCCTCCACCTCCACCACTCGAACGCGCCGGTTCGCCGCGGCATTCCTCCCCGGGTCCCGCGCCCTCGATGTAGAGGTCGTTTCGGAATACGGATCTTGACAGGTGTTCAGGCCCTCCGTACCGTCGCTGCATGTCCTCGGCGCGCGGCTTACAGCTCGAGCTCGATTTCCACGGCGCTCGCCCGAAGGCGGACCATGCCGGCAGCCGGGATCTGCTCGAGAGCCAGCGCCGCAGGATCGCGGGCTTGCTCTCCTTCGCCCTGCCGGCTCCGGTGGACGTCACCTTCACCGACAACCGATCGACGATGATCTCCTTTCGCTCCAGGCGGGGGCGGATCGCTTTACGGCTGCACCGCATGTTCCGCAGCGCCGACGACGGGACCCTCGAGGCGCTGGCGCGCTACCTGAGGGGCAGGGACGTCACCGCCGAGTCCGAGCTGGACAGCTACATCGCCGCTCACCGAGGTGAGATCAGGGCGGCTCGGGCGCGCCGTACGCCGACCCGTTCCGCGCTCGGAGACGTGTACGACCTCGAGGAGATCCTGGCCGGGGTGAGCGCCCGCTACTTCGGCGGAGAGACCGGAGCGAGAATCCACTGGGGTCGCCGGCCGCAGCGGCGCAAGAGACGTCGCTCGCGGCGGGTCAGCCGCGCGCTCGCGACTTACTGTTATGATGATCGTACAATTCGGGTCAACCCGGTGCTGGATTCGCGGCGCGTGCCTCGCTACGTCGTCGAGTGGGTGGTCTACCACGAGCTGCTCCACCACGTGCTGCCCGTGGAGCGGGCCGGCAAGCGGAGCCGCTACCACACCAACTCGTTCCGCGCCCTGGAGCGCGGATTCGAGCGCTACGAGGACGCCCGTCGCTGGGAGGAGGAAAACGCCGAGTGGCTGCTGAGGTGAGCGCGGGGTCAGCTCTGGTCGCGGAGCAGCTTGTTCAGCGCCCAGGCCTCGATCGCCCGCAGCGTCTCGAACTGCAGGCCGATACCCTCGCCGGGCTTGCGCCAGCGCACCACGCAGGGAATCTCGCTCCGCTCCCGGACGCCCTGGAGTTGCATGCGGAGCTGGACCCTCGCTCCGAAATCCGGAACCGGATCGGTGCGGACGAAGATCCCGCCGCGGCTGATGTTCACCGCGCGGCCGGGCCGAATGTCCTCGCCCACGGCGATTTCCACTTCGAAGTCGCAGTCGTGTCTGACATGTTTGCGTTTGTCGCTCATCGAGAGGGCTCCGTAACTGGTAGTGGCGAAAGCCGTTTGAATGGAAGTGTAGCATGACCGGCGGCGCTGAAAACCCGTCAGCAACCGCGGATTCCGGTGGATCTCGACATCGGGGGCTCGCGGCGCTCGTATTTGTCGCCGGCGCGGTCGCCCTGGGAGTGCTGGTCTACTTCCTGGCCGGCGGCGGGCGGGGCGCCGTGCCCTCCATGCCGCGCGCCGAGCTCTCCGAGTCGGCCGTCGCCGAGTCGCTGAATGCCCTGGAGCGCCGCGCCTCTTCGATCGAGCCGTCGGACGACGACCGGGGGCTGCTCTCGCTGCTCGAGGATCTGCACGCCAGCGAGACTGCCGAGAGGGTGGGGCCGGACACGGCGCGGCGGATCGAGGAGTTGCTGCGCGTCATCCGCGAGGAGGCGCAGTCCGCCCTGGCCCGCGACCGCGAGGGATACCTGGCGCTGGGCGACCGCCAGGCCTGGCTCTTCCACTCGGCGATGCTCGACGTGCTCGAAGCCGCGCGCGGCCGCGGGCTGGAATCGGTCGGAGCCGAACGGCGATCCCGGCTGGTTCGGCTGGGCGGCGCCTTCTTCCAGCGCGCGCTGGATCGCGGTCTGGTGACGGAGGACGGCGAGCTGAACGGTCCGGATCACCTCCCTTCGGTTCTGTTCCGCGTGCGCTGGAGAATGCTGGCCGGAATGGACGCCCACGCGGATCTCGAGCCTGTCGAGATCGCGGCCCACCTCGATTTCGTCGCGGCCTTCGCCCCGCCCGCAGAGGTCGAGCGCCGGCTCGAGGCGATCGAGAAGCTGGCGGAGCGCGACGAATCCTACGACGCGGTGCTGGCGCGAGCCGTGGCGCTCACCGAGGGCGGCCGCGTCTCGGAGGCGTACGATCTGCTGCGCGCGGCCAGGGAGAACGGGCGAAAGGACGAGGCGTTGCTGGGCCTGCTGCGTCACCTGGCGCCCTGACTTCCGAGCACGAGGCGCTGACCTGCTCCGCACCCTTTGGATGTCTACAGCTTTGAGCCAACTCTACACGCTTTCGTCTTATTCCGTGTATTGAGCCCGAATCGACGGGTGGATCGGACCGGTTCCCCGGGTCGAAGCGGCGGTAACCCGGGTCGCGAGTCCGATCACCCCTGGTCGCCAGCCCCTCCACCCCTGGTCCCGAACCCGATCACCCCGGGTCCCTGCCCCCTTCACCCCGGGTCGGAGCATCGGCGCCCGGTCCAAAGCTCGAAT
>JAWOBP010000126.1:0-12703 GCA_046484285.1 Polyangia bacterium
CGCCGACCCGGAAAACGGAGACTTCCACCTGCTGCCGGGCTCGCCCTGCATCGACTCCGCCCACGGCGACTTCGCTTCCGAGCACGACTACGAGGGCAACCCCCGCGCGGACGACCCCGATCAGCCCAACACCGGAGCCGGGACCCCCGACTACGCCGACATGGGAGCCTTCGAGCGCCAGCCGTGATACCCTGCCAGGCCGCTCGGAGCCGAAGGCAGCGCGTGGTACGACTATCCGAGGTTGTGCGAATTGGTATCTTGCAGCGTGTGCTGGTAAAGGGCTTGTTGTCGATAGCGGTATCAAGTCGAGAAAAATCTACTTGGCATTTCAAAGCAGAAAAGCGGCGATTCCCAGCTCCAGGAGGGGGCGCGCGGACCAGGTGTCGACCAGCACCTCTGTGCGTCCGGCCCGCTTTGCGGTGAAGTGCCTGGGGTTGAGCGGCAGCTCGGCTCCGGCCGCGGCCCGGATCGCGAGCCGCTCAGCCAGCCTGAACAGTAGCTCGGCCCTCGGCAGCAGTGCCAGCTCCAGGTCGTCCAGGTCGCCGGCCCGCCGCATGCCGTCGGCGAGGTTGCTCACCTCCTCGGTCAGGTAGTCGAGCTGCATCTCGACTCCGGCTCCCAGCCTCAGCCTTCCCAGATCGAAGGCCAGCGCCATTCCCAGCTGCGCCGGGTGCCTGGCGACCCGCACGTCGGCCAGCTCGCCGCGCGTCTCGATCGGTGAAAAGGCGCGGTAGCCGGCTGAGAGAAACAAGGGTCCCCGGACGCGCGCCTCGAGCCCGATCGCCAGCCCGTGGACAGCAAGGTGATCCGAGCTGCGCATGTGCAGCGCGTAGCCGACCAGCAGCGCCAGACGGCTCGCGGCGGACGGCTCGGGCTCGAGACGGGGCTCCGGCCGGTCGGGCGGAAAAGGTGGCGGCGGGCCGCTCTCCGTCCGGAGAGGCGGCCGCGGAGCCAGCTCCTCGACGGCGACGCCGATCCGGCCTCCTGACAGCAGCGCCTCCACCGTGGCGCGTACGATGATCGCCAGCTCCTCGGCGAGACCGACCTCGCCGGCGGCCGGCTCCAAACGGCGGACCAGCACCCGGTCGCTCTCGGGGCCCGAGATGTGCAGGTAGACCTCGCTCGGCCCGGTGAAATCGAACCACAGCACCGCCAGCGCGCCGCTGCGCTCCAGCACCGCCTCGGCCTCTCTGACCTGCCCGGGCAGCTGTTCGGGCAGAGCTTCGAGCTCCTCGATCACCAGCTCCACGTCCAGGTCGCTGAGCTGGGCTTCGACCGCTCTGGTCACCGGCCGGGCGACCTCGGTTCTGTCCGCGTCGAGCAGCATCACGACGCGCAGCGGCTCGTCGGTCTCGTCGCCGAGCGCGATCCCCGCCCAGAGCACAGCGGCCAGGGCGGCGAGCGAAGCCGCGGCCGCACGAGAAGGAGAGGGCGCGCCAAAGAGCGGTGCGGAGTCTGTAGGTTCGCAGCGCACCGCGGGATCATACTCCGCGGGCGGCCGGCGACAAAACCCGCAAAATCGCCATTTGCGGCTGTATTGGATATACCAAAAGACAATGACGACGCGCGCCACGAGGCCGTCGCTGGCCGTGATGCTGCTCGCCGCCTCGGCGCCGGCCTGCTTCTCCGCCGGAGAAACGACCGGCTGCGTCGAGGCGCCCGAGCAGACGGGGCCTTGCAGCTGCGACGAGGCGACGTACGCCGCGCCGGAGGGCTCGTTCGACGGCGAAAGCGAGCCGATCCGCCGTGGAGGCTCTCTGGCGGTGCGCATCGCATCCGAGCCGGGTCCGCTGTTGTCGATGATCACCCCCGATCCGTTGGCCGCGGCGATAGCCGATCACGAGGTGCTGGAGACGCTGGTGGCGCGGGCCCCGGGCGCCGGCGAACTCGTTCCGGAGCTGGCCGAGAGCTGGCAGAGCTTCGAAGATGGACGCCGCTGGGTCTTTCACCTTCACCCCGAGGCGCGCTGGCATGACGGTGAACCGCTCACGGCCAGCGACGTGGAGTTCACCTTGGAGCGTGCGCTCGATCCGGCCCGTGGCGCGGTGCTGCGTGACGAGCTGATCGAGGTCACCGGGATCGAGGCCGAAGGGGATCGCGCTGTAGTCCTGCATCTCGCCCGTCCGGATCCGGGGCTGCTCGCCGCGCTGGCCCGTCTTCCGATCTTGCCTGCTCACGTCTTCGGGCACGATCCGCTGTCGGGCCACCCCGCGGCGCGCGAGCCGGTGGGCTCCGGGCCGTTTCGCATCGCCGGGCGGACACCGGGACGCTCCATCGAGCTGGAGAGGAACCCCGACTGGCGCGGAGAGCCGCCGCCGCTGGAGCGCATCTCGTACCGGGTAGTCCCGGATCCGCGCGTGGCGACCGAGCTGCTGCGCGCCGGAACGATCGACGTCGTGCCGGACGCGCGGCCGACCGCGATTCGAAAGATCCTCGAGGCCGAGCTGCTGGCCGTTCCACTGGAGCGTTTCGAGGCCTGGGTCTACGAGACGAGCTCGCCGCCGCTGGACGACCCGGACGTGCGAAAGGCGATCGGGCACCTGATCGACCGCCGCACGATCCGGTGCTCGATCCTGGCCTGCCTGGCCGAGATCGTGGAGGGACCCTGGCCGGCCGATAGCCCGGCGGCGATCCCTTCGCGCGGGCCGCTCGAGAACGATCCGGCGCTGGCCCGCGAGCTGTTGGAGCGATCCGGTTGGATAGACAGCGACGGGGACGGGGTGCGCGAGCGCGGCGACGTCGAGCTCGCGTTCGACCTGATGCTGCCGGACGCAGGGCGAGAATGGCGCCGCCAGGCGTTGCTCGTCCAGCACGATCTGAGCCGCGCCGGGATCGAGATGAGCCTGGTGATCAGCACCTGGAGCGCCTACTGGTCGCGGCTGGTGCGCCACGACTTCGACGTCGCGGTGGTCTCGTTCGAGAACAGGCGGCCGTTCGATCCGCGCTCGTTGCTGCACAGCGAGGCGGCCGCGAGCGGGCTCAATTTCGGTAGCGTCTCGGATCCGGAGCTCGATCGCCTGCTCGACGCGCGGCGCGAGGTCGGTGAAAAGCCGGGAATCGTGGATCTCGATCGGGCGATCAGCGATCGGATCGCCGAGCTGCATCCGATGACCTTCACTTTTCGTCCCTACCGCGCGTTCGGCGTGCGCCGTGCCTTGCGCGGCGTTCGTTTTCGCGGCGGTTGGATCGACGAGAGCCGAACCTGGATCGCCGGGCCGGAGGGGGGAGGGGTTCGATGATCCGCTTCGCGCTGCGCAGGCTGCTGGCCACGATTCCGGCGCTGATAGGGATCAGCCTGGCGACCTTCGTGCTGGTCAACCTCTCGTTCAGCCCGCTGGCGACCAGCCCCGGAGATCCGGCGCGCAGCGACACCATTTCGTCGAGCGAGGCCGAGCTGCTGGGGCGCGCCTACGGGTTGCACCTCCCGCTGTTCTTCAACCCGGACATAGACGACGTCCGCGAGCGGACGCGCGACCGGATCGAGCGCCTCTCCGACCAGGGCGCGCGGCAGCGTGCCGTTCGCTCCCTGGCCCGCACCGGGGGAGCCGCGCTGCCCTACCTGGTCCCGGAGATTCCGCACTTGGCCGGCGATCAGCGCCGCGCCGCGCTCGACGCGTTGGATGCGATCGCCTCGCGGCTCGGCGTCGCCCGCGCGCTGGAGGCGGCCCCCGATCGGGCCGCCTTCTGGACGCGCTACTGGGACGTCTACGGATCGGATTTCACGCCCGTGCGCGCCGCGCGGCTCGTACGCCGGCTTTCGCGGCACGACGACGAGCTGGCCCGCGAGGAGATGCGGCGGCTCGACACCTTCTGCCTGCCGCAGCTGATGGATGCGCTGAATGACGTCTCCGATCCGGACGCGCAGCAGCGCCTGGTCGGATTGGCGATGGAGCTGACCGGCCGGGACGATCCGATCGACCCTGCCGCCTCGGTCGCAGAGCGGCGGCGTGTGGTCGAGCGCTGGATCGGATGGTGGGAGCAGCGCTACGATCTCTACTCCAGCTTCGAGGGTTTCGAGCGTATCACCGGATCGATCACCGAGACGCGCTATTTCCGCTGGCTGGAGCGGTTGGCGACGCTCGACTTCGGACGCTCCGCGCGCGATGGAAGGCCGGTGCGCGAGAAGCTCGCAGAGCGTCTGCCGGTCACCCTGCTGCTCTCGCTGCTGGCTCTGTTGGTGGCCTATGGCGTGGCGATTCCGCTGGGAGTCCTCTCCGCCGAACGCCACGGCAAGGCGTTCGACCGCGCGATGACGGGGTTGATGCTGGCGCTCTACTCGCTGCCGGCCCTCTGGGTCGCGCTGCTGGCGGTGCGCTATCTGGGGGAGACCGGCGCGGGACTGTTTCCCTCGCAGGGGCTGTTTAGCCCGGAGGCCGCCTCGCTGTCCTGGTGGCGGCGCGCGCTGGACACCGCGCACCACCTGGTGTTGCCCGTATTGACTCTCTCTTACGTTTCGATGGCGATGCTGACCCGCTACCAGCGCGTCGGGATGCTGCGCGTGGTCGGCGCCGACTTCGTGCGTGCCGCCCGCGCCAAGGGCGTCGGCCGCTCGCGGGCGATCTGGCGCCACGGGCTGCGCAACGGCGTGATACCCGTAATCACCGTGTTCGGCCTGCAGCTTCCCTACCTGGTGGGAGGCTCGGTGGTGGTCGAGCGCATCTTCGGCATCCCCGGGATGGGGCTGGAGACGTTCGAGGCGATTCGCGCCGGAGACCACTACTGGCTGACGGCTGCGGTGGCTGTGACCGCGGCGATGACGGTCCTGGGCCTGGTGGTGGCCGACGTGATCTACGCGCTGGTCGACCCGCGCATCGTGCCGGGCCGATCGCAGTGGAGACGGGCGTGAGCCGGGTCGCTGCCAAACGCCGGAGGCGCGGTCCGGTGCGCGGGGCGGCGCGCCGCTACCTTTCGCGGCCGACCAACGCGGTCGCGCTGGCGGTGCTGGCGCTGGTGGTTCTCTCGGCCCTGCTGGCCGACCTGCTCGCCTCGGAAAAGCCGCTGGCCTGCCGGCTGGACGGCGAGCTGCACGTCCTGCCGACCTACTTCTCGCCACCCGAGCTGGCGGACCACGACAACCACAGCGTGCTGGAGGCGGTGCGCCGGCGCGGGGGCTGGGCCGTGCTGCCGCCGATCCCGTACGGCCCGGATCAGACCGAGGTCTGCGGTCGCATCGATCTGCTCGCGGCTCCCGGCGCCGTGCATCCGCTGGGCACGGACGACGCGGGTCGCGACGTGGCGGCTCGCCTGCTGCACGGCTCTCGAGCCGCGCTGTTGGTCGGCGTGGGATCGATGGCGTTGGCGTTGCTGCTCGGCGTGCTGCTCGGATCGCTGGGCGCGTACTTCGGCGGCAAGCTCGACCGGCTGGTGTTGTTTCTCGTGGAAACACTGAGCGCCTTTCCCTCGTTGTTTCTGATCCTGGCGCTGCAGGCCGTGCTGGGCAGCGATTCCTTGCTGCAGCTGGTCTGGATTCTGGCCGCGACCCGCTGGACCGATCCGGCTCGCGTGACGCGGGCCGAGGTGCTGCGCATCGTCAACGAGGACTATGTGGACGCCGCGCGCGCGCTGGGGCTGAGTCACGCCCGGATTCTGCGCCGGCACGTGCTGCCGCGCGCGACCGGTCCGGTTCTCGTCTCCGCCGCTTTCGGAGTGGGCGGCGCGATCATCATCGAGTCGGTGCTCTCGTTTCTCGGCTTCGGCGCGCCGCCGCCAACGGCGAGCTGGGGACAGCTGCTGACCGACGCCCTGTCCAACGAGGGCTGCTACTGGCTGATGCTGTTCCCTGGCCTTGCACTGTTCGCCACGGTACTGTCGATCAACTTGGTGGGCGCCGGACTGCGCGAGGCGATCGACGCCCCCGAGTGAGACGAGGTCGAGATGCGATTGGAGCGCTGGACGACGGGCAAGGTTCTGGACTGGGCGACCCGCGATTTCAGATCGCGCAGAATCGAGTCGCCGCGGCTGGAGGCCGATCTGCTGCTGGCCCACGTGCTGGGCTGCCGCCGGCTGGATCTGTACACCGATCGCGACCGTCCGCTGCGCTCGGACGAGCTGGCCGCCTACCGCGAGGCGATCAGGCGCAGGCGCGACGGCGAGCCGGTCGCCCACCTGACCGGAAGGCGCGAGTTCTGGTCGCTCGACTTGGAGGTGACGCCCGAGGTGCTGGTGCCCCGGCCCGAGACCGAGACGCTGGTCGAGGCGCTGCTCGGTTTCGAGCCGCAGGGCCCCTTCCTGGACCTGGGGACCGGCTCGGGCTGCGTGGCGCTGGCGCTGGCCGGCGAGCGGAGCGACGTCCGCGTCGACGCGGCCGACGTCTCGGCCGCCGCCTTGCGCGTGGCGCGGAGCAACGCCGAGCGACTCGGTCTCGGGGATCGCGTGCGCTTCTTCGAGGGGGACCTGTTCGATCCGCTCCCCGCGGGCGAGCGCTACGGAGCGATCGCCTCCAACCCGCCCTATGTTCCGAGCGGGAGGCTGAGCTCGTTGCCGGCCGAGGTGCGCCGCGAGCCGGAGCTCGCGCTCGACGGCGGCGAGGACGGCCTCGACTTGGTGCGGCGCGTTCTGCGCGACGCGGGGCCGCGCCTGGCGCCGGGCGGAGTGCTGGTCGTGGAGATCGATCCCGACCAGGCGCGAAGCGTGGCCGGGGAGATCGGACCACGGCTGCTCGGCCGCGAGGGAGAGGTGTTCGAGGACTTGGCCCGCCGCGAGCGGGTGGTGGCCTTCAGGACAACTGGGGGATGACCCCGTCTCTACGACCGTTCCGCCTGGCGGTCACCAGCTCGTCTATCTCGTCGAATGAACGCGCGAGCAGCTCGAGCACCCCCTTTACGTTAGTCCTGTTCACCACCACCGGCTGGTGTTTCGACTTGGCGGCGATCCTTTCGAAATTGGGGCTGTTTTTGATCGCCACGAACACGTCGACGTCGTCGAGAATCGCCATTACCGCCTTCATCTTCTCGCCGCTGGCGTGCCCCATATCGATCGCCTCGTTGTTTCTCTTCTCGACGAACTCGGTTTCGCCGTTGCGAGAGACGTCGTAAACGAAGAAACGCTCGGTCTCGCCCATGTGGGTTTTGACCACCGACTCGCCGTCGTTGCTCCCAATACAGACGCGGAATCCGTCCATCGCATTCTCCCTTGGCAGATGAGCTCGGCTGGGTTCCCAATACAGCTTCAAGGCATTCGGCCGATCGGCTCCGAAGTTTCTTTTGCCCAGCCCGGCGGCGGATCTCAGCCCGTTCGGGATTCCACTGTCCGCCGCGACGAACGAGGGAGACAGAGCGGCCAGGAGGGCGGCGCCGGTCGGGGTCAACAGCTCGGCATCCACGGGTCCCGCCCGGTAGGGGATGCGGTGCTCGTCCAGGATCGACCGGGTCGCTGGGGCGGGCACGCGTAGTCGGCCGTGAGAGGTCGGTCCGGTCGTGCCGCCTCCGACGCGCACCGGCCCGAGGCAACGCACATTGTCCAGATCGGCTCCCAGCGACTGCAGCGCCCAGGCAGATCCGGTGATATCGAGCAGGATGTCCTGCGCTTCGTGCAGCTGTCCCCCGCCGGGGTGCTCGTGCGGTATTCCGCGGCGGTGCAGTTCCAGGTGATCGCTGCCGGCCAGCCAGCCGTCGTTCGCCGCCCGCGGAGAGGAGACCGCCCCGGTCGGCTCGCCGTCCAGCGATTGGATGTAGGGTTTGATATCCAATACCGGGGTTCCGTCGAAGAGGTCCAGCTGTCCGGTCTGGATGCGGTTTCCCTCGATGCCTTTCAGCCGCGCGCGCGTCAGACCGATCGGGCTCGGTCTGTTCGGCGAGCGGGTGGCGAACAGGCCGAGCGGTTCCTCGTCGTTCTTCCACGGAGGTCTCACCAGCAGGCCGTACCCCGCCGAACGCTCCAGGTGGGAGAGGACGAACAGGTGGGAGAAGGAGTCGAGCCCGTCCAGCGCCCGGGCGTAACGTTTTTCCACTTCGATGTAAAAGCCCGTCTCGTTTGCCTCCCGGTCGTTTTGAGGCTGGTAGGGCGCTCTTTCGCGGTAGGGCGTGCGAGCGGTGCCCACGATCGCCAGCGAGGCCAGCCGCGCTTCCCTGCTCAGGGTCTCGTCCGTGGCGTGGGCCACGCGTTCCGCCCGGCACAGGATCGAGAGCGCGCGCTGGGCGTAGCCGGCGTATCCTCCGCGCACGCCGGTGGTCCGCAACGACCGCTCCAGCAATCCAGGGGCGTCGGCGATCGCCAGCGGCTCCCGCTCCTCGGCGTCGATCGAGATCCTTCTCGCCGGCGAGCCGTCGAGCAACCTCCCGCGCGAGACATCGATCGAGTTGCCGCCCAGCAGGCGACCGGCGGCGTTCATCGCCTCGGCCACGCCCTTTTCCGAGGCGCCCGACGCGATCAGGGCGGCGCAGAGCATGTCGCCGGCCATGCCCATCCGCGCCTCGATCCAGAGCGCGGGTTTGCCGGAGCGGCTTCGTCTCCCTCTGGTTTTCGCTGCGAACGCGTGCCGCGCCTGCGCGCGCGACGATGACGAGTCGGTTTCCGTGCAGCGCCTCACTGCGGCTCCACGCGGTTGCGGCCCTTGCGCTTGGACTCGTAGAGGCGCATGTCCGCGGCCTCGACGAAGTCGTCGGGCTCTTGCAGCCCGTCCCAGGCCTGGGCCACTCCCGCCGAGACGGTGACTGGAATCTCGACGCCGTCGAAGACGAAACGCTCCTGCTCGATGTCGCAACGGATCGCCTCGGCGCGCCGGCGGGCGTCGGCCAGGTCGGTTTCGGGCAGCAGCAGGGCGAATTCCTCGCCGCCGTAGCGGCACAGCACCTCCTCGGCGTACGTCCGTTCCGCGAGCAGCTCGCCGATTCGCGACAGGACGTAGTCGCCGGCCAGGTGACCGTACTCGTCGTTGACCGGCTTGAAGCGGTCGATGTCCAGCATCACGATCGACAGTGGGCGGCCGTAGCGCAAGAAGCGATGAACCTCGCGATGGAGCTCCTCGAGAAAGGAGCGCTTGTTGTTGGCCCCGGTCAGCGCGTCCACCGTCTTGAGCCTGTAGATCTCCTCGTGGTAGGCGCCCTCGATGTTGTCGCCCGACAGGAACTTGAAGATCGTACGCCCGATCTGGATACGATCCCCGTCGTGCAGCGGCCTGGCCGAGACTGCGGTGTTGTTGACATAGGTGCCGTTGGTGGAGTCGAGGTCGATCAGCACCACGCCGTCCGCACCGGGGACGATCTTGCAATGCCGCCTCGAGATGCAGTCGTCCTCGAGCTGGATCGAGGCGTCGCTGCCGCGGCCGACCAGCAGCGGCTCGTCGGAAACCTCGAAGCGCCGGCCGAGCAGCTCGCCGTAGATCAAGATCAGGTACGAGCGACCGGTTTGCTGGCGAGGGAGTCCGACGGATTCGGCGTCGGAGACCACCGTGACGTCTGGAATGTCGCTGTCCGTAGGCATTTCCGCAACCAAAGCCCCGCATTTTACGGACGCCGGCCCGCGCCCGGCGCAACGCGGGTAGAGCCTAGCACAAGGGCCGGCGCGATGCGAGCGAGTCTGTTCGGGCGAGCCAGGCGCGCGCTAGTGCCGAGTCAATCGAAAACGTTCGGGTAGAGCGAGCAACTGTCCGTGAGCCGCTGGGCGACAAAGCATCGCAATACATACCACTTGACACCCCGGAGACGGCCATGCTACGCAAGTTGGCGAAATAATTTGAAAGTATTGCAAGAAATGGAGATGTGCCATGTCGGAGCGCAGAACAGCACACGTGACCCCGCTTCTGCTCGAGGCGCTGCTCGCAGCGTTTTTTCTGTGGTCCTGCGTGGGGGAGACCCCCACCGCCAACGTGCAGCAGGCCGTCAACCAGGATCAGTTCGACAAGGCGTTCGGCATCTGCGCCGAGTCCAAGTCGCTGGTCGAGGAGGATCGCGTCTTTCGCAAGACCTGCGCGAACGCGGTCCATTTCGCGATCAAGCACGCGCTGGGAGCAGACGATGCGAGCGCAAAGAGCCTGAAGAAGGTCGAGGACGACGTGGGCGGGCTGATCGCCGCCATTCCCCAGATCGCTGACGACAGCGTCCTGTTGAAAGCGCTGCGAGACCTGATCTCGGCCGAGTCGGCGAGAGCTCACGCAGGGGACGAGAACGCCGAGACGATCGAGATCTGGAAACGTCACGAGAAGCATCTCTGCGCGCTCGACGATTTCTATCGCCACGGCGCGGGGCAGCTCGGCGACCAGGGTGAGATTTCGGGCGCGATCTACATGTACCGCAAGGCGGTCGAGGCCGACCCCTCCAACGACGCCAATAAGAAGAAGCTATCCGATCTGATCTGGAAAGAGGTCCAGGAGAAGAAGGACAGCCTCGCCGGCGAGAAGAAGATCTCGCTTCTGTCCGAGATCCGAAAGCTGGATCCGGAGTGCTGGAAGGCGCGCTTGCAGCTCGGAATCGCGCTGGAGAAGGCGGGCGAGAAGGACGAGGCCGCCGCCGAGTACGCCGAAGTGGTGGAAGGCACCTGCGGAGCCGCCGCCGAGTACGCCGAGAAGGCCGGAGAGAAGATGGCAGAAGAGGTAAGTGCTTCTGCGGGCGCGGTCGGAGCTGTCGTTTCCGAGATATCGGTCACGGCCCGCAAGAAGCTGGCGAGCCTGCTTTTGGAAAAAGAGGACTACGACGGCGCCTTCAAGCAGTACAAGGAGCTGCTCGATATCGCCCCCGACGACAAGGAAGCCCGCCAGGGCCTGAAGAAGGCCAAGAGGAAGCGCTGATCGAGAAAGACGGAGTGGACCAAGGTGGACAGCCCGGAACAACCCCACGGCCGTGCTCACATCATACTACCGATTCGAGCGGGTGCTCCGGTAGGGAACAGAAGTCGCCAAGATCAAAAAAAATAGAATTATTGATGATAAAGTCTTGATCTGAGTGAATAGCTGTGACAGATTCTCCGTCATCAAAGTCGCAACAAGAATAACTTGTTTTTTTCGACCATGGGTCGGGAAAGGGACGAAACCATGAAGAAGACGATGCTTTGGTTGGTTGTACTGTTGGCCGTGTTCGCTTTCGGAGCGGTAGGCTGCGGCGACGACGACGACGACGGTTCGGCGGACGGCGACACGGACACCGACACGGATGCGGACACCGACGCGGACACCGACGCGGACACCGACGCGGACACCGACGCGGATACCGACACGGACACGGACACTGACACTGACACCGACACGGACGCGGATACCGACACGGACACCGCCGCCGAGTCGTTGGATATCGCCGGCGAGTACGAAGACGGCTACGGCGATTTTCACGTGATCGGTCAGACCCGGTGGACGATCGACCTGATGGGCTCGTTCCACATAGACAGCTACGACAACGACGAGCAGGTGATCATCGCCCAGAACGATTCCGACAACGAGTACAACGCCGATCTCTGGAGCCGTTTCGACTGGACGTACGACAGCGGCTCGCTCTACTACTGCCAGACCGCCTACGACGCCCAGAGCGCCGAGGCCGCCGAGGCCACGGCCGCGGCCGACGACAGCGATCCGGCCAACTCCGGGTGCGGCGGGTTCGCCTGGACCGAGCTGACGTCCGACGATCTCGAGATCGCAGGAAGCTACCAGGACGAGTACAGCAGCGGCCACGAGATCTCGGCCGAAACCTGGGCGATGGGGACGATGGGCACCTTCGACGTGGCGGCCTACTACAACACCGCGGATATGCTGATCGCCAGGAACGACTTGGAAAACGAGTACAATCCGGGTCTTTGGAGCCGCTTCGACTGGACCGAGCACCAGACCGACCTTTACTACTGCCAGACCGCCTACGACGCCCAGAGCGCCGAGGCCGCCGAGGCCGAGGCCGCAGCCGACGCGACCGATCCCACCAGCGGAGGCTGCGGCGGATACCCCTGGACCCGCCTCGACCCGCAGTAGCCGGGGCTATTCGACCAGCTCTTCGAGCAGCGCCCGTTCGCTGCGCGAGACGTCGTGGAGGCGGACCGTTGCGGCCAGACCGCTGTCGCCGCGTCGCCTCAGCGAGGAGAGCTTGCCGCGCGCGGACAGCACGGGCGAGGAGAAGACCAGCACCACGCGCGCGCCGGGCGGCAGCGGCTCGGCGAGCAGCACGGTCGCCACGTCGCCGTGCAGATCCAGGATCGTCGGATTCTCGAGGTGGGTCTCGGGCGGGGCCTTGCTCACCGCCTCCTCCTCTCCGCGGCGGCCTCGCGGATTTCGCGGCGCTGCTGCTTGGCCAGCAGCACGTCGCGACGATCGGAGCGGCGCTTGCCCCGGGCCAGGGCAAGCTCCACCTTGGCCCAACCCTGCTTGAAGTAGATCTCGAGGGGAATCGCGGTCAGCCCCCGCTCGCGAATCTTGACGCCCAGCCGCTCGATAAGGCGCTTGTGCAGCAGCAGCTTGCGCTCGCGGCGGGGCTCGTGGTTGAAGTGGCTGGCCATCTCGTAGGCGGCGATGTGCAGCCCGACCAGGTACATTTCGCCCTCGCGGTAGACGGCGTGGGCGTCGGCCAGGTCGACCGAGCCGCGGCGCAGCGACTTGACCTCGGAGCCGAGCAGCACCAGCCCTGCCTCGAAGGTGTCGCGGATCTCGTAGTCGCGCCTGGCGCGCCGGTTGCGTGCCACCACGCGCCGCTGATCGGTCGAATCGCCCATCGCCGGCATTGATAGCCGCTTTGACCCGACCCGGCAACTCCGACAGAGACGGAGCACTCCGCGCTGTGGGGAAAACGTTTCG
>JAWOBP010000235.1:0-43175 GCA_046484285.1 Polyangia bacterium
TCCTTCGTCGTCGTTCCTTGGCCTCGCCGATGATCTCTCGCCCCGTACCCGAAATCGTCGGGTTGACGAGGCACTAGTGCCTCGTCAACCCCACAATGCCGGGTCGGGCCGGCCCTCATCGACGATCCCTGCGTCACTCCTCCTCGAATTGGCACCGCCAGTCCTTCGTCGTCGTTCCTTGGCCTCGCCGATGATCTCTCGCCCCGTACCCGAAATCGTCGGGTTGACGAGGCACTGGTTTCGGGGCTATCCAAAGCGCCGGGGAGTGTCAACAAGGGCGCCTCGCGCGGCGGGGCTACGGCAGGGCGGGTTGCGAGCCGGCTCTCCTTTGCAGCTCGGCGAGCAGATCCCGCCGGGTTCGCCGCAGGCGGTCGAGCATTTCTTCGGCGCGGCGGCGGTCATCTTTCGCCGCCGCGAGGCGCTCCTCTGCCGCGGCCAGCTTCATTCCCGCTCTGCGGCGCTCCTCGAGGGAGTGCAGCACGAGCCGGCGCAGCGTGCCCAGCCTTTCGAGCAGCTCGGTCGGCGAGCCGGCGCCCAGCAGGTAGCGCAAGGCGTGGCCGTGCCGCGAGAGTCGGTAGAGCAAGGCGGCCTCGTCTCCCAGCTTCCGCTCCACCTCGCGCAGCCGGCGGGCAGCGCGATCGATCTCCTCGCGGGCCCGCCGAGCGGCCCCCTCCAGCGCAGCAATTCGCCGCCGGGTGCGATCGATGTCCTCGTCGCGGGCCGCGATTTCGCCCTCGAGCTCCTCGGCGGAGACGAAGGCCAGGTCGTCGGCGGCGAGCGGCGCCGCGATCAGGACGCTCAGCGCCAGCGACAAAAAGGCGGCGATCCTCACCTCAGACCTCCTCGATGCGCCTCAGCGAGAGACCCGCGCCGAGCAGCCCGGCGACCAGGCCTCCGGTCAGCAGCGCGGCGGTCGTCGCCGCCGTGAGACCGACCAGCTCTCCGCCGCCGATCAGCGGCAGGATCTCGCCGGCGAGACGCTCGACCCGTTCGAGGGCCAACTCGAGCAGCAGCAGCGCCAGACCCATCGCCGCGGTCGCCTCCAGCGCGCCCTCCAGCAGGAAGGGAAGCCGTACATAGCGCCCGGTCGCGCCGAAGAAGCGCAGCACCCGGATCTCGCGGCGGCGCGCGCTGACCCCGGAACGGACCGTGGCCGCGGTGACCAGCACCGCCACGACCAGCGCCAGCAGACCCAGGCCCCAGACGACGGCGCGCCCCACCGAGCTCAAGGCGAAGAGGCGATCGAACCACTCGTCGTAGATCTCGACCTCTTGTACCAGATCGACCTCGGCCAGCCGCGCCGCGAGCTGCTGGCGGGAGCTCGGATCGTCGGCGCCCTCGCCGGCGAGAAAGACGTCAATCGAAGAGGGGAAGGCCTCCAGCGGCAGATTGCGGGCCATCTCGCCGCCCTCGCCGAGATACGAGGCCAGAGTCTCCCGGGCCTCGATCGCGCTGGTGATCTCCACGTCGCGCACGCCCTCCAGCGAGGCGACCGCCTCGGAGAGCCTTTGCGCGTCGGACGGATCGGCGTTTTGGCGCAGGTAGACCGTTATCTCTGCCGAGCCGACCCAGCGCTCGAGCAGGTTGTCGAGGTTGCGCGCCGCGACGAACGTCGCGCCGAAGCTGGCGAAGGCCGCGGCCAGCGTGACCGCGGACAGCAGGTGCAGCCAGGGGCGCCGACGGAAGCCGCCCACGGCCCTCTTGAGCAGGTATGAAATCCGGTAGACCTCGCTCATCGTTACCTCGCTCGGGCTATACCGCGCGTTCCAAGGATGCGTCGTCGCGCTGCGCTCCGGGCGCCGGACGCCTGCGCGAGCCGTCCGAGGAGATGCCCACCATCCGACCTCTTTCCAGCGCCATCGTGCGGTGCGGGCGCGCGGCCATCAGCATCCGGTCGTGCGTTGCGAGCACCACGGTCGCGCCCTCGTCCCGCGCCTTTTCGAGCAGGTCGAGCACGTAGTCCGCCGAGTAGGTGTCGAGGCTGCCGGTCGGCTCGTCTGCCAGGATCAGCTCGGGATGTCCCACGATCGCTCTCGCCACCGCGACCCGTTGCTGCTCTCCGCCAGACAGCCCGCCCGCGAGATCCTCGCTCGATTTGTGCAGGCCGACGCGCTCGAGAACCTCGTGCACGCGGCTCCGGATCCGGCGCGGCGAGAAGCCCTGCACCTCGAGCGGAAGCCCGACGTTGGCCTTCACAGACAGATCGGAGATCAACTTGTAGTCCTGGAAGATCACGCCGGTGGATCTGCGCAACACGGAGATCGCCGTCCGCCGCAGCTGGCTCACGTCGTGACCGGCGAACAGCAGGCGGCCGGTGTCCGGAAGCTCGGCGAGGTGCAGCAGGCGCAGCAGCGTGCTCTTGCCCGCTCCGGAAGCTCCGGCCACGTAGAGGAACTCGCCGCGCTGCACATCGAAAGAAACGTCGACGAGCGCGGGGCGATCCGGCCGGTAGAAGCGGCTGACGCGGCGCAGGCTCAAAAGCGGAGCGCGCGATTCGTGATTGCGGTCGTCAGTCGTGCTCATACAACATTGATTAGAACGTAGGCGGTCTCCAACGCAAAAAAACGGCGTCAGGATCCGTTCGATGGAAAACTGAACCGATGACCACTGAACATGCGGATCGCTGTGGAAAAGGTGTGAAAAGCACTGAGGTTTTGATCAGGTATGCACTAGATATTGTTTACCTTTTGAGGGTGTGTACAAGATATTGGGGTAAAGTTCTTGACAGCGCTGAGAAAAAAAGGCAACTTCTAGCGCCAAGACACTGAACAATATGAGCCCCAATCACGCGTTCTCGTCGCGTCGAAAGGGAATTTTTTTGCCAAAAACCACAGTGTTTCTCGCTTGATGCAGCGAGAAGCCGGCACGCGCCGGGGGTTGGAAGATGAGCACGACCGAGCGGATCTCCACTGGCAGGAACGAAGATCGGGATCGCGGCGCCAAGCATGCCCCGAGAGCTACCGAGCGCGGTCTCAAGTTCTCGCGGATGCTGACGCAGGTGGGAGTCCACCCGTACGAGGAGATCAAGTGGGACAAACGCTCGGCCTCGATCGCCAACGACCGCGGCGAGAAGATTCTCGACGTGGGCGACGTCGAGGTTCCGGGGTCCTGGAGCCAGCTGGCGACCAACGTGGTCGTCTCCAAGTACTTCCGCACGCCGAGCCGGGGCGAGCGCGAGAAATCGGTCCGCCAGATATTCGATCGAGTCGTGGGCTCGATCTGCTCGTGGGGACGCGAGGACGGCTACTTCGCCACGGAGCGGGACGCCGAGGTCTTCGAGTCCGAGCTGACCCACGTGCTGGTTCACCAGATGGCCACGTTCAACAGCCCGGTCTGGTTCAACGTCGGCATCGAGGAGCATCCCCAGGCCTCCGCCTGCTTCATCAACTCCGTGGACGACACCATGGAATCGATCATGAAACTGGCCTCCACCGAGGCCAACCTGTTCAAGGGCGGCTCCGGATCGGGCACCAACCTCTCTTCGATTCGCTCCTCCAGGGAGAAGCTGTCCGCGGGCGGGCAGGCCTCCGGCCCGGTTTCGTTCATGCGCGGCTTCGACGCGTTCGCCGGCGTGATCAAGAGCGGCGGCAAGACCCGCCGGGCGGCCAAGATGGTGATTCTGAACGTCGACCATCCCGACATCGCCGAGTTCGTCAACTGCAAGGTCGACGAGGAGAAGAAGGCCTGGGCGCTGATCGAGTCCGGCTACAGCGGAGACATCAACGGGCCGGCCTACGGCTCGGTCTTCTTCCAGAACTCCAACAACTCGGTGCGCGTCACCGACGAGTTCATGGAAGCCGTCGTCGCCGATCGCAAGTTCGAGCTGAAGGCCGTGTTGGACGAGTCGCCGTTGGAGGTGATCGAGGCGCGCAAGCTGATGCGCGACATCGCCGAGGCGACCCACGTCTGCGGGGATCCCGGCTTGCAGTTCCACGACACGATCAACCGCTGGAACACGTGCAGCGGCAGCGGGACGATCAACGCCTCCAACCCCTGCTCCGAGTACATGTTCCTCGACAACACCGCCTGCAACCTCGCCTCGCTGAACCTGATGCGCTTCGTCAAGGAGGACGGCGAGTTCGACGTGGATCTCTTTCGCCACGTGGTCGACATCATGATCACGGCCCAGGAGATCATAGTCGACCACGCCCGTTACCCAACCGAAGAGATCACGCGCAACAGTCACGATTTTCGCGCCCTGGGCCTCGGGTACGCCAACCTCGGCGCCTTGCTGATGAGCCGCGGGCTGCCCTACGACAGCGAAGCCGGCCGCGCTTACGCCGGCGGGGTATCCGCGCTGATGACCGGCGAGGCGTACGCCCAGTCGGCCCGCATCTCGGGCGGGATGGGTCCCTTCCCCCGCCACGAGGAGAACGCCGAGTCGATGCGCCGTGTGATCGGCAAGCACCGCGCCGCGATCGGCGATCTCGACGCCGATCTGGTCTCGCCGACCGTGTTCAACGCTGCGAGCGAGGCATGGGAGGAGGCCGAGACGCTCGGCCAGCTCCACGGCTACCGCAACGCGCAGACCACGGTGCTGGCCCCGACCGGGACGATCGCCTTCATGATGGACTGCGACACCACCGGGATCGAGCCCGATCTGGCGCTGGTCAAGTACAAGCGGCTCGTCGGCGGCGGCACGCTCAAGATCGTCAACCACTCGGTCGGTCGCGCGCTGGAGCGGCTCGGTTACTGCGACGAGGACGTGGACTCGATTGTCAAGTACGTGGAAAAGCGCGGGACGATCGAGGGATCTCCGGCCCTGGAGGACGAGCACCTGCCGATCTTCGACTGCGCGTTCAAGCCCGAGGGAGGCGTGCGCACGATCGCGCCGATGGGACACGTGCGCATGATGGCCGCGGTGCAGCCATTCATCTCCGGGGCGATCTCCAAGACGGTCAACGTGCCGCGGGAAGCGACGCCGGACAACATTTACGATGTCTACCTGGATTCCTGGAAGCTGGGCCTCAAGGCGATCGCGATTTACCGCGACGGCTCCAAGCGCACCCAGCCCCTCTCGACGCAGGAGAAGGCGGAGCGGGTGCAGAAGGAGCGGGCGGCCTCCCCGGATCTGGCACGCCGGCGCCTGCCCGACGAGCGGCGAAGCATCACCCACAAGTTCGATATCTCCGGCCACGAGGGCTACATCACGGCCGGCATGTACGCCGACGGGATGGTGGGCGAGATCTTCATCCGGATGGCCAAGGAAGGATCGGTCGTCTCCGGGTTGATGGACTCCTTCGCCACGGCGATCTCGCTGGCGTTGCAGTACGGAGTGCCGCTCAGCGTGCTGGTCGACAAGTTCAGCCACACGCGCTTCGAGCCGTCGGGCATCACGCGCAATCCCGACATCCCGATCGCCAAGTCGATCATGGACTACATCTTCCGCTGGCTGCAGCTCAAGTTTCTCGAGCAGACACCGGACGGAAGCGGCACGATCGGCGGTCAGGACGAGCCGCGCGTGACCGTGACCAAGGCAGACACGGGACCGCCCGATCCCGGCCGTTCCCACGAGTCCGGCGAGTTCGAGTCCGAGGTGGACGCGCCGCCCTGCCCCAACTGCGGTTCGATCATGGTCCGTTCGGGATCATGCCACCTGTGCGTCAACTGCGGAACCACCTCGGGCTGCAGCTGAGCGTCGATGAATAGCCGTTCCGTCCGGGCCGTCATCGTCTTTGTACGGCTTTCGCCGTTGGTGTATTCTCGTGAGGCTGTCGACAGCAAAGGAGAGGAATGATGAAATCGTTCTTGACGAAGATCGTGCTCGTCGCCGCCGTGGCACTGGCCGGAGCCTGGATCTCCGGCTGCGTAGTCCACGCGCAGTCGGGCAAAGCCAAGCCCGCTCCGACCAAGCAGCAAAAGGCAGGGCCCAAGCGCAAGGCGGCGCCGCCATCGAAGCCGGCCGCGCCCGCGGCGACCGAGCCCGAGGAGCCGGAGGCGGCGCCCGCGCCGGGTCACAACCCGCCGCCCCCGCCCCCGCCGAGCAACGTCCTCTGAAGCTCAGGCGGCTTCGCGGCCCAACTCGAAGCCTCGCCGGTAGGCATCGCGGTTGACGTCGACGGCCTTGGAGGGGACGGACTCCAGGATCAGATCGCGAAGCAGGTCGGAGTCGAAGGGCAACGAACCGGTCCCGGCCAGCACGCCGAGCAGCACCGAGTTGGAGGCCAGCGCATTGCCCGCCTCGGAGGCAACCCCGGTCGCGTCCAGCGGGATCACCCAGTGCGAGATCTTCTTCAGCTCGGCCATGACCTCGTCCGAATCGGGGTAGCGGTCGCCCTTCATCGAGACGGTGGCCGGGACCATCGGCCGGGTGTTGGAGATCACCAGCGTGTCCGGCGAGGCCATCGGCATTCCGCGCCAGGTCTCTACCGGCTCGAAGCCCAGCACCACGTCGGCCTTGCCCGCCGAGATGATCGGACCCCAGGAGGAGCCGATCCGCACCGTGGAGGTGACGATTCCGCCACGCTGGGCCATCCCGTGGATCTCGCCGACGACCACCGGCAGCCCGGCTCGCATCGCGGCGGTGCCCAGCCACATCGAGGCGGTCAGGCTGCCCTGACCGCCCACTCCAGCGATGAAGACGTCGAGCTTTTTCATCGTTCGACCTCCCTGTGCGCCTCCGACTCCGGGACGGGCGCGCCCTTGCGAATCGGAACGATCGCGTCGTTGGGGCATAGCTGCGCGCAGACGCCGCATCCCACGCATTGCACCTCGTCGATGTAGACGCGTCCCTCCTTCATGTAGATCGCCGGACAGCCGAAGTTGTCGATGCAGTTGTTGCAGCGAGCGCACTGCCCGCAGCTCAAACAGCGGGCGACCTCGACCGAAACCGCCTCCTCGGCGAGGGTGCCCGCGACCTCTTCCAAGTCGCCGGCCCGCTCGCCGGCCGGGCGCTGCCGCAGCTCGGAGCGATGAGCCGCCGCGACGGCCGGTGGATGGTAGCGCGGCTGATCCTCGAGCTCGGGCAGCTCGTGGAGCACCAGCTCCCCGGCGGCGTCGCCGCGCAGGGCGCGGTCGATCCCGGCCGCGGCCTTGCGACCCTGGGCGATCGCGTCGATCACGGTCCAACCGCGACCGGTCAGGTCTCCGGCGGCGAAAACCCGCGCGTTCGAGGTGGCGCCGCTCTTCTCGTCCGAGTCGACCACGCCCCGCTCGTCGCTCTTCAGCTCGAGGTCGCCTTCCAGCGATTCCGGCTCCGGGGTCTGGCCGATCGCGAAAATGACGTGATCGGTGACGTGCGAGACCTCCGAGCCGGGCACCGGAACCGGCTTGCGCCGGCCCGAGACGTCGGGCTCGCCGGGCTCGGTCCGGATCACCGAGGCGGCCGAGACCCGCGCGCCCTTCTTCTCGAAGGCGACGGGCAGCGCGCCGCAGATCAGCTCGACGCCCTCGGCCACCGCCGCCTCGACCTCTCCGTGCTCCGCGGGCATCTCCTCCTCGGTGCGGCGGTACACGATCTGCACCTTGTTGGCACCGAGACGCACAGCGGTGCGCGCGGCGTCGACCGCGGCGTCTCCGCCGCCGACGACCATCACCTGGCGCCCCACCTCGCGATCCTGCTCGACGAAGACGCGCCGCAGGAACCAGAGCGCCTCCTCGATCCCCTCGGCCTCCTCGCCGGGCACCGAGAGCCGCGATCCGCGATGAGCTCCGATCGCCAGGCAGACCGCTTCGAATCCGGACTCCTCGAGCAGGCCGCGCAAGGTGAAATCGCGGCCGAGCGAGACGCCGGCGCGCAACTCGATGCCGACCGAGAGGACCGCCTCGATCTCGCCGCGCGCCAGATCGCGCGGCAGACGGTAGGGCGGGATCCCGGACAGCAGCAGGCCGCCCGGCTCCTTTTCTCGCTCGAACAGGACCACCTCGTGTCCCCGCAAGCGCAGCTCGTGGGCCGCGGCGATTCCGGCCGGCCCGGCGCCCACCACCGCGACTCGCTTGCCTTCGCCGCGCTGCTCGGCCTCCGCGCGCTGTTCGGCGAAATGAGCCGCGCGCTGCTCGGGACTTTCCCGCTCGGTCAGAAAGCGCTTCACCTCGTTGATCGCCAGCGGCTCGTCGTAGTCGCCGCGCACGCAGGCCTGCTCGCAGGGATGATGACAGACCCTTCCCAGCACGGCCGGCAGCGGCACCTGCTCGCGGATCAACGCCAGCGCCTCGGCGTAACGCCCGGCCCGGGCCAGCGAGAGATAACCGAAGACACAGATGTTGGCCGGGCAGGCGAAGGTGCAAGGCGGGGTGGTCGGCTTGCACGCCTCGCCTTCGGCCGGGTAGTCCATCGGCCCGAGTTCCGAGGTCATTATCTTGACGCGCGCGCGCAGAATCTCGTCGATCTTGTCGATCGGAACGCCGCACGGCTCATGGTTGAGGTGGTGGCCACACTGCTTGCAACGATCCTGGTCGACCCGGTAGACGACATCGCTGGATTTCTGCCCCAGCACGCGCCTGGCGAACAGCGGGCACGGCGCGCGGCTGATCACGACGCGTACGCCGGACTCGTGAAACGCTGCGTCGATGACCCGAATCGTCTCGCGCAGATCGTTGGGATCGACCACTTGCACGTTCTCGACCCCCAGCCCTCGCACCGTGCGCTCGATGTCGACCCCCGTCATCACTTCGTCCAGCTCGCTGGAGGGGTGCGGCTGGTGGCCGGTCATCGCGGTGGTCGAATTGTCGAGGATGACCAGCAGCAGGTCGTGGCGGTTGTGCACCGCGTTGACCAGACCGGTCATTCCGCTGTGGAAGAAGGTGGAATCCCCGATGAACGCCACGTGCCGCTGGGAGTTGCGAATCGAGACGCCGCTGGCCTGGGTCACGCTGGAGCCCATGCAGATGAAGGCGTCGGCCGTGCTCAGCGGCGGGAGCAACCCCAACGTGTAGCAGCCGATGTCCGTCGCGTACCAGGTGTCGGGATCGATATCGGTCACGCTCTTGACAGCGTAGTAGGTGGTGCGATGGGTGCAGCCGGCGCACAGCATCGGCGGCCGGCCCGGCAGCTGCGGCACCTGGGGAACCTCGATTGTCGGGACCTTCTCGCCGACGAAGCCGGCGACCGCCTCGCGAATGCGATCGGGGCTCAGCTCGTAGCAGCGCGGAATGCCCCCGTCCTCCTTGCCCAGGACCTCGGTGCCGGCGCCGAGCTTCTGCACGGCGGCGCGAACCTCGGTCTCGATGTAGGGCTCCAGCTCCTCGACGACGAGGATCCTGCTGCAGCTCTTCGTCAGCTCGGAGACCATCCAGTCGGGAAAGGGGAAGATCGAGGCGACCTTGGCCACGCGGACGCGATCCGCGACGCCCAGCTCGTCGAGCAGCTCACGGACGTGCAGGTAGGCCACGCCGGAGGAGACGATGCCCAGCTGGGCGCCTTCGCCTTCGATCCGATCCACTCCCAGCGCGCGCATCGCCGCGGCGCGCCTGGGAAGGCTGTCCAGCTGGGCCTTGCGCAGACCCCTGGCGAAGGCCGGAACCGGAGCCCAGCGCGAGACCTGCTTGTCGAAGTGCCCCTGGAAACGACGGGGTTTCATCGCGGCGAAGGTGCAGGCGCTGCGGCTGTGGCTGACGCGCGTCGTCGTGCGTAGCAAGACCGGCAGACCGAGCTGCTCGCTGAGCTCGAACGCGGCCCGTGTCAGCTCCTGCGCCTCGGCCGGGCTGGACGGCTCCAGCATCGGAAGCAGGCTCAGCTTGGCGTAGGCTCGGTTGTCCTGCTCGTTCTGGCTGGAGTGCATCGAGGGCTCGTCCGCGGTGAGCACCACCAGCGCCCCCTTGACCCCCGTATAGGCCACGGTGTTGAGCGGATCGGCCGCCACGTTGAGCCCCACGTGCTTCATCGTGCACAGCGCTCTCATCCCGGCGTCGGCGGCACCGATCGCGACTTCCAGGGCGACCTTCTCGTTGGTGGAGTACTCCATGTACAGGTCGCTCGAAAGCGAGAGGGGATACAGCGTGTCCGGTATCTCCGAGGAGGGAGTTCCGGGATAGGCCGTGGCCACCTCCAGCCCAGCTTCGAGAGCGCCACGGGCAATCGCCTCGTTGCCGAGCAGCAGCTCCCGATGTCCCGGCTTGTCCAACAGCAGATTCATCGGAGTTTCAGCCTTCCGTCTTGTCGTGCCGCCCCAACGGGCGGCGCCCCGTTTCAATCGATCGACGTGGGTATCTTCCGAACGCTCCCGGACCCACGCTTCCGGCTTATTTCAGGGGGCCGCCACCGTGTCAAGGTCTGCTCATATCATCCCGATCGAACTCGAAGGCGTTGATCGGGCTGGACCTCCACAGCGGGTGGAGGCATTGTTGGGCGTGATGCTTGGATGCGAGAGAAGCACTGTCGCGATCGGCGGGTTGATGGCGATGGCCGCGGCTTCGGCCCTGTTGGTCGGCTTGCCCCTCTCGGTGCCGGCCGACGACGATCTCGACCCCGCCCAGCTGGAGGAGGTCTACCGTATCTTCCAGATCGAGCCAGCCGATCCCTCCGCCGCGCTGCGGGTCGCGGCTCGGGACGGAGACGAGGATCGCGTCGCGGAGCTGCTGTCCGAGGGCGTGTCTCCACGGAGGCAGGACGTGGCCGGACGCACGGCGTTGATGCTGGCTGCCGCCGGGGGTCACGTCCAGATTGCGCGTCGGCTGATCGACGCCGGGGCGCGCGTCAACGTCCGCGATCGTCGCCGTCGCACGGCCTTGATCTGGGCGGCCAGCCGCGGTCACGACAAGACCGTCGCAACGCTGCTCGAGCAAGGCGCCCGTTCCAATCTGCGGGACAGGCACGGAATGACTCCGCTCATGCACGCGGCGCGATCCGGATGCGCCGGCGCGATCAGATCGCTGGCGGTCAACCCGCGTTTCGTCAATGCGCGCGACGACCGCGGTCGCACGGCTCTGATCCATGCCGCCCGTTCCGGACACACCCCGGTGGTGAAGAGCCTGCTGGCGCTGGGAGCCGACGTGAGCAGGCGGGATCGGCAGCGCTACACCGCCTTGATGTACGCGGCCCAGATGGGCTACCCCGGCATCGCCGAGCGCCTGCTGGCGGCCGGTGCCGATCCCAACGCCCGCGATCGAAAAAGGCGCACCGCGCTGATGCTCGCCCCATTCTCCGGACGCGTCGAGGTGGTCTCCGCCCTGCTCGACGCCGGCGCCGAGGTCAATGCGGTGGATACCTCGGGGGAGACGGCCCTGATCCGGGCGGCCAACGCCGGTCGCCGCGAGGCCGCGCGCTTGCTGGTCGAGCACGGCGCCGGGATCGATGTGGTCTCGAGTCGGGGCAGGACCGCGCTGATGGCGCTGGCGCGCGGCGGGTTCGGCGGGCTGATCGAGCTGGCGGTCGAAAGGGGTGCAAAGGTCGACGCCCGCGACGCGGAGGGTCGCACCGCCCTGATGGAGGCCGCGCGCTTCGGCCGCGGGGAAGCCGTCGAGGCGCTGATCGGCGAGCACGCCAGAGTCGATTTGCAAGACGAGCGAGGCTGGACGGCGTTGATGTACGCCGTCGAGCGCGGGGATCGGCGCACGGTCGAGCTGCTGCTCGACGACGAGGCCGAGGTCGATCTGCGGAACGAACACGGCCGCACGGCCCTGATCCTGGCGGCGATGTCCGGACACGCCGCCGCCGCCGGATTGCTGGTGGCGCACGGCGCGCGGATCAACGCCGCGGCCGACGATGGCACCACCGTGCTGATGGCGGCTGCGCGCGGCGGGATGTTCGATTTCGTCAAGCTGTTGCTCTCCTGGGGAGCCGACCAGGACGCGATGGTGGGCGAGAGCGGACGCACGGCGGTGATCGACGCGATCGAGGCCGGACACCTGGACGTGGCAAGGCTGCTGATGCGGCGGGGAGCGCGGCTGGGCGACGCCAACGAGACCAGCTGTCCGACGACATTGATGCAGGCGGTGGAGCACGGCAATCCGGAGGTGGTGCGCTTTCTGCTGAAAAACGGCGTGAGAGCGGACGCGGCCAGCGATACGGACTGTCCTTCGGGGCTGGCGCGCGCCGCGATGCGCGGCGACGTGTCCATCGCGCGGGAGCTGCTGGACCACGGGGCGCAGGTCAACCCGCGGGTCGAGATCGAGACCGAGCAGGGCGAGGAAATGGTGCGCAGGGTGCTGATGATCGCAGCAGAGCGTGGTCACACCAGCACGGCGCGGCTGCTTCTCGATCGCGGGGCCGACCCGAGCGAGGTGGCCGCCGACGGTACCACGATGGTGATCGCGGCGATTCGCGGCGGTGCGATCGGAATCGCTGAAAGCGCGATCGTGCGGGGCGTGGATCCCGGTGCAGCCGACGATCGGGGCGAGACCGCGCTGATGATTGCCGCCGAGTTGGGCAACTTCAGGGCGGTCGAGCTGCTGCTGGGCGCCGGCGTTTCCCCCGATTCGAGGGACCGAGAGGGTCGTACCGCGTTGCTGCGCGCGGCGGGAGGGGGTCATGCCAAGATCGTGGAGCGCATTTGCGCGGCCGGAGCGGACGTGAGCCTGGCCGACGAATCGGGGCTCACGGCATTACTGGCCGCGGCGCGCGGCGGGTACGTGGAGACGGCTCGAGCGTTGATCGATCACGGAGCGGACCTACAGCACGCCACGTCCTCGGGAGAAACCGCGGCCCAGGTTGCCGCGGGCGGAGGACATCTCGAGACGGTCAAGCTGCTGGATAGAATGGGAGCCGATCTCGATCGGGCGGGCGCCGGCGGCGCCACTTCGCTGATAGCAGCGGCACGCGCAGGGCACTACGCGGTCATCCGCTATCTGCTCGCCCGCGTGACCAGGCTCGACGCCGCCGACGACGAGGGACGGACAGCCTTCGGCTGGGCCTGCGCCAACGGGCACCCGCGGGTCGCGCGGCGCCTGCTGAACCAGGGCGCCGACCCCTCGCGACGCGACGACCGCGGCGAGACCGCGTTGATGCTCGCCGCACGGGGGGGGCACCGCGAGGTGGTGCGCCTGCTGGTTCGCCGCGGAGCACAGGTCGACGTGAAGAACGATCGCGGGCGGAGGGCGCGCGAAATCGCGCTTGCCGAGGGACACGAGGACGTCGCCGCCCTGCTCGGCGAGTGAGCGTAAAAAGAGATCGCGAAAAGACCGGCCTCAGACGTCCAGGTTGCGCACCTGGAGCGCGTTGTTCTCGATGAACTCGCGTCGCAGCTCGACTTGGTCGCCCATCAGCACCGAGAAGATCTCGTCGGCCTCCGCGAAGTCCTCGAGCTGCACTTCGAGCAGCGAGCGGCTTTCCGGGTTCATCGTGGTCTCCCAGAGCTGGTCGGGGTTCATCTCGCCGAGACCCTTGTAGCGCTGGACTGTCAAACCCTTGCGGGCGATGCGGGCCACCAGGGGCCACAGTTCGTCGAAATCGGCGAGATCGATTCGCTCGCCGCCGATCTCCACCGAGTAGGGCCCGGGGCCGTAGGAGCGGACCGCGTCCTGCGAGCGCGCAAGATCGCGGTACTCGGGGGAAGAGAAGAAACCGAAATCGAAATCGAGCGTGCGCTTGATACCGTTGAGCGCGCGGTGGACCCGCAGCTTGACTCCGCCGTGCGCCGCGTCGTCGATCACTTCTATCCGCTCGTAACCTTCGCCCAGGTCCTCGAGGATCCTGACGACGTGGTCGTCTATTCGATGACGTTCGACCAGCATCTCGTGATTGATCCCGGCTCGCGCGAAGGCGACCACGACTCTAGAATCGCTGTACTGGTCGATCCGCTCGAGCAGCGAGCCGCGGTCCATGGAGACGCGGATGATCGACTCGGCGCGAGAGGAGGGCAACGGCCTGTCTTCGTCGTCCACCAGCTTGATCACGTCCGTGCTGGTGGAGACCAGAAACTCGAAAAAAGCGCGCTCGTCCTCGATGTAGACGTCGCGCTTGCCGCGCCTGAGGCGGAACAGCGGAGGTTGGGCGATGAACAGGTTCGACTCCTCGACCAGCTTGCGCATGTGCCGGAAGAAGAAGGTCAGCAGCAGCGTGCGGATGTGGGCTCCGTCCACGTCAGCGTCTGTCATGATGATGATCTTGTGATAGCGCAGCTTGTCGTAGTTGAACTGCTCCTCGCCGATGCTCGTGCCCAGAGCGGTGATCAGGTTGGCGATCGCCTCTGAAGATATCATCTTGTCCAAGCGCGCCTTTTCCACGTTGAGAATTTTGCCCCGCAGCGGTAGCACGGCCTGGAAGCGGCGGTCGCGGCCCTGCTTGGCGGAGCCGCCCGCGGAGTCGCCCTCCACGACGAACAACTCGCATTCGGCCGGGTCCTTGGACTGGCAGTCCGCCAGCTTGCCCGGAAGCGACGACGCGTCCAGAGCGCCCTTGCGGGTCACCATCTCGCGAGCCTTGCGCGCCGCTTCGCGCGCCCGTGAAGCCAGCAACGCCTTTTCGACGATGCGCCGCGCGACTTTTGGGTTTTGCTCCATGAAGGAGCTCAGGTGCTCGTTGACCACGCCTTCGACGATGCCCTTGACCTCGCTGTTGATCAGCTTCTCCTTGGGTTGGTTGTTGAACGAGGGATCGGGATGCTTGACCGAGACTACCGCGGTCAGCCCTTCGCGAACGTCCTCGCCGCCGAGACCGCCCTGTCCTTCCTTGACCAGCTTGTTTTCGAGAGCCCATTGGTTGAGCGTGCGGGTCAGCGCCGCGCGCAGACCGGTCAGGTGAGTACCGCCGTCGCGGTTGAAGATCGCGTTGGTGTAGCAGAACACGTTCTCCTGGTAGGCGTCGGTCCACTGCAGAGCTACATCGACGTGCACCTGGTCGCGACTGTCCTGGAAGAAAACCGCTTCTTCGTGAATGCGGTTCTTGTTGCGGGTCAGGTGCTCGACGAAAGAGCGAATGCCGCCTTCGTAGTGGAAATCGTGACGCTTGTTCTCCTCGCGCTCGTCGGCGACGATGATGCGCACTCCGGCGTTGAGGAACGACAGGTCACGCAGCCGGGTGGAGAGCGTCTCGAACGAGAATTCGGCGTCGCCGAACACCTCGGGATCGGGCTTGAACACGATCCGCGTGCCGTGTTTTTCCGTAGGACCCATCTGCTGCAGAGGGGCCTTGGGAACGCCGCGCTCGTACTCCTGATACCAGCTGACACCCTCGCGCCAGATCTCCATCTGAAGAAACTCGGCCAGCGCGTTGACAACCGAGACACCGACGCCGTGAAGCCCGCCCGAGTAGGTGTAGGAGTCGTCGCCGAATTTTGCGCCAGCGTGCAACGTGGTCATCACGACCTCGGCGGCCGGCCGCCCCTCCTCTTCGTGGAGACCGGTGGGAATACCGCGACCGTTGTCCTCTACCGTGACCGAGCCGTCGAAGTGAATGGTGATCCTGATCGTGTTGCAGTAACCGGCGAGGTGCTCGTCGATAGAGTTGTCCACCACCTCGTAGACCATGTGGTGCAAGCCCTCCGAGGAGTTGACATCGCCGATGTACATCCCGGGTCTCTTCCTCACGGCATCAAGACCGTGAAGGACTGTAATGCGATCCGCGCCGTACTCGCTGGCTTTCGCCTCGTCGAAGATGTTGTCGTCGTTGTTTTCTTCTGAGCTCATAGCTTGACTCGTTTCCCTCGCGGCCTGTCGCTGCTTGCCCGCGTTCGCTTCGGTTCGTCCGCCGCGTATCATACCTCGCGAGGCCCGTTGTTCCAACATCGGCGATTAACTATTAAATACATAAATTACCATTGAGAGGCTTGAGACGTATGCGGGTCGAACGGAATGATTGTCATATTTTCTAGTTATTACTTCTCAGTCGTTCCATTTGTAAATCGATAACCAAAGCGCGGCAGGTAAGCGTCGCAGAAAAGAGCCGCCAAACAAAAACTTCTGGCTAGACAGGCAGTTGCACGACTCGGCCATAGTTTATGATGACGTTGTATGTCTTTGAAATAAAAGGAGAAATACAGATTCTTAAGGGTAATTATGTGAGAATTACACGTAAGATCGGTTAATAGAGGCTTAATTTATATCTAAATTTTGCTTTTTTTACGTTGACAACACCCGGTAAAAACAACATAATCCGAGTCAAACAGCCAACAGGGAGGGTTCCAATGGCGACCGCAGCAAAGAAGAAGGGCACCAAGAAGAAAGCCCCCAAGAAGAAGACGGCCAAGAAGAAGACGGCCAAGAAGAAGACGGCCAAGAAGAAGACCACCAAGAAGAAGACGGCCAAGAAGAAGACCACCAAGAAGAAGACGGCCAAGAAGAAACCGGCCAAGAAGAAGACGGCCAAGAAGAAGACGGCCAAGAAGAAACCGGCCAAGAAGAAGACGGCCAAGAAGAAGACCACCAAGAAGAAGACCACCAAGAAGAAGACGGCCAAGAAGAAGACGGCCAAGAAGAAACCGGCCAAGAAGAAGACGGCCAAGAAGAAACCGGCCAAGAAGAAGACGGCCAAGAAGACCTCTTCGCGCAAGCGCAAGCCACTGCCGATGCCGTCACCGGTTCAGCCGCAAAAGTACAGATGAGGTAGATTTCGCGGTTCTTGTTGCGGGCACCGTGCCCGCGACGACGAGCAGCGGAGCGTTGTGGGACGTCGGTCATGTCGAATCGATCTGGCGTCCCGCAGCGCCCGTGTGCTTTACGCCAAACGCGGTGCGCGTCATGGGGGTGGGACTATTCCACGCGGCCTGCGTCCGGCGACTCCTTGCCACCCTGTTGAGTTTCTCGGGCGCTGTCGCGAGTCGTCTTCCCTTTCGTCGTCTTCTGCCTCTGTGCGGTCCGAGGCCGGAGCTCTTCCGGCTTTTTCGATCGGGTCGTCCTCCTCCGCCTCGAGCGCGCTTTCGTCGACCTCGGCGTAGCGAGCCGGCTCACCCGGCCCCGAGACGTCTATCCAGAGGTATTTTCGCTCGCGCACGTCGAGGTGGACGAAGGTCGAGTTCGGATAGTAGCCGGCCCCCACCTTGGAAAAGCCGCGAATCAGGCGAAACAGGGTCGAGTTTGAAACGCCGCGCACGCGAAAGTCGATCGCGCGGCCCTTCGTGTGCTGGGAACGGTGGCTGCGACGGGGCGGCCTGTAGCCCGAGACGATTTCGATCTCGTGTCCGGGGAAGGACTGCGCGACCTTTCCCAGCAGGCGGATCAGCCGCGGGTGAAGCAGTCGCACCCGTCCTCGCTTCGATCGCGCCAGCCGGCTGATCGTCCTGCGCGCGTAGCGCCGGACCCGCCCGCGCCGATCGAAGACGGTCATCGTCTCTCTCTCGGCGTCGCGCACGCGGACCACGGTCATCTTTCCGTCCCAGGGCTGCTCGGCGCCATCCCTGCCGTTCTCGCCATCCTCGCCGCCGGCGGCTACCGCCGAGGGGTCCACCCTCTTTCCTTTGGGAATCACCAGGCGCCTGCCAATCTCGAGCCTGTCGTCGGCGTCGATTCGATTGAGCCGACGCAGCTCGCCGAGGTCCACGCCGTAGCGACGCGCGATGCGGCAGAGCGTGTCGCCCTTCTCCACGACGTGACTCTCGGTCCAACCGTTCAGCAGAACCTCGGGAATCCGCAGCACGTCTCCGGGACGGATAACGCTCTCTTTGTCCAGGCCGTTGGCCTCAAGCAGCGCGCGCTGGCCAACACCGCACAGGCGCGCGATCTCGGCGATGGAATCCCCCTTTTCGACCACATGCGCGTCACAGTCGCCCGCGGTTGCGGATCGAGACGCGAGCAGCGCGAACAGCGCGGTCGAAAGCAAAAAGTACCGTGCTAAACAGGGACGCTCGAAAGTCACAGCGGCGTTTCCCCGGCCGGTCCGCGGCGAGCTTCCCGTGCGCGTTCCGGGTGCGAGAGACCCTGCTCGCCTTCGAGGGTTTCAATCGCGTCTGCCAGCGAGAAGATATCGGCGTGGGCAGGATCGAGAGCTGCGCCGCGCGAGATCGTCACTTCTGCGAAAGGCTTGGGCAGCAGGTAGCGGTCCCAGGCGCGAGCGAAGACCCAGGCTCTCGAAGCGCGGGAGGTGATCGGCACGAGCTTGGCTCCCGTCCTGCGCGCCAGCGCCAGCGCTCCCGGCTTGACGCGGTGCAGCGGGCCCCGCGGTCCGTCCACGGCAAATGCGGCGTCCGCGCCGTGGCCGACGATCCCAACCAGCGTCTTGAGGCCGGCGGCTCCACCGCGGCTGGAGGAGCCGGACACCACCTCGAAGCCGAGCGCGCCGAGAATGCCTGCCTGGAGCCGGCCGTCGCGGGAGAGCGACGAGAGCACGGCCACGGGACGGGGACGCGGGTGGGCGAGCAAACCGGCCTGTCTGCCGTGCCAGAAGCAGAAAACCAACGGACCGGACTCGTAGTCCGGATCTTCGCCGACGAGGCGAACCCGCCAGGTGAGGCGCAGTATGCGGATCAGCGCCGAGGCCAACCAGGCCAGCAGGGCTCGGGTCGCTACTTGCACTGCTCCAGACCGGACTTGCACCCCTCGTGGCTCGAATCCTCGTCGAGGCCGCGCTGGAACATGCCCTTGGCCTTGCGCGCGTCGCCCTGCTTGAGGGAGATGTCCCCCACGTACCAGTAGATGTCGGCCTTGCTGGCACCGACCGAGGGATCGAACTTCTGCAGCAGCAGTGCGCGGAAGAGCTTGGCCGCCTTGTCGTAGTCCTCGCGCTCGTAGTGAAGCTTGCCGAGACTGACCAGCACCTCGGTGTTGGAGATGTCGAGCTTGTAGGCCTTCTCCAGGTGCTCCAGCGCTCGATCCTGCTCTCCGCGGCCGAGGTAGGCGACCGCCAGCCGCTGGTGATAGACGGCGGCCTTCTTGGAGCGCTTCTTGCCCCCGTCGGTCTCCGCGTCGATCAGCGACTCGATCACCGGGATCGCGTCGCCCTGGCGATCCGCCGCCAGGTAGCCGTCCGAGAGGCGCAGCAGCACCTCGGTGCTCCTGGGCGCGATCTCCCTGGCCCGCTCCAGGCTGGCCACCGCTCCGGCCGGATCCGAGAGCTGGTCGCGCTGCAGGCCTGCGATCTCGAGCAGCTTGTCGACCTTCTCGGAGTCTTCGGCCAGATAGGCCTCCTCGCGCATCAGCGTTTCGAGCAGTCCCTGGAAATCGCCCTTTTCGCGATAGTGATCGGCCAGCGCCCGGTTGGCTTCGACGTGACCGGGGTGCATCTCCACGGCCCGCCGCAGCTCGGTAATCGCCGCCTCCTCGTCTCCGAGCTGCTTGAGATTCAACCTGGCCAGCCGGTAGTGGACCTCGGCCTCGTCCGGACCGCCTCGTCCGGCCTCGGCCGCCTTGCGCAGCACCTCGGCACAGCGTTCCCAGTCCTCGGCATTTTCGTAGAGCCGGGCCAGCGCGGCCAGCGCCCTGGTATGCTCGGCGTCGACCTCGAGCACCCGCTCGTAGATTTCGGTCGCGCGCTCGGGGTTCTCCAGCCGCTGGTCGAAGATCTCCCCGACGCGCACCAGCGAGGTCAGCTCCTCTTCGGTGTTGCCCGTTTCGTGCTCGCGGGCCGCGCGATCCTCCAGCATCTCCACCAACTCGTCCCAGCGCTCGATCTTGGTGTAGATCCTCTCCAGGGCCGTGGAGGCATCCTGGTCGAAAGGCGCGATCATCAGAATCTCGCGGAGGTGATCGGCGGCCTCCTCCGGGTCGTCGAAGCGCCGCTCGGCCAGATCCGCCAGCCTGGCCAGCAGCTCGACGCGCCCCTCTTCGGTCATCGTGGCGTCGAGACGCTGCAACAGAACGTCCTTGAGGTCGTTCCAGCGCTCCAGCTGCTCCAGCAGAGTCTCGAGCTGAGAGCTGGCGTTCTCGTCCGTCGGCTCATTGGTCAAGATTTCGCGGTAGACGTCGACGGCGCGCTCCGGCTGCTCCAGCGGCCCGACGAACAGGGTCGCCGCCCGGTGCCTGAAGCCGTTGCCCTCGGCCGGATCCGCGGTGAACTCCGCGCGGGAGAGGAGTCGCTCCGCCAACGGCTCGAACTGCTCGGTCTCCTCTTCGAGATGGATCAAAGCGTCGAGCGCTTCCAGGTCCGACTCGTCGAGCGAGAGCACCTCGCGGTAGGACTCGCCGGCCCGCTCGTGATCGCCCGACTCTTCCCGCGCGATTCGAGCCAGGTCGAACAGCACCTGTTTCTTCTCTCCAAAATCGAAAGTGACGTCCGCCTTCTGCTTCAAAACCGGCAACAGATCCTCGAAGCGGCCCAGCTTCCCCAGCAGATCGATCAGCGCGTCGAGCGCCTCCCGGTGCTCCGCGTCCCGCTCCAGCACGGCCCGGTAGCGGTTTTCGGCCATGCGCGGATCCCCGAGCTGCGTGGAGGCCCAGCGGGCCACCTTGAGCCCGAGCTCCACCTCGGCGATCGGGTCCAGGTTGCCCTGCTCGAGAACCTGCTCGGAGGTTTCGACCAGAGACTCCCAGCTCCCCAGCTCGGAGGCCAGACGCTCGAGCTCCTCGAGCAACGCGGCGTCGGTGGGAGTCAGCTTGAAGGCGTTGGTGTAGGCATCGAAGGCCGAGCTGGGATCCCCCTGCGTTTGCTCCTGGTGTATCGCCAGCTCGCGGAAGAGCTGAACGCGTTCCAGATCGTCGGCCGCGACTCGCAGGCGATGCTCGAACAGCTCTCCGGTCTTGTGCTGCTCGCCTCGAGCTTCGTAGGCCTGGGTCAGAATGTCCACCAGGTCGGGTACGAGCTCGTCCTTCTCCAGCAGCCCTTCCAGGGCCGCGATCGCCTCGTCGTTCTCCGGCGCCATCTCGACAACGTCGCGGTAGGCACTGATAGCTCCGGCCGGGTCGTCGAACTCCCGCTCCCGGATGGTTCCCTGGCGCAGCTTGAGGCGGTTGGTTTCTTCGGAGTCCTCCGCCGCGGAGATCTCCTGCTCCAGCACCTCGTCAAGCTCTGCCCACATCTCCTCGCGCTCGTAGAGACGATCCAGCGCGGCCATCAGCGACAAATCGGCCGCACCGGAGTCGAGAACGCGGCGATAGGCGTCGATCGCGCCCTTGGCATCCTCGAGATGCACCTCCCGTATTTCGCCCAGTCTTCCGAGAATGCCGCGCTCGACCTCCGGGTCGAAAACATCCTCGGACTGCCGCTCGTAGACCTCTGCGAGGCGCTTCCAGAGGCCCTCGGTAGCCGCGATTCGCTCCATTACCTCCATCACGTCCGTGCGCGTCGGATCCTCGCCCAGCGCCCGTGCGTAGACGTCGAAGGCCGCGGTGGGATCCGAGCGTCCGGTCTCCTGCATCTCGGCCAGTGCCAGCAGCTCCTCCAGCCGCTCGTGGGGATCCTGGACGATCTCCAGCTTGAGCTCGAGCAGCTCGGCGAGGCGATCCCAGCGCTCCGCCTCGCGGTGCAGCGGCTCCAGCACTCCGATTGCGCGCTGGCGGACCGTCTCGTCCTTGGCCAGGCGCTCCAACGCCTCCAGCGCTCCGGGGTGCGTCGGCTGCTGGGACAGCACGTCGCGGTAGCTGTCGATCGCGCCCTCCAGGTCGGCGAGTTGCTGCTCCTGGAGCTGTCCGATCCGCATGCTGATCTCCACCCACAGCGCCTGGTCCTGGGCGGCGTCCTTTTGCAACAGGAGGTTCTCCAGCAGCTCCGGGAACATCTCCTCGGCGGTGAAAAGTCGATCGAGTGCCACGATCGCTTCCTTGTCCCGGTCTTCGATCTCCAACACCTCGCGCCAGGCCGCGATCGCCTCGTGCGCGTCCTCGAGTTTTTCGGCCTGCACCTGGGCGATCGACTTGAGCACGGCGATTCGTTCATCGGGCTCGCTGAGCAGATCGAGTCGCTGGCGTTTGACATCGATCAGCTCCACCCATTGCCCCGATCCCTCGTAGAGGCGCTCCAGGGCGTCCATCGCCGCCACGGATGATGGATCGGCCTCCAGCGCTTGCCTGTAGGAGTCGATCGCCTCTTCGGGCTCGGTCATCAGATCCTCGTGAATCGAGGCCTTGGTGCGCAGCAGCTCGGAGCGCTCCGCCGGGTCGGCGGCGACACCGGCCTTGCTCGCCAGCACGCCGACCAGACCCTCCCAGTCGCCGACCAGGTTGTAGAGCCCCTCGAGAGCGTCCAGAGCCTTGGCGTCCGCCTCGTTGTTTTCGAGGATCTCGCGGTAGGACTCGATTGCACGGCGCGGCATGTCGAGCTGCTTGTCGTAGATGCCGCCCAGCAGGTGGAGTACCTCCATCTTGAAATCCATGTCGAAGATTTCTTCCAGCGACTCGCTGAGGGTGCCGGCCAGCTCCTCCCAGTTCTCGATCATCTCGGCCAGGCGGACCATCTCGCCCAGCAGCTCGCGATCGGAGGGATCGGTCTGGAACGCCTTGCAAAGGGAATTGAAGGCCAAGAGGTAGTTGCGGCCGCGGCTCTCGTGGAGCTGCGCGATCTCCTTCAGCCGCGAGACCTTCTCGCCGGGGATATCGGTCACCTCGACCTGGGTCTTGAGGATCACGACCAGCTTCTTCCACTGGTCCTCCTCGCGGTAGATCGGCTCCAGGATCTCCGCGATGCGCTGCTGTTGCTCCTCGTCGAGAATCAGCCGCTCGAGCTCGTGGAGCGAAGCGCGATCGCCGCCCTCTTCCAGCAGCGCCTCTTCCAGCACGTCGACGGCCGAGCCGATGTCCTCGAGCTTCTCCTCGAAGACGCTCGCCAGCCTGCGCCGCAGCTCGTTGCGCCGCTCGGGCTCGACTTCACGATCGACCTGGGAGCGCAGGTGCACGGCCAAATCCTCGAAACGCTCCGCTTGGTGGAAGAGCCTGTCCAGCTCCGCGATCGCGCGCTCGTCCCGGTCATCGATATCCAGCACGTCCCGGTAAGCCGTAATCGCTGCGTCCAGATCCTCGTTGGCCCGCTCCTGGATCTCGGCAATCTTGTAGATGTATCCCTTGCGCTGTTCCGTATCCAGCGCCGCGTCGGCCGCGTCCCGGTAGAGCTCCAGCAGGTCCGGCCACGACTCGGTGGCCTGCAGCATGCGCTCCACCGCGGAGAAGGCCTTCTCGTCGTCGGGAGAGAAGGCGAGCACGCGCTGGTAGGCGGCCTTGGCCTTCTCGGGCTCGTCCATGCGGTGCTCGTATATCTCTCCGAGCATGAAAGCCAGCTCGGCCGTGTCGGGCGTGTCGCCGACCACGTCCTCCAACGCCGCCGAGTACACCTCGGCCAGTCGTTCCCAGTTTTCGAGCACGGAGCTCAGCCGGCCGAGCAAGTCCCAGGAGCCGCGATCCTCCACGTCCTCGTGGAAGAGCCGGGCAAACGTCTCGAACGCGCCTTCCAGGTCCCCGAGCTGCTCCTCGTGAACCGTTCCGATCTGGCGCAGCAGCTCCTTGCGCTCCAGCGGGTCGTCCGTCAGCTCGAGTCGGGCGTCCAGCGCGCCGGCCAGCTTGGCCCAGTCGCCGTGCAGCTTGTAGACCGGCTCCAGGATTTCGGCCACGCGACCGCGCTTGGCGTCGTCCTCCATCGCGGACTCGAGCGCCTGCAGGGTGGCCTCGTGGTTGGGATCAGCCTCGAGCGCCCGCCGGAAGTAGTCCAGCGCCCGCTCGTCGTCGCCGAGCTTTTCCTCGGCGAGCGAGCCGAGCCGGTGCAGGACCTCGACTTGTCCGGAGGGCTCGAGCTCCACGCGCCGGTCGAGCAGGTCCATCAGGTCGGCCCAGCGCTCGAGCTGCGGGTAGAGACGCTCCAGCGCCTCCAGCGCCGAAGAGTTCTCCGGGTCGTCTTCCAGGATCTGCTCGTAGGTCTGCGCCGCGCCCGAGACGTCCTCCAGGTTCACCTCGCAGACGCGCGCCTGCTTGATCAGGATCTCGCGCCGCGCGCTCTCGCCGTACGCGGACTGGACCTTGCGGCGGTAAATCTCGAACAGATCGACCCACTGTTCGCCCTCTTCGTAGATCCGCTCCAGCGCGTTCATCGCCTGCTGGTTCTCGCCGTCCATGTCGAGAACCTTGACGTAGTACTCGCGCGCTGTGTCGCGATTCTCGAGGATGTCGTCGGCTACCTCGGCGGCGCGCAGGTAGCAGCGCACCTGAAGGTCTCCGTCCAGAATCTCGGGAGCCACCTCGCGGTAGAGATCGACGAGCCGCGCGAAGCCGTCCACCTGCGAGGAGAGCCGCTCGAGGTTTTCCACCAGCCTCAAAAGATCCGGCGAAGATGCGGCATCCCTGAACGCGCGGCCGAGCAGCTCGAAGGCCCGTTGCGGATCCTCGAGACCGACCTCGGCGACCTCGGCGGCCTCGCGCAGCACTTCCGCACGCTCCAGCGGGTCGTCCGACTCCTCGGCTCGCACCTCTGCGAATTTCAACAGGCGCTCGTAGTCGCCCTCCGCCTCGCAGATCGGCTTCAGAATTTCGATCACCTCGAGCTTGGCGGGTCCGTCGAGCAGAGCCTCCAGGCTGGCGCGCGCCTCGCTGTGCCCTGAGTCGATTCTCAGCGTCTCGCCGAGGCGATCCACCGCCCGCTCGGGCTCGTTGAGCTTGTTGCCCAGCAAGTCGCCCATGCAAAACAGCATCTGCGCCCGCTCGCGGTCGTCCTCCACCAGGGGTTCTTGCATCTCGAGCGTGTCCAGCAGGTCGCTCCAGCGCTCGGAACGCTCGTAGAGCCTCGCCAGCGAGGCCAGCGCCTCGATGTCGGGACCGGCCTCGTCGTTGACCTGTACGTAGGCCTCCAGCGCTTCTTCCGGATCCTCGAGCTCCTCTTCGAACAGCCGGGCCACGCGCAGCAGCAGCTCGCGTCTCATGTCCACCGAGGTCTCGAACGCGGCGCGGCGCCGCAGAACCTCGATCAGCTCGCGCCATTGCTCCTGGCGCTCGTAGAGGCGCTCCAGGCCCGAGAGAGCGCGCATATCGGATTCGTCGAGCTCGAGAATCTCGCGAAACAGCGAGATTGCGCGGTCGACGCGCTCGAGCACGGACTCCTCGATCTCGGCCATTCGGTGCAGCACCTCTTTCTGCTCGCCGGGGGCGAGCAGCAGGCGCACGCGCTGCCGCAGCACCTCGAGCAGATCCTCCCACTGCTCGCTGGCGGTCAAAAGTCGATCGAGCGCCTCCACCGCGGGCAGCGCCGTCTCGGGGTTGTCCGGGTCGTGGTCGAGCAGCCGGCGGTAGGCAGCTTCGGCCCGTTCCATGTTTCCCAGCCGCTGGTCGTACAGCTCGGCCACCTCGGACATCAGCTTGGAGGCCAGCACGGCGTCGTCTTCGACACGCGGAATCACGCGGTCGATCAGCTCGGCGTACTCGGCCTCCATCCCGTTGTCGGCTGCCATGCGCGCGATCTCGTCGCTAACGATTTCGTTGCCCGGATCGCTGGAGAACGCCTCGCCCAGCGCTTCGAACGCGCCGGAGGGGTCGTTGAGACGCCGCTCCCGCAAATCGGCGATTCGGATCAGGATCTCCACTCGCGCCAGCGGGTCGGTATCCTTGTCCTCGAGCTGGATCGCCAGCACTCGCGCCAGCGGCTCGGCCGCGCCCTGGCGCTCGTAGGTCTGCTCCAGGATGCCCGCGGCGCGCAGTCGCAGCTGCTCGTTCTCCAGCAGCCGTCCCAGCGCCTCCTGGGCTCGCAGGTGGTCCGGGTCGCGGCGGATCACGGTCTCGTACTGATCGAGGGCCTCGGCGTAGTTGTGCTGGAAGTGCTCGGCGATCTCTCCGAGGCGGTACTGGAGCTGCAGTTGCTGTTCCTCGTCGGCTTCCTGCAGCTGATCCTTGAGCAGCGCGGAGAGATCGTCCCAGCGCTCGGCCTCTTCGTACAAGTTGATTAGAGAGCGGACCGCCAGCTCGTTGCCGGAATCGACCTCCAGCACGTCGCGGTAGGCCGCGATCGCCGCCTCCACGTCGTGCTCTATCTCGTCGACGATGAAGCAGACCTGTAACAACAAATAGAGACGTCGCTCGTCCGAGACCGGGCCTTCCAGCGCGGCGCGGTACAGCGCCCGCAGGTCGTCCCAGCGCTCGTCGACCCTATAGAGATCTTCCAGCGACTGGAAAGACTGCTGGGCGGACGGATCGTGCTCGAGCACCTTGCGGTGATACTTTTCGGCGTCGCTCGCTCGCCCGAGCTGCTCGTCGAGCAGGGACGCCAGTCTGCGCGCCAAGTCGAGCCGTAGCTCCTCGTCGAGCTGCTCGGCCTCGTACGCCTCGCCGAGCCTGTCGGCCAGCTCGTCGTGCAGATTCAACCTGTCGGCCAGCTCGGTCAGGCGCTCCCACAGATCGACGTTGTCCGGGTTTTCCCGCAGGGCCGCGCCGATCGTGTCGAACGCGACGCGCAGGTCGCCCAGGCGCTCGCCGTAGACCTCGGCGAGCTCGACGTTCAGCTCCAGGCGCCGGGAGGGCTCCTTTTCGTTTTCGATCAGAATCGCCAGGACCCAGGCCAGCCTGCGCCAGTCCTCCGCCGCGACCAGGTGCGGCTGCAAAGTGCGCGCGACATCGACGCGGTGGTTCTCGTCGCGCAGGAACCGCTCCATCTCCTCGATCGTGCGCAAATCGCCGAAGCGGGTCTCGAGCAGCTCGCGGTAGATCATTATCGAGCGGGAGCGATCCTCCAGCTGCTCGTCCAGCAGGCCGGCAATTTGGAAGGAGATCTCGCACCAGTCCTCGTCACCGACCTCTGCCATCGAGCGCCGCCGCTCGAGGATCTCGACCAGGTCGTTCCACTGCTCGCCCTCGCGGAAGATTCGCTCCAGCGCCAGCAGCGCCTCGTCGTCGCCGGGAGCAATCTCGAGCACCTCGCGGTAGCGCGCCGCGGCCCGGATCGGATCGTCCATACCCTCTTCGAAGATGCGGGCCATCTCGAAGACCAGGTTCCGCTTGGCCGCCGGATCCTCGCTCAGCTCGATGCGCCGCTCGAAGATCTGCACGAGATCTTCCCAGCGCGCGCTGGTGCGAAAGATGTTGTCCAGCGCGTCCAGCGCCTCCTCGTCGCCCGGCCGCTCTTCGAGAATGCTGCGGTACAGCTCGATGGCGTCGTCGACGGCGCCGACCTGCTCCAGATCGATTCGAGCCAGGTAACGCTTGACCCTCAGCTGCTCCTCTTTGTCGAATTCCTCGACGTGCGCATGGTACAGCTCTACAAGGCGGTCGAACTCGCCGGTCTCCTGCGCGGCTTTTTCCAGAGTCTCGCGCACCGACTGCTCGCGAGGCGCCTCCTCGAAGGCTCGCGCGGCCCACTCGAACGCCAGCTGGCGATTGCGCAGCCGCTCTGAGGCTATCTCGCGGATCTCCTCCATCGAAGCCAGGCGGATTTCCGGATCACGGGTGTGCTCGAGCACGACCTCGAGCGCGCTGATCAGGCGGCTCCACTTTTCACCGCGCCGGTAGATCGGGACCAGCTCGCGCGCGGCCCGCTCGTTTTTGGGATCGACCGACAGCACGCGCTCGTAGTGGCGCACCGCGCGGTCCGGCTGGCCGATCGGGTCGGCGTAGAGATCGGCGCAGCGGAAGGAGAGATCGATCTTGGTTTGCGAATCGGAGACGCGATCCGCGGCGGTGCCGAGCACCTCGACCAGCGTTTCGTAGTCGTCGGCCTCGGCGTAGAGCGCCTCGAGCGAATCCCAGTCCTCGGCGGCCTGGTAAGCGTCCCGCAGCGAGCGCATCGCCTTGTTGTTGCCCGGCTGGACCTCCAAGAGTCTGCGCCAGGCGCCGGCCGCTCGCGCCGGATCCTTGAGGCGGTCCTTGCAGACCGTGCCGAGCTTGGTCAGCAGCGCCACCTTCTCGCTCTCGTCCGTCTCCCTCTCGATCCGCTCCTCGAGCACATCCGCCAGACCCTTCCAGTCCTTGCGGCGCTCGTTGAGCTTTTCGAGGATCGGCAGCGCCTCCGGAGTGCTCGGCGCCACCTCCAGCACGCGCCGCCACAGCGCGATCGCGCGCTCGTGATCCGAGAGCCGATCGGACGCCAGCCGCGCCATCTCGACCAGGCGATCGCGCAACGCGTCGCCCTCGAGGATCTCCGTTTCCTTGTCGAGCAGCTCGAGCAGCGGCCTCCAGGCGCGGCGCTTCTCGTAGACTCCCTTGAGCGTGTCGATCGCCTCGCGGTTGCCCGGATCGATCTCGAGAATCTGTTCTAGCGGATCGACGGCGCGGTTGAAGTTGTTGAATCTATCGATCCACAAAGACGCGATCCGGTTGAGCAGATTCACCTTTTCACCGGGGCTGTCCGCCATCTCGACCCGCCGGTTGAGAACCTTGATCAGGTCGTTCCAGCGCTTGGCGGACTCGTAGATCTTGGTCAACTCGTCGAGCGCCTCGCTGTTTTCCGGGTCGAGATTGAGAATCGCGTCATAGGTGCGGATCACCATCATCTCGAGGTTGAGGTGATCGCGGTAAATCTCGATCATCTCCTGGTAGATGGCGATCTTGCCCTGGATGTCCTCGTCGGGCAGCGCTTCGGCCTCGGACTTGAGGGTGTCGAGCAGGTTGTTCCACTTCTCGGCTTGCCGATAGAGCAGCTTGAGCTTGTCGCGCACCTCCGCGTCGTCGGGTTTGTCGCGCAACATCTTCTTGTAGGCGTCGATCGCCTTTTCGATGTTTCCACCCTCCGAGCCCGCGATCTCGGCGATCTCGCGCGTCAGCTCGGCTGAGAGATCAGGGTCGTCGGTCGCGCGCTGAGCGTCGTTCAGGATCTGCAAGAGCTTGGAGCGGTTGCCGGTTTCCTCGGTGTGGGAGCGGTAGAAGTTGAGCATCCCGCGGTGCGCTGGCTCGTGCTTTCGCAGTCGCCGGAAGTACGGCTCGGCCGCCTGGGGATCTCCGCGCATCCGCCAGTGCGCCATGCCGGCCTGCATCAGCATCGCCGTCTCTTCCTGCGGCTCGAGCCTGCCCCGCAGGCCGTCCTCGTAGACAGCGACCAGGTGATCCCAGTCCTCGCGCGCCTCGTAGTAGCCGACCAGGAACTTCAGTGCGGCCTGGTTGCCCGGCAGCAGGTCCAGCACCTCCGAGTAGCGGCGGGCGGCCTCGTCCTCGTCGTCTAGCTCGCGTCCGTGCACATAGGCGGCGGCCAGCAGCAGCTGCGCGCGCTCCTCCTTGGAGCGACGCTCGGCCGCGAGCCTGTCGTAGAGCTTGACCAGCTCGGACCAGAGCTCTTTCTCCTTGAGCGTGCGCTCCAGGAGCCGCGCGGCCTCGAGATGGGTGACGTCCTCGTCGAGCGCGCGGTGGAGCAGCTCCGGGATGCGGTCGGACTGCGGGTCGTTCTTGTAGGTGCGCTCGGCCGCGCTGTAGAGCATGTGGGCCTTGAGCGAGGGCTCGGTGGCCTCGTCGGCCTGCTCGACGAACTTCTCGACTATCTCCTTCCAGTTCTCGCGCTCGCTTTCGATCGCCGCCACGCGGCCCGCCGACTCGACGTCGTCGGGATCGAGCTCGGCGATGCGGCGGTACGTCTCGAGCGCCTTTTTCTGATCGTAGAGCTGCTCGTCGTACACGCGGGCCTGCTCGTAGAGCAGCCTGATCTCCTGCTGGCGGTCCTCCACCAGCACGGAAGCGATCTCCATCACTCGACACGCGGCTTCCCAGCGCCCGGCCTCGCCCAGCTTGGTCCATCCCGCTTCGAGCGCCGCCAAGAACCGTTCGGGGTCGGCGACCGCCTCGTCGCTGGTCACTATCTCCTCGAGACCGGCCACCAGCTCCTCGGTCAGGTTTTCGCGCGCGATGCGTGTGATGAGAGATTGAATCCGTTCTTCCATGACTCGCCGCCCTTTTTCCGACGCCGCCCTCGTTGGCGGACGTGGTATGTGTGTCGAACGTGGAACCAGTGGCGTTCTACCAGGCGAGGATCATCCTCGCGCTCCGGCGCCCCACCAATGAATTCTCGTAGTTTGACTCCAATAACATAGTCGGTTGAACACTGTAGAAACTTAAATGGACAAAGGCAATCCCGGGAAATTTGTACAGTCTGAACATTTGCACAGCAGCCAATTCACCTGTGGCGTCCGTTGCCCAAGAAAGGTAGTCTCAGCGCTTGACTCATGCACGGGGACGCTTCGAGCACCAGACGCATCGGACGCTACGAGCTGCTCGACGAGATCGGACGCGGCGGGATGGCCGTGGTCTACCGCGCGCGCGACACCGAGCTGGGACGCGAAGTCGCGCTCAAGCTGTTGCATCCCCACCTGGCCTCTCACGAAGAGGCGCGCAATCGGTTCAGACGCGAGGCACAGGCCGTGGCTCGCCTGCGTCACCGCGGTGTGGTCGAGATCCACGATTTTTCCGGCGAGCGGGGCGACGAGATCTACATCGTGATGGAGCTGGTCGATGGAACCACGCTCCGTCGCGTTCTCTCTCAGCGCGTGGACAGCCCCCTCCCACCGGAGGCGGCAGCGCTGGTCGCGCGCGAGGTCTTCGACGCGCTCGCGGCGGCGCACGACCACGACGTGGTGCACCGCGACGTCAAGCCGGAGAACATCCTGATCGGACGCGGCGGCCGCATCAGGCTCACCGACTTCGGAATCGCGCACCTGGCCGGGCTCGACCAGATGACGGTCACCGGCCAGATCCTCGGCTCTCCGGGCTACATGTCGCCCGAGCACATCGAGCGCGCCGAGCTCGACGCCCGCGCCGATATCTTTTCGGTGGGGACCCTGCTCTACGAGATGACGGTCGGATCGTTGCCCTTCCAGGGACAGAACCCGCACCAGATCATCAAGCGCGTGGTCGAGGGTTACTACGAGCATCCGCTGGGAGTGAACCCCGCCATCGGACACGACATCGCTGGCGTGATCGTGCGCTGCCTGCAGAACGATCCCCAGCAGCGATACTCCTCGGCGCGCGAGGCGGTGCGCGAGCTGGACGACGCGCTGGAGGGGATGGGCATCGGCGAGCCCGGCGAGGAGCTGCGATCCTTTTTCGAGGATCCGGATCGCTGGGAGGCGGAGCGGCGTCCCCAGATCGTCGAGGCGACTTTCCGCCTCGGGCAGATCGCCCGCAAGGCGCGACGGCTGCCCGAGGCGATGGACCACTTCAACCGCGTGCTGGCTCTCGATCCGGGCAACGAGAAGGCGCTCGACGCGGTCGCGGGCCTCTCGCGCAGGCGCAGGCTGCGGCGCGTGCTGGAGAGGGTCTCACTGTTCCTGGCCGTGGGAGTCGCGATGATCGGCGTGGGGTGGGGCGCGCTCTCGGCGGCGGGCCATTTCACCGCGCGGGAGGATCCGGAACCCCGGCAGGATCCGGCCGCCCAACCCGATGCGGGGCGGACCGAGGCCGACGATCCCGGCGAGGAACGGGAGGAAGAAGGCGAGGAGGAAAAAGCCGGGGCGGTCGTCTTCGACGCCTCCGCCGCGGCGGACGGAGGCGCGTCCGCGATGCCGCGCCTGCTGGCGCGCCCGATAGTGCGGCGCAAGAAGGAGACGCGCCAGGTGGTGTTCGTGCCCAGGCCTCAGGGTGTGGACATCGTGATCGACGGCGGAGACGAGTTCTCGTACGGGCCGGGCAACACGCGGCGCGAGCTCGAGGTCGGGAGCCACACGATTCGCTTCGTGCCCAACGAGATGGCTTCTGCGCGCCTGATGGAGCAGACCTGGACGGTCGAGGTGCCTCCGGGCGAGGGGCCCTTCAAGTTCAGTCGTCGCCTCAAGTGGCGTCCGGCACGGGTGACCGTCTTTTCCGAGGTCGACGCCGAGGTGTCGGTGATCGGCCGCGGAATCGTCAAGCGCACCAACCGCGTCTTCGCCGTTCCACTGGAAGATCCGGACGAGCATGGCGCGGAGCGGATCTCGCTGCTGGTCCGAGCCGAGGGCTATCGGCCGGTGACGAAGCGGGTTACAATCGTCGCCGGCGAAGCGGTCGACGTCCGCGCGAGCCTCGATCGGGAGGGCGCAGCGACGGGATCCTCGCCCTGATCTGGTGATGGTTGTGCGATCATCCAGCTCTTCGTCTCGCTTTCGGGGCCGCGCTCCGAGGATGGCCGCCTGCATCCTGGTGGTCGCCGCGGCAGCTCTGTCGCCGGCCGGCGCGCTGGCGGACGAGTTCGAGGAGTTCATCAAGGCCAAGAACGCCTACGAGGCCGGCGAGTACGAAACCGCGGTGGAGCGGTTCGAAGCCCTGCTGGATGGCGACCCGCGCAATCCGGCGCTGGTCAACGAGGCCTACAAGCTGATGGGGGTCAGCTACCTGTTCGTGGGCAGGGAGGAGGAGGCCGAAAAGAGCTTTTTGAAGCTGCTGACGCGCTCTCCCGAGTACGAGCTCGACCCGATGCTGTTCCCGATCGAGGTGGTCGATTTCTTCACCGAGGTCAAGTTGAAGAACGACAAGCGCCTGGCCGCCCTGGCGCAGGCCCGCGCCGCCGAGAAGGAGGCCGAGCGGCGGGCCGAGGAGAAGCGCCGCCTGGCGGAGCTGGAGAAGCTCAAGCGCAACGTTTACCTGGAGAAGGACCGCGAGCAGCGTTCCTTGCTGGTGGCGGTCATGCCGCTGGGGGCCGGACAGTTCCAGAACGGCGAGCCGGTCAAGGGCGGGCTGTTCCTGGGAGGCGAGCTGCTGCTGGGCGCCGCAGCGGTCACGACCTACGTGTTGCACGAGGGCCTGCGCCGCCGCAGCGACGAGCCGTTCGAGTCGACGAGCGACCGTCGCGAGTACGAGCGCCTGGAAAGGGGCTACCGCATCTCGAACCAGGTCAGCCTCGGCGCGCTGGCCGTCCTCGCGGTGGCCGGCGTCGTTGATTCTCTCTACTTCTTCGAAAAAGAAACCGTCAGCTGGCAGCAGATCGATAAAAGGGAGGTTCCCGATCGCCTCAGGCCGGAAAACGCACGAGCAATCCTCGCGCCGTTCGCCAGCGGCACGGCGATCGGCCTCTCCGCTTCGGGTGCTTTCTGATAGGTTAGGTCGTGCGGAAAGAGGCTACTCTGCCTCTTCCTCGGCGCCCTCTTCTTCCATCATGCCCTCGTCGGCCTCGGGAGCCTCGGGCACGTCGGTCTCGGGAGCCTCGGGCACGTCGGTCTCGGGAGCCTCGGGGGCGTCCGGGGTCTCGACCTCGGGGGCGTCCGGGGCCTCGGGGGTCTCGACGGCGGGAGCCGAGCCGCCGCAGCCGATGACGAAACCGAACAGAGCAACGAGTGCGATAGCGATGATCTTCTTCATTTCCACTCCTCCTTCGTGAGGCGAGCGCGCGGCTCGCCAAATTCTCTCGTTCGAATCGAAAGGTTGAAGAGTACGTAGCGCCGGAGGTCGCCCAAAGTCAAGTTCCAATTCCAATAAGTGCGACCTGCATCGCAGCCTGGTTCAAAAAGGCGTTTTCGCCTTTCCGCCGCCGCCTGTTGTTTCTTTCCGCCCGGCGTGGCTCCTGTTAGGCTACGCGATCGGAATCGCGCCGGCGCGCGGCGCCCGCGCGTCGAGCGCAGCGATGGTTTGTTGAGATGCGACTCTTGCGCTCGCAGCTGTTGTCCTTCGCACTGGTGGCCGCGGTCTCGACGGCCGTGGCGCTGGCGCGTCCCGCGCCCGGTCCGCTCTCGGATCGGCGCGTCGATCTCGTCGAGCAGATCTCGGCCGCGACGGGTCTCTCCGTTTGCCCCGGCACGATCGAGACGACGAATCGTCGCGAGTGGGAGCCCGGCTTTCGGCTTGCGGTCTCGCCCAGGGAGGTGCTCTTCCTCGCTTCGGAGGAGCCCGGCGGGCCCGCGGATCTCTACCTGGCGGAGTTGAGAACCGCTCCGGGCCCCAAGCTGGTCTCGATCGGCGAGACGGTCAATCTCACGCGCTCGGACGACGGCGACGACTACCTGCTGGCGGTTTGGCCGCCGTACGCGGTGGTGGCCACCAGGGCGCTGGGCCAGGTGCGATCGCTGACGATTTTCGACCTGGCCGGCCGCGAGCCGTCTCGCGGCGAGGCGTGGACGCCGCTGCAGCGCCTGCTGTCCCGCCTCACCGACTTGCAGCGCAGCGGCCGCCTGCTCGGCGTCGGGCGTCTCAACCTGCGTTTTCTCTACCCGCCGCGCGATGTCGAGCTGGGCTTCACCGAGCGGGACGGGCGGCGCATCCTGCTCGCCGAGTGGCGGGACAGATCCGGCGAGACGCACCTGACCGGGATCGATCCCAACAGCGGTGAATGCGCCGACGAGGGGCTCGAGGCGATTCCCGACCTGCGCCTGCCCAAGCGTCCGATCCTGTGGGCCGTCGACACGGTGCGAGCGATTCCCTGGATCGGGCCGGGACCGATCCAGTGGGCCGAGGGACGCTTTTTCGCGCTGAGGGATCGCCTGCGGCGCCTGCGCTACGAGATGGGCGGAGGAGAAGAGCGGACCGCGGGTGAGGGGAGCGGCGGGGAGGAGGGCGAGGCGGCCCGCTTCGAGGTGCAGCCGGGTGGAGAGGTGGGCGAGGAGAGCCCGGAGGTGGAGTGGCCTCCGCCGAAGATCGATCCGCCCGTTTTCAGCCGGCGCGCCGCGGGCGAGGGGATCTGGAAGCAGACCGCACCCGGATTCGTCCGTCGCCCGCCTGGGGCGCCGCCCTCGATCGTCGGGACCTACGTGCGCACCGACAGCGCTCGGCCTTACGTCGAGGTGCACCTCTTCGCCCTGGACATGCGGCAGCTCGAGATGCACATGGTCGCCGGGCAGGAGGATCCGCAGTCCACCACCGGAGCGCAGGGCACCGGCCGCATTCCGCGAGATCCCGAGCTGCTGCCGCGCGTCGTGGCGGCGTTCAACGGAGCCTTCAAGACCGAGCACGGCGCCTACGGGATGATGGTGGAGCGCGACGTGCTGCTCCCGCCCGCCGACGAGGCGGCCACCGTGGCCACCTACGAGGACGGCCGCACGGCGATGGGCTCCTGGCCAGCCGGCTACCCGATCCCCGAGCGGATGGTCTCCTTCAGGCAGAACATGGATCCGCTCGTCGAGGGCGGCGTGGTCAACCCCCGTCGCCGCTACCTGTGGGGGTTCACGATCGGGGACGATATCAAGAACATGAACACGGTGCGCTCGGGGATGTGCATGCGCGCGGACGGAACGCTGATCTACGGGTGGGGCGAGGACCTGACCGCGACCACGCTGGGCAAGGCGATGAACGCAGCGGGCTGCACCTACGGCATGCACCTGGACATGAACCCGTACCACACGGCGTTCGTCTACTACCGCTTTCCCCAGGACATCAACGTGGACAATCCCCGTTTCGATTCGGAGATCGCGATAAGCGACATGCGCTACTGGACGAAGCGCTACGTCTACGGCGCTCCCAAGGATTTTTTCTTCTTGGCGCTGCGCGACTCGTCACCGGGAAGCAGCTGGAGCTCCGAGGGTCTGGCCCAGCCCGCTCCCGCCGAGGTGCCGGCGGTCTTTCGCAAACGGGCCGGAGAGGTGGAGATGTTGGCCGTGGCGGCCGATCGCTGCCGCGCCGAGATCTCACCCGGCGACGTGCCCGAGAATCTGGCCCCGGCCGCACCCGATCGCGCCGCGCTCGACGACTCGCGGCTGCTGGCCGAGATCGAGCTGGGGCCGTACGACACGGATCGCGGTCAGCTGGTCGCCGGCTCGGTGGTCGCCCGCCTGGAGGAGGGCCGGGCCACGCTCAGTCAGCTTCGGGACGGCGCGCTCGAGACGGGTCCCTGGCCTCGGGCGCCCGGGGCGCCCGCGGTCTACGAGGCCGTGCAGGGACGTTGGCTGATTCGCGACGGAGAGGCGGTCTTTGCAGGCGATCGTCAGGTTGCGGCGATCGGCGCGATCGGGAGCCGCTTCCTGGTGGCCGGCTTCGGGCCGCCTGCGGCGCTGGCCGAGGCGCTGATCGCCGAGGGTGTGGGAAACGCGGTCGGCTGGAGGGCCGCGCGGCGGGAGAACTGGGCCTCGCTGCGCCGCGAGAGCGGCATGACCGATTTTGCCGGAGAGCCGGTGCGCGCGCTGCCCGAGGAGGCGGCCACCCTGCGTCTGCTCGGAGAGTCGGTCCACCTCGGCGCGATGCGGTTTCCGCGGCGAGAAGAGGCCCACAGCGAGCCCTGAGACCGATCCAGATCTGGCGAGCCGCGCCGCGCATGTGGTAGCTTGATTGACGAGAACTGTTGTTCGATGGACGAAAACGACAAAAAAGACAAGAACTCGCCGCTGGTCGGATACAACACCAACGTCCGGCACGCGGGGATCCTGTTTCACATCCAGACCGAGGACTCGGGACGGGATCGGCCTCACCTGATCACGCATCTTTTCACCGAGGGAACGATTCTCGCCACCAAGAAGACGCCGTACGACGACGAGCTGAACGAGCCCGACTGGGAGCCGCGGGTTCGCCAGATGATGAAGGACCAGCACCGGGCGATGTTCGTCGAGCTGCGCGACGGGGCTCACGACGAAATCGCCTCGAAGATTCTGGGCGTGCCCGTGGGCGAGACCTCCGAAGAGAAGGAAGAGGAGGAGGGGCCGGAGCCGGAACGCCTTCCCGACGAGGTCGGATCCTCGGAGGTGCGCGTGATCCGTCCCGCGGAGATGAGGGGTTCCGTCGAGCCGGTCGAGCCGGCCGCGCCTCCCAAGGGACGCTCGATCTTCGAGGCGCCCGAGGCCGACGGCTCGTTCGGAGAGGACCTGATGAGCGACAAGTCTCTCGACGAGGTGATTCTCACCTACCTCAGCGACGACCTCGACGAATGACGGCCTTCGGCGCGCAGCCGGTTCAGATGTCGTCGTAGCGGCTCAGCCACTCGGGACGTCCGCCGTTCTCCTCGACCAGACAGCTCTGCTCCACGCGCAGCGTGACGAGGTGGATCGGGAACTTCTCGCGCAGCCTGGCCGAGAGGCGCTCGGTCAGCTCCTCGCGCTGGGCCGGATCGAGGCGCTCGTCGCCGATCACGTGGGCGGCCAGGACGTTGTAGCCGGTGGTCAGCGACCAGGCGTGCAGCACGGCGATCCGTTTCACGCCCCGGGTGCGAGCGATCTCCAGCGCGACCCGCTCGAGGTCGACCTCCTGGGGAGTCCCCTCCAGCAGAACGTGGATCGCCTCGACCACGACCCGGCCTCCGGACCAGGCGATCAGCGCGCTGATCATGATGCTGAGAATTGGATCGATGATCGTGAAACCGGTCAGTATGATCGCGATCCCGCCGCCGACGACACCCAGCGACTGCACCGCGTCGGTCAGAGCGTGCAGGTACGCGCCGCGCACGTTGAGGCTCTCGCCGCTGGCGCGGGCCAGCACCACCGCGGCCGCGATCTGAGCCACACAGCCCGCGGCCGCGATCGCGACCAGCAGCGGCCCTTCGATCGGCTGCGGCTGCACGATCCGTTCCACCGCCTCGATGCAGATCAGCGCCGCCACGACCCACAGCGTCAGACCGTTGAGCAGCGCCGCCACGATCTCGAGCCTGCGGTAACCGAAGCTGCGCCTGGGCGAGGGCGGCCGGCGGGCGAACCACTGGGCGAGCAGCGCCAGCGCCACCGCGGCCACGTCGGTCAGCAGGTGCGCGGCGTCGGAGAGCAGGGCCAGGCTGTTGGTGACGAAGCCGCCGATCGCCTCGACCACCAGGAAGACACCGAGAATCACCAGCGCCCCCCACAGCGCTCGCGAGCTGGCCGTGCGATCGCCCGGGCTCATGTGCAGGTGGTGGTGATGCAGGCCGTAGCCCGCGCCGCGCTCCGAGGAGCGTTCTGCGTCGCGATCCATCGCGATCACCCGTCCTTTCGCCGCCGCCGCCGGCGCGGCAGGCGCGAGACGGCCTCGCTCGTCTTGGAGAAGAAGCGCAAGGGGGCATCCGCCCACTTTCCAGCGTAGTCCACACCGACGCGCGCCGAGACGCCGATATCGGCCGCGGTCAGGGGACGGCCGCGAGCCAGGTAGAGGCTCCCTTCGACCAGGTCGGCGCGGTCGTGACGCATCTCCACGCCCATCGCCCGCGTCAGGCGTCCGGGACCGCTGGCCGAGCCCTCGATCCCCTCCAGCGGCTCGAGCGCGCGCAGCAGAACGGCGGCCGGATAGCCGACCGGGCCGGTGACCGCGTTGAGACAGCGGTGCAGCCCGTAGACCAGGTAGACGTAGGCCACGCCGGGGCGGCCGAACATCACCTCGTTGCGCGGCGTGCGGCTGCGCGAGGCGTGGCTGGCGCGGTCCTCGGGCCCGTCGTACGCCTCGGTCTCGACCACGCGGCCGATCCGCCGCCCGCCGGGCAGCTCGTGGACCAGCAGGCAGCCGAGCAGCTCGCGAGCCACGACGGGAGTCGGCCTGTCGAAAAAGGATCTGGTCAAGCGCCGCACGACCCAGATGGAATCCCTCGACGCGGCGCGAGTCAACCTCGAGCGGGGAAAAGATGACCTCTACCGCCGCCGTGCGGGTCGAACGGTATGAAACCCCATCGAGATCGTCGTAAAATTGCGTCCCAAGGAGGAGATGATGAGAAACGAGATCTTGTTTGCAATGGCCGCGGTCGCGTTGCTGGTGACGCCGCTGGCCGCCGGCTGCAGCGACGACGGGCCTCCCGCCCTGGAGCCGGACGGCGGCGAGGACGGGGGGGACGGTGACTACGATCAGCACATCGTGGAAGGAGGCGGTTTCACCGGCGGTCCGATCGAGGGTTTGTTGGTGATGTGGTTCTTCGACGAGCCGAGCGGCGATCCGCTCGCCGACGTGCACGTGATGGCCGGGAACGATCCGGCCAGCGCGCTGATCGGCACCACCGACGCCGACGGGCGGGTCGTCTTCGAGGACGACTCGCTCGAGGGCCCGGTCGACGTCCACTCGTTCAAGGAAGGCTACTCCGCCGGCTCGCTCTACGGCCTCGACGCCACCTACGCCACGATCGAGCGGGAGCCTTCCGGCCACGAGGATCCCGAGCCCCAGACCGTGACCTTCAGCGGCTCGGTCTCGGGTTTCGACGTCGTGCCCTCGCCGACCAGCACCGACCAGGTCAAGGTCGCCTTCGTCAACTTCGGTCTGCCGATCGAGGATCTGCTCTCCGGGGACTACGAGGAGATCGAGCAGGAGGAGGTGGACGAGATGCCGGTCAACATGGTGGTGCCCGCGCTGGGGAGCACGGACTTCGAGCTGGTCGCCCACCGGCGGACCGGGACGCTGTTCGTCACAGCCGGGATTCTCGACACCTCGGTGCTGGATTTGCAGCTGTCGCACGCGGCGATGATCGAAAGAATCGATCCCGAGTCGGATCAGACCGAGGGGCTGGAGCTGGAGCTGGATGTCGAGCTGTCCGAAATCCTGGAGATCGCGGTCGATCCGCTTTCCGACGGCTACGCTCGGGTCGCGGCCCACGTCGCTTTCGACCTGGGCGAGAACGGCTCGGTCGGTTTCGGCAGCATCGGCGGACCGGTCGGTGATCCGATCCAGATCGCGCTGCCTTCGGGTCCGCCGTTCGACGAGGCGGGCAACCTGGTCGTGATCCACGCCGGCCAGGACGAAGAGGCCGCGGTCAGCGAGCTGGACGAGTATCCGTCCGGCAGCCGTCTCTTCTGGGACGCGGATCTGAGCTCGTGGATGCCCAGCCACACGGTCTCCGATCTGCTCCAGCCGCCGGCCGGGCTGAGCTGGAACGGCTCCGCGCTCGAGGCCGACGTCCCGGCCGACGCCAGCTTCTTCTCGCTCGAGGCGCAGGACGCCGAGGGCGACACCAGCTGGGGAGCGCTGGTCATGACGTCGCCGATGGCCCCGGTCGCTCTTCCAAACCTCCCGCAAGAGTGGGGCTGGGCGGGCCTGCCCTCCGGGGAGATCAGGTTCGAGGTCTCGGCCGTGCGCATCGAGGGAGAGGTCAACGACATCGCCTTTGACGACCTCTCGGAGCGCATCGAGTCCAGCAGCGAGAACCTGCTGATAGTCGAGTAACGGAGCCCGGAAGCTCCGGGTCTACATCCTGCGCTTGAAGCGGCGCGCTCTGATCGCCGACAGCAGCGCCAGCACCAGCAGACCCCCGGCCGCGTAGGCCGCCCAGCGCGCGTACTGCCCGCGGCCGATGTGGTGCAGGTAGATCCCGCCGCCCGCCGTCCCGATCGCCAGCAGGGTGTAGGCGAGCTGGCGCCCACCGGCGTAGAGCAGCTCCGCCGCCGGGGGAATCTCTCGGACGCGGAAGCTGATCTTGCCCGCCATGGTCTTCTGCAGCGCGCCTTCGATCTGGTGCGGGAGCTGCAGGAACGACAGCAGCTTCTCGCGCGAGAGATCGAACAGCATCTCGGACCAGTCGCGGTCCTTGCCCAGCACGAACTCCTCCAGATAGGGGCGGATCGTGTCGGTCGGGTTCATCTGCGGATCGAGGTGGGTACACAGCCCGGTCAGCAGCAGCGCGGTACGCTCGAGCAGGACCCACTCCTTGGGCATGTGGAACGCCGTGGAGATCTCGCGAATGCCGACGTTCATCTCGCGCAGGTCGGCCAGCTGCTCCAGGCTGCGCTCGGTGTCGACCTGGATCGACGACAGGGAAAAACTGTCGAGGTGGATCTCCTCCTGGAACTTGCGGTGGAAGTGCTCGATCACCCGCGAGGCGGCCTCGGTCTGGTCGGTGCCGATCCGGAGGAACCCCATCTGCCGCAACGAGCGCAGCAGCTGCTGCTCCTCGCCTTTGATGATCGCCTCGATCATCGAGCTGATGCCCTGCCGCATCGCCGGCGAGAGGTTTCCGACCGCCCCGAAGTCCAGGAAGACCAGCCGCCCGCCTTGCTGCACGAGGATGTTTCCCGGGTGGGGATCGGCGTGGTAGACCCCGTCGACGAAGATCATCTGGCAGTAGGCCGTGACCAGGTCGCGGGCCACCGCTGCGGGATCCAGGCCGGCCTCGACCAGGCCCCGCCGATCGGTGATCTTGATTCCCTCCACGAACTCGAGCGTCAGCACGCGGGAGGTGGAGAGCTCCCCGATCACGACGGGGAAACCCACCTTGTCGTTGCCCGCGAAGTTGGCCGCGATCTGCTCGATGTGCTCGGCCTCGAGGCGGAAATCCAACTCCTGGAGAATCATCGAGCGGATCTCGCGGTAGTAGTTCTCCAGCCCGCGGGTCTTGAAGATGCGCCGCACGATCCACAAGATGCGCTTGATCGTCTTGAGGTCCTCGCGGGCCGTGTGCTCCACGCCGAGATGCTGCACCTTGACCGCGACGCGGCGCCCGTCGCGCAGCACGGCGCGGTGGACCTGGCCGAGCGAGGCCGAGGCTATCGGAAAAGAGGAGAACTCGGCGAAGATGCGATCGGGCTGGTCGCCCAGCTCGTCGATGATCCGTTTTTCGATCTGGGAGTAGGGACGCGCGGGCACGGCGTCCTGCAGGTTCTCCAGCCCGGTGCGGAACTCCTCGGGCAGGAAGTTGGTCATGATGCTGAACAGCTGCCCGACCTTGATGAACAACCCCTGCAGCCTGACGATCGTCGTCTCGATCCGGTGCGCGTTGCGGCGGTGCACCTCGCTGATCGTCTCCTGGCGGTAGCGCTCGCCCCGCAGGCGGGACTTGAAGTTGAGCCACAGGTAGGAGCCGATCACCGTGAAGGTGGTCGAGTACGCCTTGAGGAACCGCCAGCTGGCCGCGATCGGCGGCGGGTTGTCGTTTGCAGGAGAGGTCGAGCTCATCGGCCGCTTCCCCGAGGCGTCCGGCCCCTACCCGTGCCGTCTCAAGGGGTGCGGACCAGGAGCACCGTTATGTTGTCGTGGCCGCCGGCCTTGTTCGCCGCCTCGATCAGCCCGTGGCAGGCCGCCTGGAGGTCGCGCGGATGCCGGCCCACGATCTCCAGCATCTGTTCGTCGCTTATCTCGCTGTTCAAGCCGTCCGAGCACAGCAGGTAGATGTCTCCGGGATGAGGCTGCTCGAAGAAGGTGTCGACCTTCACCGACTCCTTCATCCCGAGCGCCCGCACGATCACGTTCTTGTGGGGAAAGTTCTCGATCTCCTCGGTCGTGAGCTTCTTCATCTTGATGTAGTCGTTGAGCAGCGAGTGGTCCTCGGTGACCTGCTCGATCTGATCGTCGCGGATGCGGTAGATACGGCTGTCACCCACGTGTCCGAGGTAGATGCCCTCGTCGATGATGTCGGCCGAGACGATGGTCGTTCCCATCCCGTGGTACTTGGGCTCCCGCTTGGACGCCTCGTGGATGCGGAGGTTGGCCAGCTTGACCCCGGTGATCAAGCGGTTCTCCTCGTAGCGCTTGGCCCGATCCATCTTGTAGGGCCAGGTCAGCTCGGGGTCCTCGCGGGTGTCCCTGAAGAAATTGCGAATCGTCTCGACGGCCATCTGGCTGGCGACCTCGCCCGAGGCGTGCCCTCCCATGCCGTCGCAGACGATGAAGAGGTTCTCCTCCTCGAGGATCGAGAAGGTGTCCTCGTTGTGATTACGCTTCATGCCGACGTTCGTCTCGCCGGCCGCCTGTACCGGAATCTTCACGAATTTCCTCGCTACTGATTAGCCGAAAGCTAGCAAATACCCCCGCGAAAAGCAATCTGCCAAATGAGAGGACGAACCGCGGTCATTGCCCGCTCGGTTGGGCGGGCTGCTGGCCCGCCGGCTGTTGCGGCTGAGCCGGCTGTTGCTGCGGCTGCGCGGGCTGCTGCTGCGGCGCGAGCGCGGGGCCGGACGGCTGGGCCTGGCCTCCGGGCAGCGCGGGCACGGCCTTCCCGGCGCCGGGAATCTGCGAGAGATCCGGCACGTCCGGCGTGCTGCGAAACACGAAAAACCACAACAGCGCGCCGAGAGCGGCGAGAGTGAGAAATCCCCCCACGCCGATCAGCACCCACAGCCAGGTCTTGCCGCCCTTCTTGATCGGCAGGTTCAGATCCTCGGCCAACCCGCCCGCCGACTCGGCCAGATCGCCGACCGTATCGGCCGCGTCGCCGACCGCCGAGGCGGCCTCGTCCGCGGCCTCTCCCAACCCGCCCGCGGCGTCGGCCAGCTCTTCGGCGGATTCGGCGGCGTCGCCGGCGGATTCGGTCGAATCCTCGATGCGCTCCCCGATCCCGGGCTTCTCTTCCTCTTCGGCCGCGGCTCCGCCCTCTCCGGCTCCGCCCTCTTCCCCGGACTCTCCCACGGCCGGCATGCCCAGCACCGTGGCCTTGTAGGCGTCTTCTTTCTGCTCCTCTTTCCCGGCCGGCTTGGCCTGCTGCGCCTGCGGCTGCTGCGGCTGCTGCGGCTGCTCGGGCTTGGGAGGCTGGGGCTGCCCGCCGCCCGGCGTCGGCTGTGTCATCGCCGGCATTCCGAACATGGTCTTGCCGCCGCCCTTGGCCGGCGCCGCGGGCGTCGCCACCGGCGCTCCGGCCGGCTTGGGTTGAGCCGGCTTGGGGGCGGCCGGCTTGGGCTGAGCCGGCTCGGGAACGGCCGGTTTGGGCTGAGCCGGCTCGGGAACGGCCGGCTTGGGAACGGCCGGCTTGGGCTCGGCCGGCTTCTCTCCCGACGGCTTCTGGGGCAGGGATCCCCCGCTCTTCGCGCCCGAGGGTACTCCCGGCGCGAAGAGCGGGGGATCCCTGCCCCAGAAGCCGTCGG